>NZ_JIAF01000004.1:998095-1330793 GCF_000688375.1 Prevotella sp. HUN102 | reverse complement strand
CGTTCCGATGATGGAAAACAATCCGTCTGAAAGTATTCAGAACAACATTTGGGGCACAAAGGTCATTGCCGACTTGAGCGTTAAGTACGGAGTCAAGAAGTTTGTGATGATTTCCACCGATAAAGCCGTGAATCCAACAAACGTAATGGGCTGCTCCAAGCGCATTTGCGAGATTTATTGCCAGAGCCTCAACAAGAAAATCAATGCGGAAAACGGTAGTGCAACACAGTTCGTTACTACGCGTTTCGGCAATGTATTAGGTTCAAACGGTTCTGTCATTCCGTTGTTTGAAAAGCAGATCAAGGCAGGTGGTCCGGTAACGGTAACCGATCCTAACATCATTCGTTTCTTTATGCTCATTCCGGAGGCCTGCAAACTGGTGCTTGAAGCCGGCACACACGGCAAAGGTGGCGAGATATTTGTGTTCGATATGGGTAAGCCGGTGCGAATTGCCGACCTTGCGAAGCGAATGATTAAGCTGTCGGGAGCAACAGGTGTGGAAGTGAAATATACAGGACTGCGTGCAGGCGAGAAGTTGTATGAAGAAGTTTTGAGCACAACCGAAAACACACTTCCAAGTTTCCACGACAAGATTCGCATTGCTCAGGTCAGAGAATATGATTTTGAGGATGTCAATGCACGAATTGAGAACCTCATAAAGGTAAGCCACAACTACCAAAGTATGGAAATTGTGAAACTTATGAAGGAATTAGTGCCTGAATATGTGAGCAACAACAGTGAATATTCAGTGCTTGACAAGGAAAAGTAACACTTCAAATCCAATCCAATTATGGGCGATGATTCATCAAATCACGCCCCATTTTTATTTATAAAAACGAATATACCTTCTGGAGTTAGGTTCAAGGCAACAGATAAGAAAGTTGGCTTATACGGCAAAAGCATCCTTTTTAAAAACAGTAACCATATAAGTAATGTATGCTATAATCTTATTTTTAACAAATCTGTAAGTACCTGTAAATCAGATATTTAAAAGACACTTTTCAAACGTGCGAAGATTGCGTTCCATTCTTCGCAAGAACGCATCGCAAGTATGCGAAGATTGCATTGCGTTTTTCGCATACTTGCAAATCCGTATTATTTTACCTGTCGGCAGACATTCATTATGTTGCCTATTTTGTGCTGTAATTCCTTTGCAAAAACAGACGAAAGGCATAGGAATTGACAAGGAAACGGCAGACTGAATTGATCCGCCTGACGGGGTTTTAGGGAAATTCCCCTCCCCATTAGGGATATTCCTTTCATAGACTTGTTTTTTATTCGTTCCTTTGCATCGTAATTTAGAATGAAGTATTACAAAAACAGAATATAACAAGAGAAAGGAAACAATTATGAAGAAATACATATTAGCCTTCATTGCAATGTTCACTATGGCTGTTTCTACGAACGCTATGGGATATGAACAGGCACGTATCCAAGCCTTGTTCCTGACTGATAAAATGGCTTACGAGCTCAATCTTACAGAAGAGCAATACGAAGCAGCATACGAAATAAATCTGGATTACTTGATGAGCGTAAACACGGCCGACGACCTGTACGGCGCATACTGGACTCATCGCAATCTCGACTTGAGCTATATTCTGCTCGACTGGCAGTATCGCTCATTCGTGGAAGCCAGTTATTTCTATCGCCCGCTTTGGTGGGATGCCGGCAACTGGCACTTCGGTATCTATGCCCGCTATCCCCGTAGAGATTACTTCTACTTCGGCAGACCTCATTTCTACACCGCATATCGTGGAGGCCACAGTTGGCGTATGAACGGAGGACGAAGCTGGTATAACGGACGCAGCTTTGCAGATCCGAGCAGAAACAACGGCAGACAATTCGGAATGAGAGACGGATTCCAGAGAGGCGACTATCGCAACGGATTCGATAATGCGCGCTCAAACAACATTGGAACAAACACAGCATCCAACGGCCATCGCTCGTTCGGCAATCAGCACGGCAGAAACTTTGGCGGAAGCCGCAGCAGAGCCAACACAGGCCGTCAGAGTTCAACACGAACTACTGTAACAACTCCGAGCAACAGACAATTTGGTGGAAGTCGCTCGTTCGGTGGAAGTACAACCCGCCAGGCACCAAGCCGTTCATTCACACCGTCAAGAGGCAATCGTCCCACGGGAACTCCAAATCGTTCATTCGGTGGCGGTGCTTCACGCTCGGCAGGCAGCTCACGCTTCGGAGGACACAGATAAAAGATTACAATTAGATAATTTAAAAGATAATACAAGACCTCAAGAGTATAATGTTTGTTTAGGTAAGAGATTTTTCAGTAAAGTAATTTGCCACTTAACTTCAACATATATAAAAACAAGTAAATAGAAAATGCAATGGCTTGTCGAAGCCATGCCATAGGAAAAATGGCAATTTAGAGAGTTATTTAGATGACAGAAGGGAATTCCATGTGATATGGAGTTCCTTTCACTTTTCATATATGGTACTATAATTCGAGTATTCTTATCTCGGCATTCTTCATTGGAGGAATCTCATTCATCGGCTTATTGAAGTACACGCTCTGCACGGCCTTGTTTATAATACCGTGTCCTACTGCCAATACTTTCCTGTCGGGAAAGTTTTCTTTTATCCATTCCAGAAAATTACCTGCCCGGTTCTTCATCGCCTCAAGTGCTTCTATATCCTCAGGCCATTTCGTCGGATCGTTCAAGTTTGCCAATTCAGGAATGTATTTACCGGTAAACGAGCCCCAGTCCCGTTCTCTCAATAAAGGAGTGGTAATAACATCCTGTTGATGCGGACGGGCAATAATCTCACAAGTATGGATGCTGCGTCGCAAATCGCTGGACACAAAGGCATCGAAATGCTCATCTTTCAGTTTCTCGGACACTTCTTCAGCCTGCAAGATACCAATTTCGTTCAGCATACCGGGCGTGTGTCCCTGCATAATACGGTTGGCATTATCCACCGTTTCGCCGTGTCTTACCAAATATAAGGTTGTCATAATAAGATATTTTACAACAAAATTAGTAAATTATTCAGACTTAGTCCCCATAATTCGGAATATTTTGTAAATTTGTAGAGTTGTAGAAACATTATGCAACCAATATAAACGACAAATTATGAAACTAATGCAAAGTTCTATTCTCCGTGCCATCATTGCCTGCGTAGTCGGAGTGTTGCTGGCTCAATTCAGAGAAGAGTCGGCCGGATGGCTTACCGTAACAGTCGGAGGATTGTTTTTCCTGTCAGGTTTATTCTCCTGCATAGCCTATTTTATTGATAAATCAAAGATTCAGAGAGCGAACAGTAAGGCGATAGAAGAAGGAGAAGAGAAGCTGCAAAGACTGCCGATGATACCAATAGTTGGAATCGGAAGTGCCATCCTCGGCATCATCCTCGCCTTTATGCACCAGAACTTCTTGCAATGGGTGGTGTATATTCTTGCGGCCATTCTCATTCTCGGCGCAATCAGCCAATTTATCAATCTGATTGCTGCAAGCAAGTTTGCACGTATTCCCCTGCTCTATTGGCTATTCCCGATAATCACGTTAGGTGTTGGAGGCTTTATCTTGGCAAAACGCGACATTGAAACCTCAACACAACTCCTTATTATCGGTTGGTGTCTGATATTCTACGGCGTAATAGAACTATTGAATACCCTTAAGATTCATCAGATGAAAAAGGCTTTCGACAAGATTGAAGAAAATCGGATTGTAAAGGGTACGGTAGTTTCCGAGAAAGAAGACATTGAAGATGCTGTTATCATAGCAGACGACAACAAAGAAGAATAATCTAATTTCACGACCAAGCATTGAAAAACAAACCGAGTTTCACTCCCGATGAGTGAAAACTCGGTTTTCTTTTTACCAACAAGAAACCTCAGACAGGAACCAACTGAACCGTAAAAGGCAACGAGATATATCCGAATCAACACATTCATACTTATCTTTCATATCTCTCCACGCTCCATTGTCTGTCCATTACACGGCTTTTTCGCAGAAACCAACCATAATTGGATTTTTTTTATTAAGTTTGCAGAACATACATATCGAGCAAACGGCATTCCGACGTATTGCATTTCAAAACAAGATAACCGACAATGAATATAGCACGAATCAAACATTTCCTGAAGATTGGAATGTGGCGAACGAGCGAAGACGACTCGTCAAAGCGTAGTTTATGGCTGCGTCTCTTCCAAAAGATGTATCTTGCCGTGAAGTTCTTCTTCGAGCGAGGGCATATCGACTATGCCACGCAGTTGTCTTTCAGCACCATTCTCGCCATAGTCCCGATTTTCTCGCTCATCTTTGCCATTGCAAAAGGATTCGGATTCGCAGTCTATATCGAACAGCAATGCAGGGTTCTGCTGTCCAGTCAGCCCGACGTAGCCGACTGGCTCATACAGTTGTCCAATTCCTATCTGCTCCACGCACAGGCAGGGCTGTTCATTGGAATCGGCCTCATCTTTATGCTTTATAGCGTCATATCGCTCATCAACACCATCGAGCGCGTGTTCGACTCCATCTGGCAGGTAAAGGGCGCGCGCCCTTGGAACCGAGTGTTCACGGACTACACGGCAATGATGTTCCTCATCCCAATCGCCATCATCATAATGTCGGGCCTCAGCATCTATCTCTATGGGTTCGCCAACCAACTGAAAGACTATTGGGTAGTGGGAAGTCTGGCTCTATTTGTCATCAACTACATTCTCCCTTGGTTCATAATGTCGCTGATATTCATTGTGCTGTACATATTTATGCCCAACACGAAAGTGAAGCTCTCAAAAGTGATTGTTCCCGGACTGATAGCCGGAGCACTGATGCTCATTCTTCAATGGTTCTACATCCACGGACAGATACTCCTTACCAGCTACAACGCCATCTACGGCTCGTTGGCAGCTCTCCCTCTCTTTATGCTTTGGATGCAGATATCGTGGTATATCTGCCTGTTCTGCGCAGAACTCTGCTACACCAACCAAAACTTGGAGTTCTACGAGTATCTGATTGAATCCAAGAACGTGAGCCACAAGAACAAACTGCTGATGAGTGCGATAATACTGAGCCACATCTGCCGCCGTTTTGCAGCCGGACAGCGTCCATACACGGCATTGGAGCTGAAAACTTTGACAAAGATTCCTATCAGAATCACGACAGACATTCTCTACAAACTCTGCGAAGTAAACCTGATTGCCGAAAACTCATCGCTCGAATCCGACGAAATCACGTTCTCCCCGACACGGGATACCAATCAGATAACCGTAGGAAAGATGATAGATTTACTGGAATCCTATCCACACGACAAGTACGATTACCTCAATCTTGATCCCGACGAAACGATGGGAAACGAAACAATGGAGGAAGTGCGCACCATAAGGGCTGCCTATGTAGGCAATCTGAACAATATTCTGATAAAGGATTTGGTGAAATAATCAAACCCCTCCCCTTCTCCAACCAGAGAAAAGGAAATTCCCGAAACCCACCCTCGCCACAGAATAAAGTCAGTTGGTGGTAGTGCGCTGTGAATCGTCATCGATTGTAAATGCCAACGTGCTGAGCATCATACGTGAATCCGGCTATGCGGAATGTCTTGCTCCATCGACTAACAGAATGTTTTTTTCAACTCGCCCTCTACAATGTGGCTACACCAATAAGCCGTTTGAATTTACTCCATCAGATCCGTGAGGAAATTCAAACCCTGTATCTTGATGTCAAGTTTGCGCAACTGCTCTGAAAGTTTCTCTATCTGCTTGTTCAACGCCTTGATGTCAATCACCGTAACCATCTTGATTTCGGTGCGCGAATACCGGTCTTGCGTTTCGTTCCCCTTGTCAAACACGGCACGGAGAATCTCAATGCGCTTCCCGAGCACCTCCTTCTCGGCCATCATCTCCGTCAGCGTCCTACCTTCCGAAACCGTGTTCATATTCGTTTTATTGATACGCGCAATCAGCGACTGTAACTGCACCAGACAACTGTCCAGTTCCTTAAAAAGTTCTTCAGGCTCTTCTGCCGGCTTGTCGTCCTGCTGCAAGCGGACGTTGCTCAACAGTCTGCTCTTTATCTGTTCTATCTTTCTGCTCAAATCCTTTCGGATTGACAATGCTTCTGCCAGTTTCATTCTATAAAAATTTAAGTGTTTCCTATTCATTCAGATGTTCAAAGACAGGCGTGTGCCACTTTCGGTTCTCTTGCTTTGCCTTGCGGCTGGTTTCGCAGTTCCTTTCCATCGTTCCGTCCGTCTTACATATCTTCCACAACCCTGCTTCCGAACGGATGGAAGGCAAGCCCCGCCATCTCGAACTGCTTCCTCGCAAACGGAATGCCAATAATCGTAATGAAGAGCAGACAACCGAAGAACACGTGGATAAGCCATATCCAGATGCCGCCGATGAAAAACCAGATAATGTTCATCAGCGTGTCAAGGCAGCCGTGTCCCCCCTCTTTTGGCACAACCTTGAAGCCGAAAGGCCACAGCACGTACAATCCCAACTTGAAAGCCTGTATGCCGAACGGGATGCCGATGATGGTAAGCATCATAGCCAAACCCGATGCAAAATATGCCATTGCAGACTCAAAACCGCCGAAAACAAGCCAAATAACGTTTCCTAATATCTTCATTTCATTCTCCTTTTTAATCATCCAAGCCCGGGAAAGTAAACAAGCGCACAGATGAAGGAGCTGACAAGCAGATTTCTTCATACGATTCTTGCTATCTTTTTTCTATGGACTCGGGCAAGTTCTTAATAATTCAATATCCGAATATTCCCTTGCAAATTTAACCAATTAATTTCATTATCTCACGAACAGATGAGAGAAAATCGTGCCAATTTTCATAAAACCCACATACTCCATATAAGATTATAGAGGCAACTATTTCAAAGGTTTACAAGTAAAGTACTTTCCATCTTCATACGCTCGGCTTTAAAAGTTTTTCTCCTTATCTTTTATCCCACATTCTAAGGAAACTACATTGTCGTTACGGAATAACTATAATAGTTTCATAACTATGAAACAGTTGTCTCATAATTATGAAACAACTGTCTCACTATTATGAAACTATTATCGCAACACCATATTAACGAATATCAGATATAGAAGAGAAAGAATATACCTATGATTAATCAACAAGAACTCACTGAATTTAAAAACAGTCAGGGCTATCCACGAAATGCAGACAGCCCTGAATTTATGTATCAAAAATGTAATCAACTCAAGGATTTACTTCACAACAACTTTCTGATTGTTTACGATGTAAATGCCCTTTGGCAGCCCATTGAGCGATGTTGCGCCCTGAAGTACGCGCACACCGTTCACAGCATAAACATCAAACGGCTTATCGGCAGCAGGCTCAACGGTCGTAATGCCCGAAGTTACGGTTGATACGCTGCGTGGCGATGACTCCTGACCATTGCCATAAACGGCCACAACCTGATAGGTATGAGGCACGTCTGCAACATTTGCATCGGTAAATGTCAGACTGGTTGTATTGCCGATGAACACGCCGTCGCGGTAAACGTTGTAGCTTACGGCCTCTCCGCCATTGACGGTATAGGTTACGTCGTCGAGCAGCAAGAGGAATGTGTTCTTCACATCCGTTACGTTGCGCAATGCAAAATACTTGGCTCCGGCCGGAACGTTTACCGTGAACTGTTTCCATTCGCCACCTTCGGCATAGCAGGTGTCGATGCTCGTAAAGCTGCCGACTTCCTGATCGGTAGTAGAGTAAAGCACTTCCACGGCCTGCTTGAGGTCATAGGTATTTCCGTCTGCACTTCTCGCAACAAGGTTCTTTGCCCAGAAACTTACCGAACCACCTGCAAATTCCGGAGAAATAAGCCAGTCGTTGTTGTCGCAGTTCTGATATTCGCCCGATGCAAAGTCGAAGGCTGCACCCCACATAGATGCCAGACACTTGTCGCCGGCGTGGGCAGCGAACGACTTGATGCCGAGATTCTGCAAGTCGTAGCCACCGAAATTATGGTCGTTGAACACGATGTAGGCAAATCTTTCTCCCATATTCTCGTAAGTTACTTCGGTGTTGCCATTGTAAACGAAGTTGCCACCCGTGGCACCACCGTCCATATCCTTTCTAATCCAAGGGCCGAGACCGTCGTCGGCAATGTTCCAGTCTTCGTAGACTTCAAAACTTTCCGTCTTTTCTACGAGTGGAGAAGGCTTGTCCCAAGTGAGCCTGATGTCCATCTTGCCAGCACCAACCACGTTTTCAGCAGCAAGATTTTCTACTGGAGAAACACTCGGTTCTTTGATTTCAACGGAATGCTGCACCTCGTCGTTGTCCTCATTCGCATCGTTGTCGGCTGTTACCTTTACCAGAATGTTGAAATAACTGCCTTCCGTCAGACTGTTCACGGTAAACGGCACCTCTATTATCTTATTCTTATAAGAAGCCAACGGCTCGCTGACAACTTCATTGTAGATTTCCTTACCATCAGCAGTTACCAAGACACGATAGCTGTCTACATCCTCGTCGCCGATATTGTTGATACGCACCGTAGCCGAAGAGGAAGCACCACGTTCCAACTTTGCAGGCGCAGAGACGGAAGCCTTCAAATCCTTTGCCACAAGGTCGCCAACGTGGATATCGTCAATGTAGATATTGTGCTGCACGAATCCACCTGACATTTCGGCGTATGCAAAGCCCACCAATATGTAGCGTTCGTCCTTGAATTGCGAAAGGTCGTACTTGTATGTCTTCCAACCCTCCGACGGAGCTACTGCCGACAAGTCTTCCTCCAACAAGTTCACTCTCGTGCCATCTGCCTTTTCAGCATAGGCGTAGAATGTGCCAACGTCGGCACCGGTCTTTTTGCTGAACACGAGTTTGGGCTGCGTGGTATTGGCAAGATTTACCTTGTAGGTGTAGAATCCCACGCTGTCGCTCGACAATGTCTGCAAATATGCCGACCCACCATCTCCGTTTGCGTCTTCATCGACCGTGAAACCAGCACCGGCCTGTCCATAACTGACGCCGGTTCCTTCTCCGAATGGTATCAGCAACTTTGCAGGTGTGGCATCTGCAAATGATTCGTCGAACGGAGCTTTGTCGGGCCTGCCGAGCAAGACGGAATTGGAAACGGTAAAGCCGTCGCTTGTGCCCGAACCATTCTCTGCCTCTACGGCCAACTCGAGTACGGCAGGCTTGCCCTCATCGGCTCCCTGACCAACGCTAAAGGACGTTTCGCCGTCTGGCGTGCTGCCCTTCTTCTTATCCAGCACAGCCGAACCATAATTATCGTAGACAACTGTATAGATATTGTAAGAGATATCGTCCTGAACAATCACGCCGTTATGAGCTGCCTTTGACGGATTCCAACTGAGCACCATACTTTCAGGATCATTGGAAAGCACTACGTTTTCAGGTGCGGCAGGCGAATCAAGCCCAATGTAAGCCGACACGCTTACTGCCTTTCCGTCGCCAAACTCGTTGTAAGGCACGATGGTGTAATGCGCAATACCCGGGTTCTTGAGAGACTCGTCTACGAATGACATAGCACCGCCAATCGCAGTTGTAGGAAGGTTTGCTTTCTGCTCGCCACTGCTCATTATTTTCACGCCCGTGATGGAACCGAGTGCGCTTCCGTCGAATGCAAGCGTTGGATTGTTGAAAGTAATCGTTGCCTTCAATGCCGCAGAAGGATCGGCAGTTACGGTCGCATTCGTTACACCTGCCGGCGATTTAGGCTCCGGTGCTGCAACAACCGACACGTCGGCCACCATCAGATTAATCTTGAACGCATCGCTGACAGCGTGGAAACCAATGTAGTAAACACCGTCGGCACTCGGCTTAATCATCTTCTGGTGCGTGTTGTAGCTCGTGTTTGCCACTTCCGTTACAGGCAGAATCTCATTAATCATAGCTTCGGCCGTAGCCGCCGTGCCGTATTTCACTTCTATCTTCTCGGCATAGGTAGACTGAACGCAACGGGTCTTGAACTCAACATAGTAGGTTTTGCCAGCCTTCATCTGCAATCCCGGGGAAATCATCCAGTCGTCAGCCTGATTAGTCGTACTGTATTGGTACATCGTTTCGCCGCCTTCATCGTATGGTCTGAATGCCCACGTCTTGCCGTCTGCATTGGCGTCGATAACAGAGAACTGATCAAATTCAGCCTGTGAACGGAGGGTGTTGCTCCATCCGGCAGCAAAGATTTCCGTTGTAGCCTTTCTGCGCTGTGTAGCTGCTGCACGATTAACAACTGTCTTCTGCCCGAATCTCATCGGATTCTTCAACTTCTGAGGAGCATTTGTCTTCATACCGACCGAAAAACCGTCGGTACGCTGCTGCTCGCTCTGCTGTTTCATAACTTCAAACTTGCGAAGCACTTCCATCTGTTCGGCCGAAAGATTATCGAAACTAACTTGTGCATTCATCGGTGCTGCTATCAGCACTGTACCACAAAATGCAAGGAGTGAGAGTTTCTTCATAATTAATCAAGATTTATTAAAATAATGAACAATATACAGACAGATACGTTTCAATCTGACATTGACAAATGCAAAGATAGAGAAATATTGCAACATTCCAAATAATTCGGTATAAAAACTCTGTCGAAAAGCTGATGAAAAGAAAAATGCAGAGCCTTGCAGCTCTGCATCTGTCTATTAAATAATGTAAAATCATCATTCTGATTGAGCTTGATTTGGGTTCCCGCCTCACGGCGTTCCCCTGAATCTTGCATCAAATGTTATCCTTTTCTGAAATAATCTTTATTACCTGACTAACCTATTTTCTAATTCCTGAACAATCTCTTTTGTTCTACCTTAAAAAATTAACTAAAAACCTAAATCTATTACTACTAACCTAAACAATCTATTTTATCTTTTTGATGTTGCAAAGGTACTACTGTTTTCGCACACAACCAAATATTTATCTGTATTTTGTGCTATTTTTGTGGTTTTTATTGACTTATATCAAGCACATAAAGCTCCATTAACAATTTCCACCGTCCATTATGTATTTCTTAACGGTACGAGAAACCAAATGCCGGGAAAGGAAAGAAACTGAACAAACTGCCCGACAACGGTTAAGCAGATAGGCATAATTCAATCGGTAAGAAGATATACGAAAAATATTTACACAGATTTTTTAAGGCGCAAACAGATTAAGACTTACAAAACATTGATTTACAAACGTTTGCATCTTCCGTTTATCTGACTCTCAATCTTCGCAAAAATGCCTTGCATTCTTCGCACGTTTAGACTACATTTGTGCGAAGATTGCAAGGCAATCGTGCGATAAAGATTTCTTAACACCAATTTGGACTGAAAATATTTTACAAGAAGCCCTTAATCGAGTTCATCTTATCAATATGAAGCCGAGCAGGGAATGCCCATCTCTATCACTCTGTCGCGAATGGAATCCAGTTCTTCTTTCGTGGCTTTCTCGAGATTCGGATCTGGAGTTTCGCGCGCAATAGTGTATATCATTACTTCTCTTGGCGCAATTTCCTTTACGACCTTGAGCCAAGGAACGATAAACTCTTCCTTCACATTGTTCACATCGATACCGCTCTGAGATGTTCCTTTCATAAAGAGCGTTTGAATGATGAGCTTTCCATTGAACTTTTTCATTCCTTCAATAATTTTTTCAACCTTATAAGAAGGAATAACAGGTCGGTCCACCTTATTAATATAGTCGTCACTAATGGTGTCGAGTTTCAGAATATTGTTATCAACTTTCAGCAATGCCTCGAAAACCTTTGGACGATGAATGAAAGTGGAATTGCTCAGTACGGAAACTTTGGCATTCGGACAATACCGGTTGCGCAGACGAATCGTGTCGTCGATGATTTCAGCAAAGTGTGGATTTTCCGTAGGTTCGCCATTTCCGGCAAACGTGAGTACATCGGGAAGCTCGTTTGTCGCCTGCATTTCTTTCAGCTTTTCTTCCAGTTTGCGTGCCACTTCTGCCTGAGTCGGGAACGGGGATTTTGTTCGGTAGTCTTTATTGAAACCACATTCGCAGTAGATGCAGTCGAATGTGCATACTTTTCCGTCGCCGGGAAGGAGGTTGATACCGAGAGAAATGCCCAGTCTGCGACTTTTTACCGGGCCGAAAATTGGTGATGGATATATAATGGTGCTCATAGTGTTGTTGTTTCAGGCATCGTTTTTACGAATGCCTTTTCAGAATGTCCGTTGTATGTTGGGCATTGATTTTTAAACCTTGTTCAAGGGCAAAGGTAAAACAATTAAATCATATACGGAACTGTGTCTGTTGGATTTTTCCAAGTGTTTGCAAATAAACTATAATTTCTTTTGAATTTAAGCCATTTTACACTACCTTTGCAAGGAATTTGGTGTATTATACCTATTAGAGAAATGACAAAAAGACGAAATAAAGCCCGTAAACATCGCAGTTTGCAGGTTGTTACCCTATGTATAAGCACGGCTATGGTGCTTATTCTCATTGGTATGGTGGTGCTGACAGTATTTACCAGCCGTAATTTAAGCTCTTACGTGAAGGAGAATCTCACTATCACGATGATTCTTCAGCCTGATATGAGCAATGAGGAATGTTCTGCCCTGTGCGAACGTGTCGATCAGTTGGAATACATCAACAGCCTGAAATTCATCAGCAAGGAAGAAGCCCTGAAGGAAGGCACAAAGGAATTGGGGGCGAATCCCGCTGAATTTGCCGGAGAAAACCCATTCACGGCAGAAATAGAGCTGCAATTGCAGGCTAACTATGCCAACAACGATTCCATAAAAGGGATTGCCAAGCAATTGAAATCGTTCAAAGGCGTGAGCGATGTTACTTACCGTCAGGACCTTGTGGAGAGTGTGAACCGCACATTGGGCAAAATCGGGTTGGTGTTGCTCGTAATTGCAGCATTGCTGACCATCGTTTCGTTCTCATTGATCAACAATACCATCCGACTGAGCGTATATGCAAGGAGATTCACTATCCATACAATGAAGCTGGTGGGTGCGTCCTGGAACTTTATCCGTATGCCTTTCCTGCGCCGGGCAGTAATGTTGGGATTCATTTCGGCGATGATTGCTATCATTGTATTGGGCATTGGTATGTCGTTCCTCTATAAATACGATCCGGAAATTACCGTGATACTCGACTACGATGTGTTGTTCATTACTGCCGGTGTGATGTTGGCTTTCGGTATTCTCATTACTTTCATCTGCTCTTGGCTCTCCGTGAACAAGTTCTTGAAGATGAAGGCTGGCGACTTGTATAAGATTTAATAATAAAAGATATTCAGTTTCCTGACCGATGCCGCAGATAGTCAGCTTGCAGAGGTCAGGATAATTCATAAACTTATGGACAAAAGGAATTTAGCATTCGGCAAAACCAACTACATCTTGTTGGCTGTTGGCTTGGCAATCATCATTTTGGGCTTTATACTGATGAGTGGAAGTGGTTCTACAAATTCAGAGTTTAATCCTGAAATTTTCAGCGCAATGCGCATCAAAGTAGCTCCGGCAGTTACTTTCATCGGTTTCATTTCCATCATTGGCGCAATTATGTATAAGCCCAAAGATGAAGAAAACGGTGTGGAAACAAAAAGCGAGATAACTGACGAAACTGAAATCAAGAAAGGATAATGGATTTAATACAGACTATCATCATTGCAATCGTTGAAGGACTGACAGAGTTCTTGCCGGTTTCATCGACGGGGCATATGATTATTACGCAGCATCTGTTGGGCGTTGAACCGGGAAACGAGTTCGTTCATTCCTTTACTTTCATTATTCAGTTCGGTGCTATCCTCTCCGTTGTTTGCCTGTATTGGAAAAAATTCTTCAGCTTTGACCAAGAAATGTGGAAACTTTACGGCAAATTAATCATCGGAGTGATTCCCGCTGTTGTGGTGGGATTGGCTGCAAAGAAGAGTGGTTTCCTCGACTGGCTGCTCGATTCCGTTGAGGTCGTGGCTATAACGCTCATCCTCGGTGGTATCTTTATGCTCTTTTGCGACAGGATTTTCAATAAGGGAGTGGAAGAAAACGAGGTAACGAACAAGCGTGCATTCAACATCGGCCTATTTCAGTGCCTTGCTGTCATACCGGGTATGAGCCGTTCTATGTCTACCATCGTCGGTGGTATGGCAAACGGGCTGACAAGAAAGAAGGCCGCGGAATTTTCTTTCTTTCTTGCCGTGCCAACTATGGCGGGGGCTACGCTGCTCGATATGATAGACGTGCTGAAAGGCGACAGTGCTTGGGCTACGAGCGAGAATCTTTTCCTCTTGGCTGTCGGCTGCGTGGTATCGTTTATCGTAGCATTGTTAGCAATGAAGTGGTTCGTCAGCTTTCTGGCAAAGTATGGTTTCAAGGCATTCGGCTGGTATCGAATCATAGTGGGTACCGTTATTCTCATTATGCTTCTGTCAGGCGTATCGCTGAATATGGTTGATTAAATCCCGATTGAACAGAGATATGAATTTCAAAGAAGGAGTTCTCATTCCCATTGATAAGCCGTGTGGTATTACCAGCTTCAAGGCTTTGGCACACGTGCGCTATCAATGTTCGCAAGCCTACGGAGGAAAAGTGAAAATCGGACACGCAGGTACGCTCGATCCATTGGCAACAGGCGTCCTTATCCTCGCAACTGGCAAGAAAACTAAGGAAATAGAATCCCTGCAAGCACACACAAAGGAGTATGTTGCCACGATGCAGTTGGGCGCAACCACGCCCAGTTATGACATGGAACACGAAGTGAACGAAACGTTTCCTACGAGCCATATCACGCCGCAACTCGTAGACACCGTACTGCACCAGTTCATCGGCGATATTGAACAGATTCCCCCTACTTACAGCGCAGTGAAGGTAAACGGAAAACGTGCCTTCAATTACAGACGACAGGGCGAAGAGGTGGTGCTGAAGGCAAAGAATATCCGTATCGATGAGATTGAAATTATGGACTTTGATGTGGAAAAAATGCAGCTTACACTTCGCATCGTCTGTGGAAAAGGTACTTATATCCGCGCCTTGGCAAGAGATGTGGGACGTGTTCTCCACAGCGGTGCCTATCTTACCGCATTGCGCAGAACCAGAGTGGGCGACGTCCGGGTAGAAGACTGCATAAATTACGACCATTTTGAAGAATGGTTGAACAAACAGACAATAGAAAAAGAAGATAAATAATAGATGAAGCTTTCACAATTCAAATTCAATTTACCTGCCGATCAGGTGGCTTTGTATCCTCATTCATCAGAACGCACATTGAATCGTGCCGATGGAACCAGTCAGACTTTCAAGATTACACGCAGAGATGAAGCCCGACTGATGATATTGCACCGTAAGTCTGGAACTATCGAAATGTTTAATAAGGAAGTAAAGGGTGAACCGAAAGAGGAAGACTACATCCGTTTCAAAGATGTCTTCAACTATTTTGATGAAGGCGACACTTTCGTGTTGAACGACACAAAGGTGTTCCCTGCCCGTCTTTACGGCACGAAAGAAAAGACCGATGCGAAAATCGAGGTGTTTCTGCTTCGCGAGCTGAATCAGGAAATGCGCCTTTGGGATGTGTTGGTAGAGCCTGCACGTAAGATTCGTATCGGTAATAAGCTCTTCTTCGATGAGTCTGGCTCGATGGTGGCAGAAGTAATAGACAACACAACATCGCGTGGTCGCACGCTTCGTTTCCTCTACGACTGTCCTCACGATGAGTTCAAGAAGGAACTCTACGCTTTGGGCGAGGCTCCTCTCCCACGCTATATCATTGATAATCGTGAGAAGGAAGCCGGAGAAGACTTTGCACACGCCGACGCTGACGATTTGGAAAACTTCCAGACTGTGTTTGCCGATAAGGAAGGAGCTGTTACTGCTCCCGGAACTAATATCCATTTCTCTGAACAGATGATGAAGATGATGGAGATTAAAGGCATCAAGAAGGCATTCGTTACGCTCCATTGTGGTTTGGGCAACTTCCACGAGATTGAAGTGGAAGACCTAACAAAGCACAAGATGGACTCGGAAGAAATGCACATCACGGCTGAAGCCTGCAAGATTGTGAACGAAACGAAACTTGCAGGACATCACGTTTGTGCCGTTGGTGCGAGTGTTGTCAAGGCAACGGAGACGGCCGTAGGAACCGATGGATTACTGAAAGAGTACGAAGGATGGACAAACAAGTTTATCTTCCCTCCATACGTTTTCGGATTGGCAGACTCTATGCTGGTAAACTTCTACCATCCATATTCAACGCTACTGATGGAAACGGCAGCATTCGGTGGATACGACCTCGTGATGGAAGCCTACGACAAGGCTGTAAAAGCAGGTTATATGTTTGGTTGCTTCGGCGATGCAATGCTGATTCTCAACGATTAATAAAATGGCAATGCGAACCGCTTACCTTGGTCTCGGCTCAAACCTCGGCAATCGCCGTGCTATTTTGACAGAGACCATCGCAAAGATAAATGAAAGTATTGGCGCAGTATTGCGTCAATCTTCATTTTATGAAACTGAACCTTGGGGCTTTGATAGTCCCAACACGTTCCTGAATGCCTGTATTTGCATCACAACAGACTTAGAACCTCTCCAACTTCTGGCTGCAACACAACGCATAGAACGAGAAATGGGACGCAATCATAAAACAATAGACGGTCAGTATCAGGATCGAATCATAGACATCGATATTCTTCTCATCGACAATCTTCGGATAAATGAACCTCATCTTACCGTTCCTCATCCTTTAATGGAACAGCGCGAATTTGTAATGGTGCCATTAAAAGAGATTCTGTTAAAAGCATAAGAAGCACTTCAAAAAACCTTATATTCACAAATTATCATCCCACTAAAACTATATTCCAAATAGTTATTGCCTCCTTGTTCCCTCTTCATACGACCTTTATCTATCATTCCATCTACCTTTTCACCTTATATTACATTACCTACTCAATATTAAACAAACATTCCAAAATAAATCATTGAGCATAAAAAAGCGATAACATTGCTGTTATCGCTTTTTCCTTTATATCGCTATTGCATCAATTACATACCAAGAGCTTCCTTTGCATTCGGATGATTTGGATTGATTTCCAAAACTTTCTTAAAGTAGCTATCTCCTGTTGCCTTATCACCCTTCTTTGAATAATAGTAACCAAGTCCGTAGTAAACCATTTCCAAATAAGTCTTTGCTTCTGCATTTAATGAAGGCTTAGCTTCTTCAAAAGCTGCAACCTTCTTATAGATAGCTGCAACCTGATCAGCGTCATTCTTCAAACGGGCAGCTTCAGACTGATTCAACCAGATGTAATCTGAAATTGATGGGAACTTAGGAAGCATACTTTCGTAAACACCGATAGCTTTATCCAAAGCAGCATTTCTTTCTTCGATATTCTTAGCTTCAGCAGCCTTATTAGCCTTATCCACATAAGTCTGGGCGAGTTTCAACCAGTCGTTAGAATTAGCTCGTTTGCTCTTAGAAAGGTATTCCATCTGAACTTCCAAAGACTTATCTTCATTACCTTGAGCAGCATAAACATCAGCAATAGCCTTCAATGGTTCAATGTTGTCCTTATCCATTTCCAAAGCCTTATTGAGGTTTGTCAATGCCTCATCATACTGCTTGTTGCCACAAAGAGCCTTACCATAAACAGCATAGTCGTTAGCAACCTTCTGTCCAGAACCTGCAAACATAGTGCTTGCAAAGCTGAGTGCCTTAGCATAATCGCCCTTTTCAGTTGCACCCATCATACCAACGCGTGAAACATATTCACTTCCGGGGAATTTCTGCAAACCAGTATTAGCTACTTCGATAGCCTTATCGTACTTTCCACACAACACAGCTGTGTAGCCATATCTGTAGAAATGGTCTTCTGTCAGGTATGAAGTATTAGCCTTGTTGTACCATTCCAAAGCCTCTGTATACTTTCTGTCGTTGAACATAATTTCAGCAGCAGTAGCTTCAACTGGATAGTTTGGCTCAATCTGACGAAGTTCTTCAAGTTTCTGAACAGCTACATCAGAATTTACGTGGCGATATACTCTGGCATAACGCTCGTATGCCTCTACATTATGTGGATCCAAACTGATAGCTGTCTGATACTGCTGTGCTGCCGCACCTGCGTTACCAATGCTGTCCTCAAGAGCAGCAATATCTCCAAGGAGCAAGTAACCAAGGCTACCGTTCATCTTCTTATTTGTTACTACGAGGTTTGCAACATCCTTTGCCCCTTGATAATTACGCTGCGACAAATAAACATTACCCAATGCTACGAGAGCCTTTTCATCTTTCTTAAAGGCTTTCATATAGGCTTTGATAGCATCCTTACCTGCCTTTGGATCGTTTGGAGAAGCCTTCAATGCACTTATAATAGGATTAAGCGCAGCTTCATAACCATTGTCTTGTGCAAATGCAGATGTTGATAAACTTAGTATCAAAGCACCTGCCAATAGATATCTTTTAGTTTTCATAATTTCTTTTTATTTAGTTAAACTTCTTGTGGCATTTAATCCTCTGATGTTATTTCTCCATAGAAGTTTAATATTTTAATTTTTATTCAGACTTTACTTCCACTTGACGCAACGTAATATCCCCTCTGTAAGGCAATAATCCCGTCTTCAGCATAATTTTCTGCCCAATTGGATTCGATATGTAGTTTGCAAACGCCCAAGGCAAAGCCTTATGTGGGTCGGCTACTATTGCATATATCGTTCTTACGAATGGATAATTGCCATTTAAAAGATAATATTGGTATGGCTGCCAACTATCAGACAGCACAGCTCTGTCAGCTTTAGATACATACATCACACGGACATCCTTATTAAACGTAATGTTTGTAGTATCCCGCTTATCATTCAGCCAATTTGAACCAATTACTCCAATGGCATTTGGTGTTTTGTGCACATAATCTATAACGGCCTTACTATTCTTTGCCGCTACGACGTTATCGCTTTTTATATCTTTACCTCCCAGTATAGAGTCCACAACAAAACGCAAAGTTGCCGAAGCCTTATTATCGAATACAACTTCGATATCGCCTATACTGGATTTTGAATTTAATTCATTCCACTTTTTGATCTGACCAGTCAATACACGCTTAACGTTATCAACTGTTATTAAAGAATCAGGATTGCCATTGTTTACAATGAATGCTATACCATCATATCCAATCGGGAATACTGATGGGATAGGACCCTTTCCTCTCAGGATAGCATCCTCGCCTTCTTCAAGAATATGCGATGTGAAAAATAAGTTTACTTTCAAATCTAAAAGCATCTGCATACCAGTATTATCGTCTGTATATACAGGTATCAGATGAGTTTGAGGATATTTGTATTGATAATTCTTCAACTCTTCCTCGATAAAAGGACTAAAACTTTCGTCAGAGGCGAATTTAATCGTCCCTGACGTCGGTGTATCTGTTCTACCATCCTTACGCTTTTTCTCTCCACAAGAAGAGAAAAAGGTAAGTGATAGTATCAATCCTACTGCAATGTAGAACATGGATCTTTTCATATTAATCTGCTGAATGCAATTTGATTAATTAATTTGCCTATGCAATTTATTTAACTTGCTAATGCAATTGATTAATTTACCAATGCAATTTGCTTACTGCAACTTGAAGGTAATAGGTAGAGTATACTGTACGTTGGCAGCCTGACCATTGTTCATACCAGGATTCCACTTAGGCATACTGTTCACAACGCGAAGAGCTTCTCTGTCGAGTGAAGGGTCTACACCACGCACAACCTGAGCATCTCTCACGCTACCGTCGCGACTAACCACGAACTGAACGATAACTTTACCTTGAATGTTGTTTTCAGCTGCAACTGCCGGATACTGCAAGTGAGATGACAACCACTGGTTCACGTTACCTTTGAAAGAAGGCATCTGCTCAGCAACCTTGAAGACTTTCTTGTTGATGTCTTCTTTTGGTTCCTCAATCTTCGGCTCTTCCTTTGGAGGAGGTGGTGGCAAAACCTGTTCAGGAGTTGCCACTTCAGCTCTTGCCGCAACAGTAGTACGGTCATCAGTACCTTCCTGTGTTACAGAGGAAATAGCTTCCGTCCTCTTGTTCACCACGTTCTGTGGAGGCATTTCAGCCTTTACCTCGTCATCATCCTTGATGACAGGTGCAGTATACTGAATAGTTGCACGAGTTTCAGGAACAACCTTTTCCGGCTCGATTTTAGGTTCGGCCTTTTTCTGCTGCTCTTTACGTTTCTCCTGCTCTTTCTTAGCTTCTTCCAACGCCTTCAATTCCATCTGAGCATTGTATGCTTCCAATTCAGCCAACTCATCATTGTGCTGTTTGATTTTGAAAGCAAGATAACCACCACCGAGGAATGCAGCAATAAGCAGAATAGCTAAGGCTTTAATATTTCGCGAAGAAACAGACTTACGAAGCTGATAAGCTCCATATTCCTTGTTCTTGTTGGCGAAAACCAAATCGCCCCATTTGGGATCTAATAAATCTATTTTTGCCATTGTTTTTCTTTAATTGTTATATGTCAGTGATTAGGGTTTGACGCCTTTTGCAGAAAGGGCAGTCTTTTCTTCATCAGAAACCTTGTCAATGACATAAGTTGCAATATATGAAATCTGCATTTCATCGAGAATATCAACCAAGTTCTTATACGAAGACGAATCAGTAGGCTTGATAATGACAGTCAAAGTAGATTTCTTCTGTCCGTCAATCGTACCATTCTTGATTGCGTCCACTTCAGCTCTGTAAATGCTGTCAGGATAGCTTTCAGGCTTTGCAGCCTTCTTTTTATTAAGCTCCTGAATAGCGATACGCATATCTTCGTAAGGAATGCTAGCTCCATCGTCCACTTTCTTGTGCTGAAGGACGTAACGAATACCAGTATTGCCAGTTCCCCAATCCGCAGGCTTCAACCAAGCAGGATTATCGAGCTGAGGTTTGCCCTCGCCATAGAAAATCTTGTCGTTGTCGCCGATGAAGATTGTAATAGAGTGAGACTCCTTTGCCTCATTCTTCTTACTGTCATCAGTATTCTTGTCGTTGCTAGGCATCGTCAATTGCATTGTAGAAGGCTTACTAAGCGAAGTACAAAGCATAAAGAAGGTAATGAGAAGCATAAGCATATCCACCATAGGCGTAAAGTCTACGCGAGTGGACATCTTTTTCTGCTTGCCGCCTCCTCCTTTTCCTGTATCCATCATTTCCATTGTTAATCCTCCTTTTTATTTGCATCCGATGCAGCCTTAGCCTTACCTGCATCCAACTGAGTGATCATATAGTAACGGCTTTCGTCCATATCCTGGAGTTCGCTCATTACTTTCTTTACTGTTCCGTAAGGAGTAGTTGCATCAGACTTGATTGCCAACTTCACTTCCGGATTAACTTGGCGAGCCGCATTAACCCACTGCTGGAACTCAGTCATATCCTGTCCAGTACTATCGAGAGGAATACCCATCTTTGGGAGCTCTTCGCCACGAACCTTTGCCGGCTTTGAGAGATATTCTGCAAGCTTGTCGATAGGAGCACCGAAAGTAGATTCAGCCAAGAAAGTCTTCTTCTGCTCTGGTGTCAGCGTTGCAACCATATCTACAATGTCAGCCAACTGATTGGTGTTATCGTAGCTCAAAAATACCTGGCCTTCGCCAGTAGGCTTCCCGCTTGCGTCCTTTTCAGGACTAACGAGAATTGTCAGGACACCGTTCTCAGGCACCTTCATATCAGACACCGAACCCGGAGTGTTTACTTTCACCGGCTCACTCTTCACGAATGTAGAAGTAAGCATAAAGAAAGTAAGCAACAAGGTCATAACGTCTGACATAGGCGTCATATCGATGAACGTGTCTTGCTTCTTAATCTTTACTTTACCCATAGCGATAATGTATTTAAAGGGTTAGCAAAAATTAAGCTTCTTCTGTGTGGTTTGCTTCGTATGTCTGAGCGATTGAGTAACCAACTTCATCGAGTGCGTAAGTCAACTTGTCAACCTTGTTTGAGAAGTAACCATAAGATACTACTGCCAACCAAGATGTACCGATACCGAAAGCAGTGTTGATCAACGCCTCAGAGATACCTTCTGAAAGTTTTGCAGAGTCTGCACCACCACCTGAAGCCAAAGCAGAGAACGACTTGATCATACCGACTACAGTACCGAGAAGACCGGTAAGAGTACCAAGTGTTACGAGTGTAGCGATGATAGGGAGGTTCATTGTAAGAGTAGGCATCTCAAGCTGAGTTGCTTCCTCGTGAGCCTGCTGAATCTTAGCTACCTTCTGTGCCTTCTTCAAGTTTGCGTTTGCACCAGACTCCATAGAGGCATAAGCATTCAAAGAAGCCTTAACAACGTTAGCCACAGAACCTCTCTGCTGGTCGCAAAGCTGATTAGCCTTAGCCATATCGCCTGCGTTGAGAGCTGTCTTGATGTTAGCTACGAACTTAGGAAGAGAACCCTTACCGAAAGCAGTCTTCAAAGCCATCCAACGCTCGATAGACATAGCCAACACGGTAAGCAACAATGTGTGAAGTACAGGAACGACGATACCACCCTTGAAGATTGTACCCCATACGTCAGCTGGATGTTCCTTTGTGCCCGGATCCTGGAAGTGCATATCGTTTCCGAACCATGTAAAGAACAATACGAATGCTACGACTGCGCATACAACGATGATCCAGAATGCTGCTCTTACGCCGTTAAAGCCCTCAGATTTCTTCTTTGGGGCTACCTTTTGTTGTGTAGTTGCCATAATTTGATAAAATTTTAATTTTTAGTTATTAATGAATTGAATTGTTATTATCTTTCTGATTATAAACAGTTTGTGCATAAAGCAGCTTTTGCAAAGCCAACTCTCAGCCTACATTTTTCGCAAAGATAGCAAATCTCGAACAACCAAAACTACGATTAACAACTTTTAACCGTTAAAATTTTACTACCTTGCCGTGCCTTTTTTACGTTCTTTTTACTTGTTTTTATTTAAGTTTAGACAAAATTGCTTATCCTTGTTAAGGTAAACTGATTCTGCAATGCGTTTTCATTTTACCTAATACTCCCGACTTATTTCATCAAGAGAATAGTATCATTCCAAACCAGCGAAACAACCATTCTTGCAGGCCGACGGAAACACGATTTGCAAGTAACCGAAGAAAGCATTCCATTCTTCGCACACTTGCAGTGCGTTTTTACGAAGATTGCGCTGCGTTCTTCGCACGTTTGGAAACGGAGTTGTTATTAACTGACTTCCAGCTACTTACAACACTCACACCTTTTTAAATACTGCATAGATCTTCTATATATAATAAATTTGATTCTTCCAAAGAATAACTCTCTTATAGAACTATAACGAAAAAAGAATGGCATTATTTCATCCAATCAGACGAAATAAATGCCATTTTGTTTCATAGAAACATTCTTTAACCTTAGTTTTATTACAAAACTCCATTAAATATGCAATTCGTGCCCCATACGCTCCTTCTTTGTCTTGAGGTAGCGATAATCATATTGATTCGGGGTTACTTCCAATGCCACGTTTTCCACGATTTCCAAGCCGTATGCCTCCAAACCGACACGTTTAGTGGGATTGTTGGTCATCAGCCTCATCTTGTGAACCCCCAGATGGCGAAGCATCTGTGCGCCACAGCCATAATCGCGTTCGTCAGGCTTGAATCCAAGATGGATATTGGCGTCTACAGTGTCGAGTCCTTCCTCCTGTTGGAGCTTGTAAGCGCGCATCTTGTTCATCAAACCTATGCCGCGGCCTTCCTGCTGCATATAGATGATAACGCCTTTACCCTCCTTCTCTATGGTTTCCATCGCCTTTCGGAGCTGTTCACCACAATCGCAGCGGCGGCTTCCCAGAATATCTCCCGTTGCGCAAGAGGAATGCACGCGCACCAAAATAGGCTCATCTTCCTTCCATTCGCCCTTGATCAGTGCCATGTGCTCCATACCGTTGCTTTTCTGACGGAAAGGAATCAGGTGGAAATCGCCGTGTTCCGTAGGCAAATCCACTTCTTCGCCCACCTCTATACTCGACTCCTGCTGAAGGCGATACGCAATAATATCCTTGATACTGATAATCTTCATTCCCCATTCCTGTGCCTTGGGAATAAGGTCTTTCATTCGGGACATCGTTCCGTCATCGTTCATTATCTCCATAAGCACGCCTGCGGGATAGCAACCTGCCAGTCGGCAGAGGTCTACGGCAGCTTCCGTATGACCGGACCGGCGCAACACACCGTTATCCTGTGCGTAGAGTGGATTGATATGGCCGGGACGTCCGAAGGTTTGTGGCGTGGAATTGGGGTCTGCCAATGCCTTGATGGTGGCTGCACGGTCGTGTACGGAAACGCCTGTGGAGCATCCTTCCAATTTATCCACCGTAACGGTAAAGGGAGTGCCCAATACGGATGTATTGTCAGATACCTGATGTGGAAGGTCGAGTTCCTTGGCTCTGTCCAGCGTAATGGGAACGCAGAGTACCCCTCGGGCATTCTTCAGCATAAAGTTTACCTTTTCAGGGGTTATCATTTCAGCAGCCATAATAAGGTCGCCCTCATTTTCACGGTCTTCATCATCTACAACGATAACGAATTTTCCCTCCTTGAAATCCTTAATAGCATCTTCAATGCTACTGAGTTTGAAGTTTTCCATATTCTTATGTATATTGAAAGGTTTTAGTTTTCGCTCTATCCTTTCCGTTGATATTTTACTGTTTGAGATGTTTGTCCACAAGGTGAAGCTACATCTTCTTTATTTCTTCTATGATATTTTCGTTGGCACTCTTTATCACCTTCAAGTCTCTGTAAAGCCGGATTCGGAATCTCCACATTCTGAAATAGAAGAACAAACCTGCCGGAATGATGATTGCCGCAACAATGTTCATCCATTTTCTTTCAAACGGTCGGGTGTGTGCCTTGGTAATCATTATCGGATATCGGTTCAGTTCCGACATAATACCCCTGTTGCGGGTGTTGCCCAAGTCTTCGATAACGGCTTCCAACTCGTTATTGATTCTCTCCACTTCGTGGTCTGGCTGATATCTGAAGAATGTATTGACAATGTTTGGCGGCGATTTCAGGTTTGTCTTCCGTGCATAAGCCACCAGTTCTTCATTCATCTTGCTCAGGATAGCTGCGTCTTCCTGATAATTTGGCGTATTGATGATAACTTCCTTACTGCTGATATGACGCTTCACTCTCAGGCCGAACATCCTCATCAACAGGTTCATATACATATCAATGTTGAAGACGGCAGAATCGTTATTCGCCTTATACGTGAAGAATATTGCCGTAGGAATGAGCACGGCCGGCGAAAGTCCCTTGCCGAACCATATTGCCCAGTCGCCTTGGCGCGCCATACGGTAACCGGTGTTGTCGAGAATATAATAGACGATGAAGACGATTACGCTTATAATGATAGGTACGCCCAATCCACCTTTTCTAATAATAGCTCCCAACGGTGCTCCGATGAAGAAGAAGATGACACACGTAAGCGCAAGCAGATACTTGTTTATCTCTTCGATGTCGTGCTGACGGATGAGTCGGTCGCCATCACTCGTTATCATACTCTTGAAGTTCAGGTCGCTGATTTCCTGTTGGACAGACGACAATGCCCTATCGACAGCCATTCTGCGCTGATCGGCAGGCAATTTTGCATAGATAGAATCAATGCTGAAACTCTCAGCAGCAGCTATCTTTCTTGCCTGTTCGGTCTCTGTTTTCTTCAGCTTCGGCGACGGATAGTAAACCATCTGCGCATCCTTATAGTACGCACGTCCTACGCTGTCGAACACGTGTATGAGCGAATCCTTGTCCTTGCGTATCTTGCTGATGCTCTTCGTGCGTGCATTGTTGGAAATGCCTCCCATATCCGTAAGGCTGAAATCGGCATCAAAGTCGATTACTATCTTCTTATGAACAAACGTTTCTCTGCGATAGGGAACTTCTGCACTGTTGCCAAATTCGCTGGAACGCATATTCTCGAACCATTCGCCGCTCCATAGGTTTAATATAAGGTGTTTCTTTTCTGCCGTTGATTGCAGCATACCGGAGTCGGCAAGGATGATTGCCTGATCTTCGTAGCTGTCTGTCATTCTGTACACCATTATATTATATAGGTGTCCGGTCTCAAGGTTCTTCTTTTCTACGTAAAGATTCGTTTGTGGAATGCCTCCATAGAACACTCCTTCCGGAATTTCAAGTTCCGGACTCTTCTGTTTCATCGAGATAAGAAGCTGTGCAATGTGTTTCTGCGCATCAGGACCAACATAGTTCTGAAAGAAAAACGACCCCACAGTAATGAGCAGCACCACCACAATCAGCCCTCTGAAAGATTTTATCAAAGATATGCCGGCAGCCTTGATGGCCGTAAGTTCCGAGCTTTCGCCAAGATTACCGTAGGTGATGAGCGATGAAAGAAGAATGGAAAGAGGCAGTGCTTGAGGAATCAACATAAGCCCCATATACCAGAAGAACTGTCCCATAACCTCCAAAGACAGACCTTTTCCGATGAGTTCATCAACATATTTCCACAAAAACTGCATCATCAGCACAAAAAGGCTGATGAAGAAAGCTCCCGCGAAGAGCATACCAAACTGCTTGGCTATGAATATGTCTAACTTCTTAATCCGAAACATCGTCTGTCTCTGTAACGTACCTGTGCGTATAATTCAAGTGCAAAAGTACACAAAAATATCAGAGTAGACGCTATTTTATGTTTTTTTATTATCGCCAAAGCTCAAACGCCAGTTGCCAGTCTGAGCCTCTTTATGTTCTGATTCCAGATTTCTTCCAAGTCCTCTATTTCGTCATTATGGGCAAAATCTGTGATGAGCAGATGGTAGTTGCCTGCTATTTCGCTCTTCGACATCTTGATTTCCCAGTAAACATCAGCCTCGTCCTCGTTTTTCCAAAAGAAACGGACACGCTCTTTCTTTACCATTGTCAGAATCTGTGCCGTGTATGTCTCTGTGTGTTTGTGAGGATTTCCCCAAGTAAACATCATTCCGTCATCAGTAGTCTGCACATCGTCAGCCAGCCATTTCTTGAGTCCCGCATCCGTACTTATCAACGGCCAGAGAAAGGTCGCCGAATTTGACTTCAGTTCGTAGTCCAATTCTATTTTCTCTTTCATATTAAGTGCCTTGTCAAAAGTATTTTTTGCAAATATAAGTTTTTTCATTGACACCCAAACATTTTTTACAAATAAATTTGTGTGGTTCATTTTTTTTTAATAACTTTGCAATCGCTTTTGAAAAGGAAGCATATTTCGGCGGGATAGCTCAGTTGGTTAGAGCGTCGGATTCATAATCCGGAGGTCCGGGGATCGTAGCCCCGTCCCGCTACGAAAAGAGTAACAAAGGAATTTGTTACTCTTTTTGTTTTTCCAAACATCTGACTTATTCCAACATTATTATAATACACACAGGCAAGCTAATAAAAATCTGAATGCAAGATAAGCCTACACCCGAGCCACAAGAGACAGCAAGTGAATGTACTTTAAAGCACATCTTCCCTTAAGGCACAGGAAAACAAGCAAAAGGCAAACTTGAAATAACAGGACTTCATACGGATTTACATTCAAACTTGCACGCATTCTATTTTATTTCCCCAACCTCTTTATAGCTTCGCTAAACCATTGATAACCAGTCATCAAAACCTTCGTTTCCAAACGTGCGAAGATTGCATTGCATTTTTGCGAAGAATGCGCTGCAATCTTGCGAAGAATGTACTGTTATTTTGCGAATAATAAATTGTGATTTTGTAAAAACCTGATAACCAGTTTATTGCAAATGTGGGCTAAAAAGGGGCATTTTTTGAAAAACTTTTCCCTCGGTTCAAAATATTAAAGTTATGGAAAGGACTTTGTAAATATCTTTCCAAGCCGGAAGTATCTTTCACGAATATGACAAAGGCACGGACTTGCTCTGTATCCAGTTCCGGATAAGACGGAGCGCAAAGGAAAGATGCGGGGAAAAAGGAGGAAGAACTCTGTGAAAACGCTTAGATGATTTCTAAGGAATAGTGCTGATAATCTCTTACAATGGTGTAGAGGAACTTCTCGTTCGGCACGTTGTCGTTCGGAATCCTCAATGCCTGTCTTACCTTTTCGGCAAGTTTGTTGATGCGCATTTCGCGTTCGTAATTGTATTCGGCGTTCAGCGTGCGCTGAATAATGTCCAACTGGTTCAGCGTGAGGTCTTCTGCCTGTGCATATACAGGCTTGTAATTTCGTTCCAGATAGGTAAACTCGTCGAGAGAAACCTGTATTTTGTGATAATTTTTCTGACTGATGACCATCGTTCCGGCAGCTATGTCGCCCAGTCGCTGACTGTTCTTGCTGAGCAGAATGGAAACAATGCCCACACCCATAAAGTGAACGTCGATGATGCGCAGCAGCCAGCGCATAAAATAGTCGCCTATGGTGGGCGAACTGCCGTCAATCTTTACCACTTTCGTGTGCATAGCCATCTTGCCAAGGCTTCTTCCGTTGTTGAAAACCTCGAAGAGGAAGGAGTAGAAAACGGCGGGAAGAAACATCAGGATGTAGTATAGCGTTTCATCGAAGTAGATTTCAAAGTTGATCAACAGTTGGGCGATGCCCACGACGTAGCAGGCGACGACGAATCCGTCGATAAGCTGCGCCACAATGCGCGTTCCTATGCTTGCGGGTGTCTGACTGATGCGGACGTATTGTCCTGTTACGATGTTCGATTCTGCCATTTCTCCTTGTGCGTTTACTGGTTTGCGATTTCACGTGAGGGGAATCTTTTGCTCGAGTTTTATTGTTGAAAATAGTTCTCCGATGCTGTGCTGAAGCCTCCACGTTATAAAAAGATTTTTCTTTTATGTTGCAAAAATAAGAAAAAATCTGTACTTTTGCTTCGAAACTGAGATTAATGTGCAAATAAGTTTCTATTATCTATGAAGGAAATTCTGTTCATTAGAAACAATATTGAGAAATGGAGGGCGACGGAAATGGCTGTGGAAAACGCTGCCAACGAGTCGCCCGACCATCTTTCCTCCGTGTATATGGACCTTACTGCCGACTTGGCTTTTGCACAGACTCATTATCCCGATTCACGCATTACGCTCTATCTGAACAATCTTTCTTCGGCATTGCACAACGAAATCTACCGGAACAAGAAAGAAAAATGGTCGCGGCTCTTCACGTTCTGGACGAAGGAAGTGCCCGACGTGATGTGGAAAGAACGCCGACTGCTCCTGATTTCGTTTCTGATTTTCGCTGTCGGCATTGCCGTCGGCGTGCTTTCCACGCTTGGCGACGAGAGTTTCCCCCGACTGATAATGGGCGATTTCTATGTGGATATGACCTTGGAGAACATCAAGGAGGGAAATCCGATGGGCGTTTATGGCTCGGGCGATTCTGCTTCTATGTTCTGGCAGATCACGGTCAATAATATAATGGTGTCGTTCAATGCCTTTGCTTTGGGACTGCTCACGAGTTTCGCACCGGGCTTGCTGCTGTTCAGAAACGGAGTGATGATAGGAAGTTTCGATACTTTCTTCTATCAGCAGGGCTTGCTCGGCGATGCGCTTTGGGCTACGATGCTCCACGGCACACTGGAACTGTCGTCGATAGTGGTTGCCGGTGCTGCCGGTCTGGCTATGGGAAACGGTTGGCTCTTCCCGGGAACGTATTCCCGTTTGGAGAGTTTCAAGCGAGGCGCAAAGCGGGGACTGAAGATTGTGGTCGGAACAGTACCGCTCTTCATTATTGCCGGCTTCATAGAGAGTTTCGTAACACGGCATACAGATATGGACAACGCGCTGAAGTTGCTGATTATCGGTTCTTCTGCACTGTTCATTGCTTATTATTTCATCATTTTACCTTATCTTCGTAATCACAAATCAAATGGAAAGACCAAAGATACCACTGTATAAAATTCGTTCGTTCGGCGATAAGTTTTCAGATACATTTGAATTTATCAAGGAAAACAGACGAGTCTGGTTTAAGGGAAACGTCTACCTGCTGCTGCCCCTGTGTCTGTTGCAGGCTTTGTGTATGAACAGTGTTTTCTCTGAAATGCTGGATATGGAAACAGGAGTAGCGTCAGAGGCGGCAATGATCAAGGTGGGTGTATCCTATATTCTGCTGTTCCTCTTCTTTATGTTGGGCACGATTCTCCTCTCTGCATTTACCTATGCAATGATGAGATACCATAACGAGCAACCGAACGGACTTAGGGGAGCAACGCTGAAAGACTTGAAACCGATGATTGTGAAGTGTGCCAAGAGGGCATTTCTGATAGGACTGATGCTCACGGTCATTATTTTCGTCATATTATTTGTGATGGGATTGCTCATAGCGGCGTCAGGTATGGTGGTATTCTTCTTAATATTCCTCCTCGTGGGCGTGGCGGCAATCGTTCCGTTGGCACTGATTTATCCCGTGTATTGCTTTGAAGACAACGAGACCGTGTTTTCATCCATTCAGAGAGGAATATCTCTGGGCTTGCGTTCCTACTGGGGAATATTGGGATTTTTGCTTGTCCTGTCTTTCCTTACCAATACCTTGCAGAGTATCTTTATGATACCTTGGTATATAATGGCTTTGATAAAAGGTGTGTTTGGGACTTCCAACTCGGGAGTAGCCTTTACTGATTCTGCCATCTACAATTTCGTGCTGTATCTCTTTGGAGTATTGCAGGCGTTCGGTATGTATCTCTCCACGTCGTTGTCGCTCGTGGGACTGGGATTTCAGTACGGCAGCATTGCAGAAGAAGTAGACGGGTTCTCGGTTGAAGAGGATATAGAGCATTTTGAGGAGAAGTCTGGTGTGGATGCAGATATAGATAACTTCGATAAACTGGTTTAATCAGGGCTTGAAAGCTCATTTCAGACATTGTAAAACAGAACTATGCTTCCGGAAATAAAAGATACATTAACGTGCGATACGGCAATGCTTCATCGGTTTCAGACTGATGAAGCCTACAACTATGCGCGTGAATTGGAAGCACCGGATATGAATATCTTCCAATGGTTGTTGGACAAGATATTTGGATTTCTGAGAGGTTTGTTTGCCATTGAGAATGAACGGGACTTCAGAGTGGTGTTGTATATATTGTTTGCATTGGTGGTTCTCGGTGTCATTGCCTACTTTATCGTAAGGTTTAAGCCTACGTTGTTCAGCAGGTCGGGCAAAACCGTTGCACAGTCCATTGAGGAAAACAATATATATGGTGTGGATTTCGATGCCGAACTGAAGAAGGCGATAAAGCAGAATGACTACAACCGTGCCGTCTGTATCATCTATTTACAGACGCTTCGATGGTTGGCTGATAACGGAAAGATAAGTTGGCAGATTTATAAGACGCCTACACAATACACGAGAGAGTATCCGCGAGACGCATTCATCCGATTCACGAATCTGTTTATGCGTGTCCGATACGGAAATTACACGGCTGATGCGGGCAGCGTAGACCAAATGCTGTCGCTTCAGAACGAGATTGAGGAAGGAGGTGAGAATGAATCGTAAGTTTATCCTTGCTGTCTTTGCCTTCCTTCTGTTGGTGTTCGTTTTGCAATGGAACGCCCCTGTGAAGTTTATCTGGAAACCAACGTATCTGCACAACGACAAACAGCCGTTCGGTTGTGCCGTATTCGATTCTCTGATGGCGAAGTCTTTGTCCAACGGATACACGGTAACGGACAAGACTTTATGGCAGTTGGCGAATGAAAAGACGGACAAGCCACGTGCCATTATCGTAAATGCGCAGGAATTCAGGCCTACGAAGACGGATCAAAAGGCAATGAAAGTGCTGCTGGAACGTGGAAACAAACTGATGATTATCGGTGGAATGTACACCCCTGACAGTACGAACAATATTTTCGACGTGCATATATCCGCCAGTTCTTCATTCAATCCCAAGGTGGTTCAGGCGAGTATAGAGAATATGGAGATACCAATGGACACTATGCTTTGGATGGAACAGAAGCCTTACAGGCCGGGAATGTTCCGTATTTATTCATCTATGAATTACGGCCACGTGATTTTCACGGGCAGGGAGAACTTGTGCGACACGCTTTCCGGCTATTGGATACACGGTTATGATGCAGTCAGTGCGGATGATGAATATACTGCCGATTATGCCGAAAGTGTGGATGATTCAGCAAATGGCGGAGATGGAGCTGCAAACGACGAAGACAGTACTGCATATTATGGTAAAGAGGATTATATTGTTGCAGAGCCTACCATAGATGCTGTTGCAGAATCTCCCGTAGAATCTTATATAGAGCCGACCATCGTATCAATGAAATGGGGCAGAGGTAAGGTTTATTTCAACACCTTGCCGTTGTTGTTCACGAATTACGGTGTGTTGGATAAAGAGATAAATCCCCTCATTTTCCGCACGATGTCGCAATTTGAAGGAATGCCGGTAGTGCGAACGCAGGCTTATCTTGATAAGGATGAATACGAATCGGAGTCGCCTTTGCGCTTCTTCCTCGAGCAGTCGCCGTTGCGATGGGCTACTTATCTGGCACTGTTCGGGCTTTTGCTCTTCTTTATTTTCACGGCACGCCGTCGTCAGCGAGTGATACCCGTAGTGGAATCACCCAAGAACCGTTCGCTTGAGTTCGTGAAATTGATAGGAAGTCTGTATTATCAGCACCATAACAATCGCGATTTGGTGTTGAACAAATACAATTATTTCGCGGAATATATCCGTAGAAATTTGATGATAGATGTATTTCAGCTTGAAGAACGGAGCCATAACGTAGGGCAGATAAGCAGTCATACGGGCATTGATAAGGAGAAAATCTCGGCATTGCTCGATAGGATGGAAACCATTTCAAAGGTGGAAACTGCGCTTACGGATGCAGAAATGCGACTGCTGATAGATGAAATGGACAATGTTTTAAATAAAATATAAAAATACTGATGAGGCTTCGGGAGAATGAAACAGGCCGGAAGGCATTGCTGATGCCCGCCCTTCATTCCACGCTTGAACCTCATTGACAGATAAAAATACAATTATGGAAGAGCATACACAGGAAAGACTCAACTTGAACGCATTCAGTGCAAAGGTTGCTGAACTGCGTCAGCAAATCGGTAATGTGATAGTTGGTCAGCATCAGGCTGTCGATCTTATTCTTACAGCTATTCTTGCAGATGGCCACGTGCTTGTGGAAGGCGTGCCGGGAGTGGCAAAGACCTTGTTGGCTCGTTTGGTTTCCAAACTCATCGACGCACGTTTCTCGCGCATTCAGTTTACACCCGACTTGATGCCGAGCGACGTTTTAGGCACGACGGTCTTCAATATGCAGACCTCCAAGTTCGATTTTCACGAAGGTCCGGTGTTCTCTCAACTCGTTTTGGCAGATGAAATCAACCGTGCCCCTGCGAAAACGCAAGCTGCCCTCTTCGAGGTAATGGAAGAACGACAGGTTACTGTGGACGGAACAACCCGAAAGATGGGCGACCTCTATACCATCATTGCCACACAGAACCCTGTTGAGCAGGAAGGAACTTATCGATTGCCGGAAGCGCAGCTCGACCGTTTCCTCTTCAAGATAACGATGGATTATCCTTCGTTGGAAGACGAAATGAACATATTGAAGCGTCATCAGGAAAAGCGCAACCTTGTTCAGTTGGACGGCATTGCGCCGGTTCTCTCCATTGCAGAGTTGTTGGAAATGCGCAGTATGCTCGACAAGGTATTCATCGAGGAAAGCCTGATAGGCTACATTGCAAGCATCGTGCAGCAATCGCGCATTTCCCGTGCCGTCTATCTCGGTGCAAGTCCACGTGCTTCCGTGGCTATTCTGAATGCTTCGAAGGCATTCGCATTGATAAACGGGCGCGATTTCGTTGCTCCGGACGACATCAAGTTCGTTGCCCCAAGCGTTTTGCAGCACCGTCTGATACTTACTGCCGAAGCTGAAATGGAAGGCTACACGGCATTGAAGGTGGCGCAGCGATTGATAGAAAAGGTGGAAGTGCCCAAGTAGGGCGGTTATTCCTTTCTTAACCTCTTTAATATAAAAGATGTTTCTAACAAGAAGATTCTACATTACACTCATAGCAACAGTTCTGATAATAGGCTTAGGCTTTGCATTTCCAATCCTCTTTACGATTGGGAAGATTATCGTGTATGCCTTGGCGTTGCTGGTATTGGTAGATATTCTTTTGCTTTACCATAAGAAGGGCATTACGGCTGCACGGGAATGTTCCGACCGATTCTCCAACGGAGATAGAAACAAGGTGGAAATAAAGGTAGAGAGTGCCTATCCGTTCAAGGTCGATACAACGATAATCGACGAAGCCCCGGCAGTATTCCAACGGAGAGATGTGGAATATCGTCTTGCCGTTGGTGCCCATTCAGGCAGCGAAATTTCCTATCATTTGGTTCCAACGGAGCGCGGGGTCTATGGTTTCGGAAAAATCCGTGTGTTCGCCAGAACCGTTCTCGGTTTTGTGGAGCGCAGGTTTACGCAGGGCGAAGCCAAAGACGTGAAGGTTTATCCGTCGTATATGATGCTGAACCATTATGAGCTTCTCGCAATGAGCAACAATCTTACGGAGTTGGGCATTAAGAGAATCCGTCGTGTGGGCAACAACACCGAATTTGAGCAGATAAAGGAATATGTGAAGGGCGACGAATACCGAACAATCAACTGGAAGGCAAGTGCCCGAAGAAACCAGTTGATGGTGAACGTCTATCAGGACGAGCGTTCGCAGCAGGTTTATTCGGTTATCGACAAAGGACGTGTGATGCAGCAGGCTTTTGAGGGTATGACACTTTTGGATTACAGCATCAATGCAGCATTGGTGCTTTCGTATGTCGTTGTGCACCGAGAAGACAAGGCAGGTTTGATAACCTTCGCCGACAACTTCGACACTTATGTTCCTCCGACCAAGAATCCGGGACAGATGCAGCGCATTATGGAAGCACTCTATGCGCAGAAGACAGAATTTGGCGAAACCGATTTCAGCAACCTGTGTGTGAATGTGAATAAGCATATCAGCAAGCGCAGTCTCTTGATACTCTATACCAACTTTTCCGGAATGACAGCACTTCAGCGGCAGTTGCCTTATCTTCGGTTGCTGAACCGTCGTCATCGGCTGCTCGTCGTGTTCTTTGAGGATGCCGAGATGAAGGAATACGTCCAATCGGAAAAGAAAACAACGGAGGAATATTATCAGCACGTTATTGCCGAGAAGTTTATCTATGAAAAACGATTGATAGTCAGCACACTCCGACAGAACGGTATTCTTAGTCTGCTTACCACGCCGTCGAATCTCAGTGTAGACCTGATCAATAAGTATCTTGAAATGAAGCAGCGCGAGATTATCACTTGAGCGAAACCTGCGTGCGAAATCATAACTTTCTCCTATCGTTCACATATCACGAACTTGCAGAACAAAGGAAACGGCAATGGAAATCCCATTGCCGTTTCTTTCGTTTAAGGGCTCAAGGCAAATCATTGCTTGCTGCGAGAATTTGTCTTTGCATTGGTAATGCTGTGATTAAAGCAAGCATCATTTTAGATAGTTGCAAACACGATTTCCAATTGTCCGAAGAATGCAATGCAATCTTCGCAAAAACGCAAGGCAAACGTGCGAAGATTGCATTTCATTCTTCGCACATTTGGAGTGTATTGTTTTAGTCGTTGATTTTCAGACACTTATGGAACGCATCTTACTTGAAATGCTGTGTTGCTTCGGATAGTTGTCTGATAGCAGACGAAAATTTCGATTTCTCCCCGTAAATTTATCTTAGATTCGGGTAATCAGTAGTGAGTTATGAACGTCTTACAAGCATAAAAGATTGTTAAATAAACTGTCTGCATTTGTCGAAAGCAGGCTTTCATAGATAATTATTGCTATTTTTGCAATGATAGAATTAACAATACAGTTTAAAAAACAACCCTATGAAAAAAGTTTTTATACCTCTGGTGGCAGCCTTGCTGGCGATGTTTGCCGTATCGTGCAATAAAGATAGCGGCGATGATATGATTTGGGATTTGAATCCTATTATGTTTCACATTCAGGTTTTGAATGAAAACGGAGTGGATATGCTCACGCCGACGTCGCCGGGTTATGATAAAACGTTCGTAACCAAAAGTTCCATTACGTTACAGGGGCGTGATTATAAGATGGGACAAAGAACCGATACGATAGTGAACCCCAGTTCCCGCGCCTATTATGAAAACTTCCACGGTATGGGGCTGACGGAATACAAGGGACAATATTTTGTTGCAGTAGGTCCGTTTATGGCAGATTACACGTGGCGGCACGAGAAGATAAAGTTCAACTGGGGCGACGGCAGCACGGACGAAATAGACTTTTCGTCTTCCGTACACTGGACAGGTGCGAATGGTGCTCCTAACTTCGACCGTCTTTACCTTTTCAATGGACAAGACTCCACGAGTGTTTGGGAAAGCCGTGGCTATATTGTTGTCAAGAAACAGGCTGGGAAATAGTTTGACGGAACGGAACTTGTAATATCTCCACGAAATGAATAAGGAATTGAACACACTGTATCGCCAGAAGATAGACGAACTTTCCCGGTCAGTCAATGCGCTTCGTGCCAAGAGCCGCGGCTTCATTCTGGGCGAAATCCTCTCGTTTGTTGCTGCAATAGGCTTTGTGGCGCTCTTCACGGTTGTCGAAAATGCCGGATGGGCGTTGTGGATAGCCCTGCTTCTGCTGTTTCTCTACTTCTATATCCGTAATCTCGACACGAAGAATGACCGGAAAATAGAGGAGCAAACAGCGTTGAAGCTGGTTTATACAAAGGAAGTGAACTATCTCGAAGGCGACTATTCGCAGTTCGATGCAGGAGAACGCTATGCCAATCCTTCGCATAACTTTACCTTCGATTTGGACGTTTTCGGCAAGGATGCGCTCTTTCAGCGCATCAGCCGAACCATCTCCACGGGTGGAAGTGATTATCTGGCAGCGTGCCTGTCGGGAAACTGGGAGGACAAGAGCGCAGAACAGCTCATTGCCGACATTGATAACAGGGCTGAGGCTATCGGCGAATTGGCGATGAAGGAGCATTTCCTGTCTGCATTCAAGGCACAGGGAACAGAGAGTTTGCTGAATACGGACGACGTGAAGAACGCCTTTGCCTCCGTTCAACGGCTCAAGATACCTGCTTTCTTTGCAGGCAAGACTTTCCGTCTCTTCACGTATGCAAATCTGGTAGGCTTCTATCTCAGCATATTTCTGTCTGTCGGAGGACTGATACCCTCATTGGTGCCGCTCTGGTGGGGTATGTTCAATTTCTTCCTGTCGATGTTCTGTTCCAATAAGTACATCAAACTCATCAATGAAATCATTTCAAAGTTGCAGATTCAGGTAAGGGGCTACGTGAATATGACGGCACTCATCGACGGAGAGAACTTTACCTCTGTCGAACTCGTCGCACTCAAGCAGCAGCTTGTAGGCGCAATGGCTTCCTTCAGTCAGCTCGAACGCATCTTGCAGAAGATAGACAATCGCAGCAACGAGATAGGAATCGTGCTTTTCAACAGCTTCGGTCTGATTGATATAACCATCGTTCGGCATTTCCTCCGTTGGCAGCGCACCTACAAACAGACGACCGACCTGTGGATTGACACGGCAAGTGTTTTCGATGCACTCGTGTCTATGGCTACGTTCCAGTTGAATGAGGGGAAGACAGGACGTGCAAAGGTGCTGAGCGACAACAAAGTTTGCTGCGATGCACGTGGAATCTATCATCCGTTCCTCGGCGAAAAGGCCGTGAAGAACGATTTCAGCATCCGCGATATGGAATACTACATCATCACGGGAGCGAATATGGCAGGCAAGAGCACTTTCCTCCGCACGTTGGGAATCAACTATGTGTTGGCAATGAACGGTATGCCGGTGTTTGCCGACGAGATGGTTGTGTCGGTTTTTCATCTGTTCACGAATATGCGCACCACCGACGACCTCACGCACGGCATATCTTATTTCAATGCGGAGCTGTTGAGGCTGAAGCAACTCATTGATTCGCTGAATCCGAATGTGCCGAGTCTGATAATACTCGACGAGATTCTGAAGGGCACCAATTCGTTGGACAAGTTGAACGGTTCGCGGTTGTTCCTTCAGTTCATTTCCGAAAAGAATGTTACGGGCGTGATAGCTACCCACGATTTGGAGCTGTCCAAACTCTCGGAAGAGGCTCCGTCCCGTTTCCATAACTATTGTTTTGAGATAGAATTGGGCGAAAAGGTTACGTATTCCTACAAGATAACGCCGGGCGTGGCGCGCAATCAGAATGCAACTTTCCTGTTGAAGAATATATTGCAGTAGATAGTGATTGTATTCTTTGTTAGAATATGAACTTCTCCACCACGTGTGCCACTCCGTCCTCTTCGTTGGAGAGCGTGATAAAATCGGCATTTGCCTTCACTTCTTCGGCTGCATTTTCCATTGCCACGCCAAGTCCGGCAAACTGAATCATAGAGAGGTCGTTGTAGCCATCGCCGCAAGCTATGATTTCTGCGCGCGCAATGCCCAGTTTGTTGATGAGCCGGGAAAGCGATTGCGCCTTGTCAATACCTAATGGCACGCATTCGAGGAAAAAGTCTGCCGAACGATACACGCTCATCTTTCCTTCCATTTCCTTTGCAATCTTCAATTCCAGTTGGTGGAGTGGGACAGGATTGCCCACAATCAGGCATTTGTTGATGGGATATACAAGTTGATTGAGGAAGTCGTCGTACTGCACGACGGGCATCTTGTTGATGAAAGCCTCGTGCTGAACATACTCATCATTGCTCCTTGTGGCAGCGATTCCCTCTCCCTGATAGGTAAGAATCGCCATCCCTGAATTGATGGCGGCATTGTAAAGATAAGGCACGAGTCGTTCGTCGAGCATCTGTTCGTACACGATTTCCTCTGTTGCGCAGTCGGTTATCTTTCCGCCGTTGAACGCTAAGATATATCCTCCGAACTTTTCGAGTTCCAATTCGTCAGCCAAAGCCGTGATTCCGTAGGTAGGTCTGCCTGAAGCTAATACGACTCTTACGCCGTTCTGCTGCGCTTTCATTAGTGCCTGTTTGGTTTTTGGCGTTATTTCCTTCTTGCTGTTCGTCAAAGTGCCGTCGAGGTCGAGCACAATCATCTTGTATTTCATAAAAAACAATCCTTATTGAATATATTAATCGGGTGCAAAATTACGAAAAAGAATGTGCAGACACGAATGATATTGAGAGTTATGCAAAGCATCATTTTTTGAAGATTTGTAAGTGGTTGGAAATCAATGGATAAAATATGGGTTTCCAAACGTGCGAAGATTGCATTGCATTTTTGCGAAGAATGCGTTGTAATTTTGCGAAGAATGGATTGCGTTCTTCGGTTATTTGCAATTCGCCTGTTTGCCCGTGTGAAACAATGGTGCGGGTTTAATGGTAAATTAACAAGCGAACGGGAAGCAGATGAGAGGTTTACGAGAGGACAGGTAGACAAGTTTACAAGTAAATTACTTGAAAATGTACGCAGAAAATAAGAGGGAAATAATATACAAATCGCTTGGAAACGCAGAAACTTACTTGTAAACTTGTCCCCTTTTTTCCTTGTCCCCTTTAGCTCAGGAATATCCTGAACTCTGATACATATTCTTTGATTTAGAATAAGTAATGTCAGGAAAAAACGATTTATATTGTTTCTTTTTATCAGATTTTATAGAATTTAGTTGCATAGTAACAATATTATGTCTAACTTTGCGTTGGATTTAACAGTAACTTAACTTAGAGTTTTGACAATAACTTACAAAGTAAAATTAATTATGAAAAAGTATTTAGCAGAAATGATTGGCACTATGGTGCTGGTTTTGATGGGCTGTGGCGTTGCCGTCAGCCTTAATTGTTCTTCAGATTGTTCAGTGGTGGCAAATGCAGGTACGGTTATCGGCACGGCAATGGCATTCGGTTTGTCAGTAGTTGCAATGGCATACGCCATCGGCGGCATATCAGGCTGCCACATTAATCCAGCTATTACGCTCGGAGTGTTCCTCAGCGGCCGTATGAGTGCTAAGGATTGCGCTATGTATATGGTGTTTCAGGTGCTTGGAGGTCTTATCGGTGCGGCTATTCTCTACGCCCTTGTAACGAGTGCTGGTGCTGAATTTGCATTGGCAGGTGCCGGTTTGGGTGCTAATGGTCTCCAGTCTGGTATCAGTGTTGCTGGTGGTTTGATTGCTGAAATCGTGTTCACTTGCGTGTTCGTGCTCGTTGTTCTCGGTGCTACATCAAAGACAAACGGTGCTACAAACAACTTCGCGGGTTTGGCTATCGGTCTTTCTCTGATATTGGTTCACTTGGTATGTATCCGTTACACAGGTACTTCTGTTAATCCGGCTCGTTCTATCGGTCCTGCTATCTTCGCACAGTTGGCAGGTGGTCTGGCAGAAGCATTGAGCAACCTTTGGATATTCATCGTAGGTCCGTTCATCGGTGCTGCTTTGGCAAGCGTAATCTGGAAGGTTATCGACCCATCTACGGAAGATTAATTTCGGAAATAAATAATTATAAAGGCCTCTTTCTTAACGGAAAGAGGCTTTTTGTATTCTTGTTTTCTGATATTCTTCTACTCTTGTCAGCTTGTTTTCTCATTAGTTCGTCCTCATATTTCCTTGTCCCCTCGTTCCCTCGTCTCCTCGTTTCCTTTTGAAATAAACTCTTGCTTTAAATCATCTAATAATCGAAAAACACGCTTTTTAACAGTTGGGTAGTATTAATTAGCTATTGAGTTTTGGCATTAACAAAATAAAATGTTAATTTTGCAAGAGATTAATAGGTATTCGATTATTCACTTTTTAAATCATAATATTGTTATGGCAGTAAATTATAAGGATCTTGGCCTCGTGAACACTCGTGAGATGTTTAAGAGAGCTATCGATGGTGGTTGGGCTGTACCAGCTTTCAACTTCAACAACTTGGAGCAACTTCAGGCTATCATTCAGGCTTCTTCCAACACGAAGTCTCCTGTTATTCTTCAAGTTTCTAAGGGTGCTCGTAAGTATGCTAACCAGACGCTTCTCCGTTACCTTGCTGAAGGTGCTGTGGAATTTGCAAAGGAAATTGGCTGCAACCATCCTGAAATCGTGCTCCACCTTGACCACGGAGACAGCTTCGAGACTTGTAAGAGCTGTGTAGACTTCGGCTTCTCTTCAGTTATGATTGATGGTTCACACCTTCCATACGAAGAAAATGTAGCTTTGACAAAGCAGGTTGTAGAGTATGCACACCAGTTCGACGTAACTGTTGAAGGCGAGCTTGGCGTACTTGCAGGTGTTGAAGACGATGTTGTAGCTGAGGAATCTCACTATACACGCCCTGAAGAAGTGGTGGATTTCGCTACACGTACAGGTTGCGATTCGCTCGCTATCTCTATCGGTACTTCTCACGGTGCATATAAGTTCACACCAGAGCAGTGTACTAAGGATCCTGAAACAGGCCGTTTGATTCCTCCTCCATTGGCATTCGATGTTCTCGAAGCTATTGAGAAGGAACTTCCCGGCTTCCCAATCGTACTCCACGGTTCTTCTTCAGTTCCTGAAAAGTATGTTGATATCATCAATGCAAACGGTGGTAAGTTGCCAAACGCTGTCGGTATTCCTGAAGAACAGCTTCGCAGAGCTACAAAGAGCGCGGTTTGCAAGATCAATATCGACTCAGACTCTCGCCTTGCTTTTACTGCTGGTGTTCGTGAAACATTCATTGCACATCCTGAATACTTCGACCCACGTCAGTATTGTGGTAAGGCTCGCGAGTATATGATTGACTTGTACACAGACAAGATTAAGAACGTACTTGGTTCTGACAATAAGTTGGCTAACCTCGACTAACGTTAAGGTAGAGCTTAAAGACATAAAAACGGTGGTTTCTATTGAAACTGCCGTTTTTTCTTTGTATCATACTTTGTTGAAAGTAAGGTCGATGAATTTGAGAATGCGATAAGCTCGTTTAATGACAGGATAAGAGATTTGCCGATACGGCAAAACTGCTTCTAAGATAAACAAGCGAAGCCCGAAAAGTATCCTATACTCTTCGGGCTTCGCTTCTATATGTGCAGACACTTGCAGTTCTGCTGCGTTTAAGGTTTCTCTTTATTCTTTCTAATCGTTCAGTCGTTTGAATGCTTCCGGAAGATAGTTGATGATGTCGCTTGCTATCAGACTTTCCTTTCCAACTTCCTTTTCGGCAAAATCTCCTGCCAATCCGTGAATATACATACCTACTGCGCAGGCATCTTCCTGCTTGTAGCCACGTGCCAATAGTGCCGTGATAATGCCGGTGAGCACATCTCCGCTGCCGGCTGTAGCCATACCGCTGTTGCCGGTTGGGTTGAAACAAACGTGTCCATTGGGCATACAGAGTGCGCTGTAATGTCCTTTGAGAAGGATGTATGCGTGGAGAGACTGTGCCATATCCCTTGCTTGTTGCAGACGTTCGTAGTCTCCGTTGGCAGGCGAGCCACTCAAACGGTCGAATTCCAATGGATGTGGCGTCATAATGATGTTTCTTGGAAGTTGCTGCATCCACGCACGGTGGCTCGCCAGCATATTCAATGCGTCTGCATCAGCCACAACCGGACATTGCGCACGGCGAATCTGCGAAATCATTGCAATAGCTGTGTTCTCTGACAGTCCTAAGCCGGGACCTATTCCCAGTGCGTCGAAATCTTCCGTGTCCACAGCTTCGGAGAAAGTGGTCTCTTCGTGGTCCATCTGCATAACTGCTTCGGGAACCGAAATCTGCATAATGTCGTAATTCTTTTTAGGCGTGTGTACCGTGGCCTTGCCTACGCCGGAACGTAAACAGGCTTTCGTGGCAAGCACTGATGCGCCGGCCATACCGTAACTGCCTGCTATGATGAGCGCATTTCCCATCTGTCCTTTGTGTGCAAAGTCTCCGCGATGGAGCAGACGACTGCGTATGTCCGATTCTTCGAGTATGGAAAACTGTGCCTCTGTCTTATTGATATATTCCTGACTCAGACGAATGTCGAGCACTTTCAGTTCCCCGAGGAACGGTTGCATATCTCCGAACAGGAAAGAGAGCTTCTTCTGGTGGAGCGTAAGCGTCAGGTCGGCGTGAATGATGTTTGCCCTGACATTGAAAGAGTTATCCTCGGACATCAAACCTGAAGGAACGTCGATACTTACAACCTTTGACGGACTTTGATTGATGTATTTTATCAGCGAAGCAAAGCCTCCGGCCAAAGGCTTGTTCAGCCCAGAACCGAACAATCCGTCCACTACCAGCGTTTCAGCCGTGAGGTCAGGTGGTTCAAATGTAGCCGTAACTTCCGTGAAATCCTTGAATTGCTTCATATCCAATAAGCGTTGCTTGTTGGTTGCGCAATCCTCGGAAAGTTGGTTGGAAATATTGAAGAGCACCACCTTTACCTGATAGTTCTCGGCAAATAGCAGACGGGCGACTGCAAGTGCATCACCACCGTTGTTGCCCGGGCCTGCAAAGACCACCACTGGTGTCTGGTTGCTCCATTGTTCCATAATCGAATGGGTCAATGCTTTCGCAGCACGCTCCATAAGGTCAATGGACTTGATGGGCTCGTGTTCTATTGTGTATTTGTCAAGCTCGTGTATCTGAGCATTAGTGAATATCTTCATAATGAAGGCAAATTTACAAAATAAATGCTAATCATATAGGATTGTTTGCTATAATTTTCGTAATTTTGCGCAAAATAACAGATTTAGGACTATGAGCCGAGTAACAATAAAAGACAAAACTTTTGAAACTTCTATCCCAGAAGCCGAGATACTTGAACGAGTAAAGAAAGTAGCTGAACGTATAAACAAGGATATGGCTGACAAGAATCCTCTTTTCATAGCCGTTCTTAATGGTTCGTTTATGTTTGCTTCGGATTTGATGAAGCATATCACTATCCCTTGCGAAATTTCGTTCGTGAAACTGGCTTCTTACGAAGGTACTACTTCGACGGGAAAAATCAAGGAAGTTATCGGTTTGAACGAAGATATTCGCGGTCGCCACGTGGTCATTGTTGAGGATATAGTTGATACAGGCTCTACAATGAAGCGTATGATAGAGACACTCGGCACGCGCGAGCCTGCCAGTCTGCACATCAGCACACTGCTCCTGAAGCCCGGCAAGCTGCAAGTACCATTGGATATTGAATATGTTGCAATGGAGATTCCTAATGACTTTATTGTTGGCTATGGTCTCGACTACGACCAGCAAGGACGCAATTTGAGAGATATATACACTTTAGTAAACGAATAATGAAGAATATTGTAATTTTCGGTGCTCCGGGTGCTGGTAAAGGTACGCAGAGCGACAAGATGATTGAAAAGTACGGATTCGGACACATTTCTACGGGTGATGTTCTTCGTGCTGAAATCAAGAATGGTACAGAACTTGGTAAGACTGCAAAGGGCTTTATCGACAACGGTCAGCTCATTCCCGACGAGTTGATGATTGATATCCTTGCAAGCGTTTACGATAGTTTCGGCAAGGAGCACAAAGGCGTTATCTTTGATGGTTTCCCACGCACAATACCTCAAGCTGAGGCATTGAAGAAGATGCTTTCAGAGCGTGGACATCAGATTGCTGCAATGATTGAACTCTTCGTTCCGGAAGAAGAGCTGATGAAGCGTCTGATTCTCCGTGGCGAGCAGAGTGGCCGTTCCGACGACAATGCAGAAACAATACAGAAGCGTCTGAATGTTTACAACACACAGACTTCTCCGCTGATTGACTGGTATCAGAACGAAGGTATCCGTCATCACGTTGAAGGCTTGGGCACGATAGACGAAATCTTTGCGAGAATAGCAAAGATAATTGATAATTTGTAAAAATATAAACTAAACTTAATGGCCTCCCCGAGCCCCTTCCAAAGGAGGGGATGTCTGATTATCGGCACAACGGTAATTTGACACCTCTTCCTTTGGAAAGGTTTTAGGGAGGTCATTGGTTTTGATTCTTTTTGATATGGAAAGTAATTTTGTAGACTACGTAAAGATTTATTGCCGCTCGGGAAAGGGAGGACGAGGCTCTATGCACCTTCGCCACGTGAAGTATAATCCCAACGGAGGACCTGACGGGGGCGATGGAGGCAAAGGCGGCAGCATCATTCTGAGAGGCAACCACAACTATTGGACGTTGCTCCACCTGCGCTATCAACGACATATACATGCAGAGCACGGAGGGAACGGTGGTCGCGACAAGTGTCACGGAAGCGACGGTAAGGACGTGTATATCGACGTTCCGTGTGGAACCGTAGTCTACAATGCCGAAACGGGTAAGTATGTCTGCGATGTTTCCTACGACGGACAGGAAGTCGTACTGCTCAAAGGAGGACGAGGAGGACTGGGAAACTTCCAGTTCCGCACATCTACGAATCAGGCTCCGCGCTATGCTCAGCCCGGCGAACCGATGCAGGAAATGACCGTCATCCTTGAATTGAAACTTCTTGCCGACGTAGGTCTCGTGGGATTCCCTAATGTCGGCAAATCCACATTGCTTTCTTCTTTGTCGAGCGCAAAGCCGAAGATAGCCAACTATCCGTTCACTACAATGGAACCGTCGTTGGGTATCGTCAGCTATCACGACCATCAGAGTTTCGTTATGGCTGATATTCCCGGTATTATAGAAGGCGCAAGCGAGGGAAAAGGACTGGGATTGCGTTTTCTCCGTCATATTGAGCGCAACTCCCTGTTGCTCTTTATGGTTCCGGGCGATACGGATGATATCAAGAAAGAATACGAAATTCTGCTCAATGAGCTGAAGCAGTTCAATCCTGAAATGCTCGACAAGCATCGTGTGCTTGCTGTTACGAAGAGTGATTTGCTCGATGACGAACTGATAGAAATGCTTCAGGAAACTCTCCCTACCGATCTTCCGGTGGTATTTATCTCATCTGTGGCAGGCACGGGACTGAACGAACTGAAGGATGTTCTCTGGAAAGAACTTAATTCCGAGAGCAACAAACTCCAGATTATCACATCTGAGGAAAACCTTGTTCATCGCGACAAGGATATGTCTCGCTTCGAAGCCGAAATGCACGACGAAGGTGCCGACGTGGAAGACATTGAATGGATTGATGAGGATGAGATAGAAGATATAGAGGAACTCGACGATTTTGAATACACAGATGATTAAGCCCGAACTCCATTACTACGATTTGGCTGAAGACGTTGTGGCATTCAGCTCCACCCGACACGGAGGGGTGGGGAAGGAAAAGCACGGCGAGTTCAGCGTGAACCTCTATTGTGGCGACGATGAGGAGTCGGTGGCAGCCAATAGAAAGGCTTTGGCAGAACATTTGGGCATCGACGAGTCCCGACTAATTATCCCTCATCAGGTACATCACATCGAGTCCCGTCGCATTGCAAGCGAATTGTTCTCATTGCCTGAATCTGTTAAAAATCAGATATTGGAGGGTGTGGATGCCGTAATGACCGATGAACGGGGCATTTGCATTGGCGTTTCCACTGCCGACTGCATTCCTGTGCTGCTCTATGATGAGGCTCATCACGCTGCCGCAGCAATCCACGCAGGCTGGCGAGGTACACTGAATCACATCGTGATGAAGATTGTCAGGGAGATGACCGTAAACTTCGGCTCAAATCCTAAAGAGATAAAGGCAATCATCGGTCCCGGAATTTCGTTGGAAAACTTTGAAGTGGGACAGGAAGTCTACGATCAGTTTGCAGCCGTCAATTTTGATATGAATTCCATTGCAAAACTGTATCCTGTAAAAGAAAAGAAAGAAGGCGAGCTACCTATGAAATGGCATATCGATCTAAAGCTTTGCAATCGTATGGATCTTGAAATGGGTGGCGTAAGTCCCGAAAACATAATCGACGAAGGTATCTGCACTTATACTTCTTCCGATGATTATTTTTCAGCGCGCAAACTGGGTGTTGAGTCGGGAAGAATCTACAATGCGATTTTAATGAAATAAGAGCATATTGGATAGCTGAACAGACTGATGTTCGGCTATTTTTGTAAATAAGTATTCAGAATAGATAGCCATAGTATTTTGAGTTTGTCGAGACGAACAACTAAGATGGTAAACAATGTTTTGTTCGGCAGTATTATATTTTTTGGTTTAGAAGAATTATGCTCTGTCTTGTAGTCTTTCTGTTTTGTAAGCATCTGAAAAACAGATCATTATAATTTGTCTTGCATTTGTGCGAAGAATGCACGGCGTTTTTCGCAAGATTGCAATGCAAATGTGCGAAGAATGTTTTCTAATCTTCGCAAGATTGAAAAGTGATAGTTTGTAATTCCTTTTCTTCTTATAGTTAGTATCACTTTTCAAGTGAATATAAACAAAAACAGCCAAAAGCTATCTGTGGGCTTTTGGCTGTTTTATAAATGTTGTTGGCAGCACTTTACTTGTGTCTATTGGCGCGTTGAGTGCGATACTTTGCTTTCTGTTTGGCACTTCCGGAGCCGTGTGCCCCGGTAATATACTTCTTTTTCTTAGCCTTGGTCTTTACCTTGCCGTCGTCGGTTTTAGGTTTTGGAGCACCTCGAAAAACCATTCCACCTTCTAATATCTGTTCAAAATCGTCCATATCTTTTATCTTAAATAAAACATAAGGGCGGCAAGGGCACCCATAGCCAGCCCAATAATAAAACCTTCTTTAAATGTTTTCCTCTTCATTTTATGCAAGCAGCGAAGGGCAGTATCAATGGTGGAACAGTCTCACACCGGTAAATGCCATCGCAATGCCGTACTTGTCGCAAGTATCTATAACGTGGTCGTCGCGAATGCTGCCACCAGCCTGTGCGATATATTCAACACCACTCTTGTGAGCACGCTCGATATTGTCTCCGAATGGGAAAAAAGCATCTGAACCTAAGGCAACTTTCGTGTTTTGTGCCAACCACTCCTTGCGCTCTTCCTGTGTCAATGGCTCAGGCTTTTCCGTGAAGAAGTTCTGCCAAATGCCATCCTGCAACACGTCTTCGTATTCATCGGAGATGTAAATGTTGATGGTGTTGTCGCGGTCGGCACGACGGATACCTTCCTTGAAAGGTAGGTTCATTACCTTCGGACACTGGCGCATCCACCATTCATCGGCCTTGCTGCCTGCAAGGCGTGTGCAGTGAATGCGGCTTTGCTGCCCGGCACCGATGCCGATAGCCTGTCCGTCCTTTACGTAACATACGGAATTGCTCTGCGTATATTTCAGTGTAATCAGCGAAATGATAAGGTCGCGCTTGGCTTCTTCGCTGAATGTCTTGTTCTTTGTGGGAATATTCTCGAAAAGCTGTGGGTCGTCGAGCTTCACTTCATTGCGTCCCTGCTCGAAAGTGATGCCGAATACCTGCTTGTGTTCGATGGAGGTAGGCGTATAATTCGGGTCAATCTTGATTACGTTGTAGCTTCCCTTTCTCTTGTTCTTGAGAATTTCCAATGCCTCTGGGGTGTAGTCGGGAGCAATCACGCCGTCGCTTACCTCGCGGTTGATAAGGCGTGCCGTGGCTTCGTCGCAGGTATCGCTGAGCGCACAGAAGTCGCCGTAAGAGCACATACGGTCGGCACCTCTCGCACGGGCGTATGCCGATGCCAAAGGAGTGAGTTCAAAGTTTACGTCGTCCACGAAGTAGATTTTCTTCAGCGTGTCGCTGAGGGGCAGACCGACTGCCGCACCTGCCGGACTGACGTGCTTGAACGATGCCGCTGCCGGAAGACCGGTGGCTGCTTTCAGTTCTTTTACTAACTGCCAACTGTTCAGTGCGTCCATAAAGTTGATATAACCGGGACGGCCGTTAAGCACTTCGATGGGTAGTTCGCCTTCTTCCATATAGATTCGGGAAGGCTTTTGGTTCGGATTGCATCCGTATTTGAGAGCTAATTCTTTCATATAACTTATATGGTATATGTGATTATGATGCAAAGATACTCAAAAGATGGGAGATAGCCGATTGGCGTGAAAAGTTTTTTATCCGATTTTTCGGTTTTCATTATTTTTTCTTCGTACTTTGTTATCGTGATTTCCAATCTTTTTGTACTTTTGCATCCGGTTAGTTATTAAACTAAGAGATGAAAAAGAACTTGAAAGACCTCGTTGAAGAGGTTGGGCACAAAGTACCCCACTTAACTGGTCTGACTGCCGACTTTGAGAAGCTTTCTTCCAAATTGGCGCAGCATCACATTCATCTTGAGTCAAAGTCTCTGAAGAAGCTTATGGGTTATCTCACCTCAAAGGAAAAACCTTCGAAGAAGACGCTCGACAGACTGGCACTGTTTGCAGGGTTTCAGAACTGGAAGGATTTGCAGAGTGCCATTCACGGAGACAATGACGGACAGTTGAATTATGAGGATTGAAATGAAATTTGAGAGAAAAGAAAAAGGTTCGGAGCGTGAAACTCTGAACCTTTTTATTTTCCTTGGATTTACGAAGGAGTTTACTTTGCAGCAATAGGAGTTCTCTTTTCCTTGATGCGTGCAGCCTTACCGGTAAGATTGCGCAAGTAGTACAACTTAGCACGGCGAACCTTACCACGCTTGTTCACTTCGATAGAGTCGATGTTTGGTGATTCGAGTGGGAAAATACGCTCTACACCGATAGTACCAGACATCTTACGAACTGTGAAACGCTTCTTTTCACCCTCACCGTTGATCTTGATTACAACACCACGGTAGAGCTGAATACGCTGCTTGTTACCTTCGACGATTTTGTAAGCGACAGTTACAGTGTCACCAGCCTTGAATTCTGGGAACTTCTTGCCGGTTGCAAATGCTTCCTCAGCAATTTTAATTAAATCCATTTTTTTGATAATTAAATATTGTTTGTCGTTCCAATACAACGTAGCCCGCGACTCTTCCACGGCCAGCGGTTATACCGAAAAGCGTTGCAAAGTTACTACTTTTTGCCGATACACGGGATATTAAAGTTTATCGAGAGGATAATTTAACTTTATTTTGCGTTTCTCTGTGCTATATTTTGATGGGTTCGGTTCGGTTTCCTCTTATCTTTTTTATACCTTTGTATCAACTAAATTATACATTATGAGAAAAAAAGTAATTTTGTGTTGTGGGTTTTCGCTCGTTTTACTGGCTACGGGCTGTAAGAGTAATTATGGATTGTCGGACATATCTCGCACAAGAATCCTTGTAGACAGTCGGTATGATGCGTCGGTAGATGCCGGAGCAGTCGCATTTATGCAGCCTTACAAACACGAGGTAGACAGTATTATGGGACCGATAGTGGGCGAATCCGATCATTATATGGTGGCAAAACAGCCGGAAAGCGACCTTTCCAATTTGCTTGCCGACATAATGGTGTGGGGAGCACGTGATTATAAGGAGAATGTGGACTTCGGCGTCTATAATATGGGAGGCATTCGAGCTGCATTGCCAAAGGGAAAGGTAACTTATGGAGATGTGTTGGAGATTGCGCCTTTTGAAAACAAGATTTGTTTTTTCACACTTTCGGGTTCTACGGTTCTGCAACTGTTTCGTGAAATAGCCCATAATGGGGGCGAAGGCGTAAGTAAAGGTGTGGAATTATTGATAACTTCTGATGGCAAGCTCAAGAGTGCGAAGCTCCACGGCAAGGCGATTGATCCAAACGGACAGTATCGTGTTGCAACGCTTGACTATGTGGCTCAGGGCAATGACAGGATGAATGCGATGAAGGCTAAGACGAATGTAAACTCTCCACAGGATGAAAAAAGCAATAGTCGCTATATCATCATTAATTATTTTAAGGAGAATGCCGCAAAAGGAGAGGTGGTAAACTCTGTTGTGGAGGGAAGAATCAGAGTTGAATAAATGTTTTCTGCTCTGTTGAATACGAAATAATGATTGAAAATAACCGATGAATGATATGAAAAAGAATATATTAGCAATCGCATTCTGCCTTTATGCAGGTGTTGGTTTTGCGCAGAATAAGCAACTGACAATATTGCATACCAACGATACGCACAGCCAAATCTATCCGTTGAGTACGAACCTTGCCGATACGTCCAAGGCCGACAGGGGAGGATTTCTGCGCAGATTGGAAGTGTTGAAGCAAGAGCGGGCTAAGAATCCCGACTTGTTGCTCTTCGATAGTGGCGACTTCTGTCAGGGAACTCCCTACTTCACGATGTATAAAGGCGATGTAGAGGTGGGGCTGATGAATATGATGGGTTATGACGCAGGCACAATCGGCAATCACGAGTTTGATTTCGGCTTGGAGAATATGACCCGTTTGTTTAAGCAGTTGAACTTCCCTATCGTCTGTGCCAACTACGATTTCAAGGACACTGAGCTTGCAGACATTGTGAAACCATACGTCATTATCAAGCGGAAAGGCGTGAAGATTGGTGTGTTTGGCATCTCAACCTATCTCGATGGCTTGGTAATCGAAAAGAATTACAAGCCATTGGAGTTCCTTGATCCTATTTCCTGTGCCCAAAAGACCATTGATAAACTTAAAAGCGAGAAGTGCGATTTGATTATCTGTCTGTCCCATCTCGGATGGAACATCGAAGGCATCAGCGATGAAGAGCTTATTGCACAGACCCGTGGTATTGATTTGGTGCTTGGAGGGCATTCCCATTCGTTCCTGAAAGAACTGGTTTTCGTGAAAGACCTTGACGGAAAGGAAGTCGGAGTAGACCAAAACGGAAAGAGTGGGCTGTATATCGGCAAGATGATTCTCGACTTGTCGAAGAAAAAATAGCAAAGTCGGCTGCCCGATACTCTATCCGTGGTAGCAAGTTTAAAAGAAAGTCATATAATATAGGTGTTCCTTTCAACTCGATTGGCACTTGATTTCATAAACAGGCTGATAGTTTTATGCTGTCAGCCTTTATTCTTTTCTTTCTCCTATTACCCTCTCCGTCAGCTCATTTCCTTGTCAATTGATTTCTTTTTTTCATTTATTCGATGCCCTATGTAAGCGTTTGATTATCAGTTGTTCGTAGATCTGTTTTCAATTGTGCGAAGAATGAAACGCAAAGGTGCGAAGAACGCATTCCGTTCCCCGCACCTTTGTCTTCCTTTTGCCGTATTGGCGCATTGCATTCTTCGCAAAAACGCAGTTCAACGCATTCTTTCCCATTGAATTTTTCTCGAAACTCCTGTCCGAAATCTCCCAATTATTGGACGCAAAATGCTATTTTGAAGATTTTAAAAGTCCGTTTTTTGGTAATGAATTTTTACAATGTGAATTTACTATTCACGCATTTGATTGTCTCCTTTCCAACTTATTCTGAACCCGGGCTTGCGCTCCTTGCAGCCTTTTTCCCTTTCAAAAGACACGCTTGTTGAACCATCTTTTCTGCATCCATTGCTGCTTGTAAAACAACCAAAACATAGCGCAAGGCACAATGAAACCGATAATGCTGCCCCCGAGTACGTCGCTCAGGAAATGCTGCGACAGATAAATGCGCGAATAGCCACCAATAACGGAAAATGAAAACAGAAGAATGATAAGAAGGGTGCAGCACGTTCTCTTCCTGACGCTGCTCTCCTGTCTGGAATAATAGGCGAGAAGCAATGCCGACAGCGTGGCAAAGACAAAGAAAGTGGACGTATGACCGGACGGAAATGAATGCCGGCAGCACATACTTACGCCCTCGACAAGGGGAGGTTTCACGCCCGAGTGCTCGAAGAATATGATTGGGCGAGGTGCGTCGAAGCATCGCTTGACAAGACAGATTATCAATGCGCAGGTAAGTTCTGATGCCAGATAGAGATAAGTCCAACCGGCTTTTCTGAAAAATAACGGAAGGGCGGCAATGATATACAACGGCCATTCTGCCAATTGCGTAAAATACATAAACAGGCAATCGCCAAATGGGGCGTGATAACTGTTCAGCAGCAAGTGGAGTTCGCCTTTTGGAAAAACTGCCAGTACCATCATCATAGCGGCAACAAACAGCACATACAACACAATAAATGGAATAAAGATTCGCTTCATTGATAGTGATTAATTATAGTTTGCTGCAAAATTAAAAATATTTTTCGGGACAGCCAAAAGATATAATAAAAACATAAATCTTTCAAGAAGAATCTGAAGGAATATATAAGCACGAAGGCAAAAAAGAATTTAAACATAGAATTTTGCCAAATATTGTTCTTATCTTTGCACAGACAAAATTAGATCACTAAATGAAAAGTCTTAAATTATTCCAGTTTCTTCGCAAACCCATATCCTTATGGGCATTCTCAGGACTGATGAGTCTCGGCAATCTGATTTTCTATAATATTCCATTCTTCAGTTTTGTACTGGAGCATTCCAGCCATTCCTTCCTCACGAAGTCGCTGCTGACGGCAAGTTTGGTCATTGTTATGCTCGCACTCAACTTTATGATGTGCTACCTGCTCGTTTATTTTCTGCGCTATGTAGGACGGATTCTTCTTGCCGTCTGCAACGTTCTGAGTGCCGTCTGCACATTCTTTGTCGTCAATTACCACGTACTGATAGACCGCTCGATGATGGGAAACGTGTTCAACACGCGTGAATCGGAGGCTTCAGGCTTCATAACGCCTATGCTGCTGCTCTATGTTTTCGCCTTCGGCATCCTGCCCGCCGTCTATATCCTCGTGCAGGAAATTGACCGTGGAAAAGCGAAACAACTGGGCATAGCCTGTGGAAGCTCCATCGGCCTGTCCGTGGCACTGGTTCTTCTCAACCTCAATCAGGTGCTGTGGATTGGAAAATACGACACGGCGTTGGGCGCATTGGTAATGCCCTACTCCTATATAGTGAACACCGTCCGGTGGTTCTCGTCCCAAGCCGATGCCAACAAGGAGGAGACGCTCCTTCCATTAGGCACTTTCGAGGACGATGAGAAGACGGTGGTGGTGCTCGTGATTGGAGAATCGGCGCGCAGGGCCAACTTCCAACTCTACGGCTACGACGTTCCCACCAATCCGAAACTCTCCCAGCGCAGCGACCTCGAGGTGTTCAATGCGCAGTCGTGTTTCACTTACACTACTGCCGGCAGCAAGAGTATTCTCGAATACAAGGCCACTTCCGACCTCTACGAAATTCTTCCCAACTATCTTAATCGTATGGGGGCTGAAGTGGTGTGGCGCACCACCAACTGGGGAGAGCCTCCGGTGCACATCAAGGACTACAAGGCCAAGAACGACCTTATGAAGGAACACCCTGAAATAAACGCCGAATACGACGAGATTCTAACCGCAGGGCTGCGCGGCCGCATCCTTGCGAGCAAGAAAAACAAGGTTTTCGTCGTGCTTCATACGAGCACGAGCCACGGCCCCTGCTACAACACGAAATATCCGAAGGAGTTTGAGAAGTTTACGCCTGTGTGTTCCAACGTAGAGAATGCCAAGGACTCCATTCCCGAACTGATAAACGCCTACAACAACACCATTCTCTATACCGACCACCTGCTCAACGGCCTCATAGACACGCTGGGCACACTGAAGGATTGGAGGTGCGCAATGATGTTCGTGTCTGACCACGGCGAGTCGCTCGGCGAGAAAAATCTCTTTATGCACGGTCTGCCGATGAGCGTAGCCCCCAAGGAGCAGTACGAAATTCCGTTCCTCGTGTGGACTTCTCCGGGATTCCGCCAGCTCAGGCCGAAGAAAGAACTCATAGACCAGCACTATGTCTTCCACTCCGTCCTCAACCTGCTCTCCGTGAAAAGTCCCATCTACGACCAGGAGCACGATTTGTTTTCCGCAAGAAAGAGGTAGACGAGGAGTTTCCATAACAGTCTGAAAATCAAGAAATAAAAACTTCATTTGCATTCTTGCGAAGATTGCATTCCATTCTTCGCAAGAATGCACTGCAATTGTGCGAAGATTGCACGCCATTCTTCGGTTACTTGCAAATCGCTTTTCAGACAGTATCGAAATGAGAGGAAACAGTTTCTCAGTTTTCAAAACTGCAAAGGTATCGAAGTATAGAAAATTAAAATGGTAATATTTGTTACCACTCATACATATTTCAACTTAAATTAATATTTTAAACATTTTTAAAAAACAAAAACCCTCATTAATGAGGATAAAACTATTGACATTATCAACTTAATTATCTAATTTTGTAGTGAAATCTATTATTCTAACGAATTTAAACACCTTAATCATAGGTATGAAGAAATATCTGCAAAAGTTGAAATCCCTTCTGCCTTCTCTCAGTTATCGTCAGAAGGTGTACTGGTATCCTTATCGGGTGTCATCGTGGGACTGGTGGGTCTGTTTATGTATCTCTTGCGTATGCATACTTATATAATAGGTGATGATCCGGCAGCCTGCGTGAACTGCCATATTATGGCTCCTTACTATTCCACGTGGTCGCACTCCAGCCACGGACGAGATGCAACCTGCAACGACTGCCACGTGCCGCACTCGAGCATAGCTGCCAAGTATCTGTTCAAAGGTATGGACGGAATGAAACACGTGGCTTATTTTGTCACTCATTCAGAAAATCAGGCGATAATGGCTGAAGAAGCCTCATCGGAAGTGATTATGGACAACTGCATTCGCTGCCATACCGAACTCAATACAGAGTTTGTAAACACAGGCAAAATAGACTATATGCAGGCAAGACGCGGCGAGGGTAAGGCGTGCTGGGACTGCCATCAGGATGTGCCCCACGGCGGAATGAACACCTTAACTTCCACACCGAATGCCGAAAGTCAGGTGCCTATACCTCCGTCGCCTGTTCCCGAGTGGCTGCAGAATATATTAAGCAAATAAGCTATTGGCCGAAACAAGACCAATAAGCAGCAGAAAGGAACAAGACAGAAGCTATTAGAAGAAATAACAAAAATCTACAAATATGGCAAAACAATTAAAGAAATGGCAAGGATGGCTGCTCTTTGGTGGGGCTATGGTCATCATCTTTATTTTGGGTATGCTCTGTTCATCGCTTTTGGAACGTAGAGCAGAGGTCGCCTCGGTGTTCAACAACCGGCGCACCGTTATGACCGACAGCATTGTATCGCAGAACGAGAAGTTTGCTGAAGATTTTCCTCGTGAATATCAAACTTGGGCTATGACCGAAGACACTTCATTTGTGAGCAAATACAATTCCTCACAGGAAGTAGATGTACTGGCAGAACGTCCTGAAATGGTGATTCTCTGGGCGGGATACGCTTTCTCCCGCGATTACAACACCCCACGCGGGCATCGCCACGCCATTGAGGATGTAACCAAGGATTCTGCGCACCGGTGCTCCGGGCATCGACGAGACGGAAATGCAGCCGGGCACTTGCTGGACGTGTAAAGGTCCGGACGTGCCACGCCTGATGCGTGAAATGGGCAGCAATGCTTTCTATGCCGCAAAATGGAGCGACCACGGCAGCCAGATGATGAACACCGTAGGATGCTCCGATTGCCACGATGCCCGCACGATGGATCTCAAGCCTGCCCGCCCGGCTCTCTATGAAGCGTGGGCACGTGCCGGCAAGGACGTGAGGAAAGCAAGCCATCAGGAAATACGCTCGCTCGTTTGTGCCCAGTGCCATACAGAATATTATTTCGAGAAGGAGAACGGCCAATACCTCAAGTTCCCACAAGACAAGGGACTCACTTGCGAGGCTGCTGAAGAGTACTATGACTCTCCGGGCTTCTACGACTACATCAATCCATTGTCAAAAGCCAAGATACTGAAGGGTCAACACCCGGGTTACGAGATATTCAAGCAGGGCATTCACGGACAGCGTGGCGTAAGCTGTGCCGACTGCCACATGCCTTACAAACAGGAAGGTGGCGTAAAATTTACCGATCATCACATCACTTCGCCATTGGCAAAGATTGACAGAACCTGCCAGACCTGTCACCGTCAGGATGCAGAAACGCTGCGCCAGAACGTTTATGAACGCCAGGAAAAGGTGTTCCACGTGCGCAATCAGGTAGAGAAAGCACTTGCGGCAGCACACATTGAGGCTAAGTTTGCGTGGGACAAGGGAGCTACGGAAGCCGAAATGGAGGAAGCTCTCAAGGACATTCGCAAGAGCCAGTGGCGTTGGGACTATGCTGTGGCAAGCCACGGTGCAAGTTTCCACGCTCCACAGGAAATTACCCGCTTGCTGGGCGACGCTCTCGGCTATGCAAATCAGGCACGCTTCCGCATTGCCAAAGTGTTGGCTAAGCACGGATTCACAGGCGATGTGCCATTGCCCGACATCACTACAAAGGAAAAAGCTCAGGCTTACATTGGCCTTGATATGCCCCAAAACAGGGAAAACAAGAAACGCTTCCTTGAGACCACCGTTCCAAAGTGGATAGCAACAGCTAAGGAAAAGGGACGTTTCATCACTAAACCAATGTAGAAAGATGTGGAATAAACCTTGGAAATATCGCGAAGGTATCGCAATCTGTATAGGGCTTCTGATTACAGGAGCCCTTTTACAAGCCTCAATAGGCCCCGTAGAGTGGCGTTTCTTTATGTGGCCCGCCAACATCATTGCACTCGCCCTACTCATCGCTGCGCTTGTGCTTTTCTATATGCTGCGCTCCAAAGCCTATATCTTCCGATTTATGGCACAGACCGAAGCTGCCGTTCCAGCATTGGCAACGGCAGCTATCCTCACAGTCATTATGGGATTGACACGCCAAGTGCCCGAAGGGCATCTCGCAATGGAGCCGATTGGACTGAGCCGTATCCTCTCTTTCTGGCCGTTCGTGCTCATCTATCTCTGGAATACCATCATCGTGGCGGAAGTTGGCATCTATCAGCTCGTGCATTTTCAGAAACGTTTCATTCCCTCTCTCGTGAGCCATCTGGGACTATTCATATTCCTAACCTGTGGCGTATTGGGTTCTGTCGATATGAAACGCCTTAAGATGTATTGCGAAGAAGGGAATCCGGAATGGCGTGCGCTCGACAGCTACGACAAAGTTCACGAATTGCCACTCGCCATTGAACTTCAGAAGTTTACCATCGACGAGTATCCTCCAAAGTTGGCTATGTTTGAAAGCAAGACCGGAAAGGCTTTGCCAAAGGAGAAACCACAGAACATCGTCATTGAAAAGGGTTTCACTTCTGCCGAACTCGCGGGATGGACTATTACCGTGGAAAAATATATTGAGGACGCAATGCCTGCTGGTATGCTCAAAATGCTTCAAGGAATGCCCGAGCAGATGATGAAAATGATGAAAATGGACGACTTGGGTATGCGCATAAACGCCGGAGGATTTGTGGAGTACAAGGACAAAGGGGCTGCCACAGCCATTCTGATCAAGGCGCAGAAGGGCAAAACCGTAAAACGTGGTTGGGTAAGTTCGGGCAGCTATATGTTTCCGATGTCGAGTCTGAAGCTCGATGACAATACAGAAATCGGCATGTCGGCCCGCGAACCTCTGCGCTATGTATAATCCGTAAAACGAAGCGTTCCGAAAAAATAAAACAAAGCGTTCTGCCTCGTAAAACGAAACGTTCTTTTTTAGGTTCCCCCCTCCCAATAAAAAAACGCCTCAGATTTTCTTGGGGCGTTTCTTGTTTCTTATCATTCTATTTCAGACATTCAAGTCAAACTTCATACTCTCATCACCTTCAAGCAGCAGCCTTGTTCGCTCCAAATTATTCTCGTATATGTGTACGTTTCCGAGATTCAGAGTTATGTTTTTCAGTGGCAGGTCTATCTGCCGCGCCATAAGATAAAGGTGGTATATATCGGCCGGTAGTCCAAGGTTCGCATCACTGCTGCGCTGGTAGGCCGACAGAACAAGTTCTCCGTCATCAATTTGGAACTGTACCAGGCTGAGGCACGGAGCCTGATTGCTTTCTGCGCCTGTCTCACCGAGGAACAGAACATAATTCTTCGAGTTGCGCTTCTCGCGGTTTATCCTCGCTAACAATGGCGGCAGTTTCTCAAAGTAAGTCGGATAACTATTGACGAGCACGGAACCGCAATAGTCCCACCAGTTGATACCTGCCACGCGGTATTTCTCCACTTGCCGCTCACCCTGCATGAACAGCTGCAGTTCATTTCTTAGTTTCTTCCTGGCTATGCCGTGGCTTTCGAAAATGTCGAGCAGGTCGGCCGGCGACAATGAAAGTTGCTCGTTGAGCAAGTAGCGGATATTGCCTTTCTTATTGGTCTGGGTCTTTCCTTGCTCCAGGATTTTGTTCAGTATCTGATAGTATTTATTCATCGTTCAAACGGTATTAGAATGTTATTCAAGCGGCATCCGTATAAAACATGATGTCCGTATAGGACGAACTGTAATTCATGTGGGCATTGAACTCCCTACGGTGGCAGTTCCTGAGCGGGTCGCCGAGGTTCGGGTGTCTGCCCATCCAGTCGCACAATTCTATGATAGAGGACTTGTTCGAGGTGAAGTAGATGAAGTGGTGGCTGGAGAGGACTGTCAGCACATCGAGGTAATCGGACAGTTTCCAGTACATTCTGTAGGTCTTGCTGTCCGTACTCAGATACGGGGGATCAACGAGGAACACCACGCCCGGCACATCCTTGTAACGCTCAAAAACCTCCTTGTAATCACAGGAGGTAATGATCAGCCCATCGAGATAGTCGTTGCAAGGTGGATAATCCACTCCCTTTATGTTATTATATAAGGTCTCCTTCTCCAAGTCTGCATACTCGATGGCATACTTCATCGAAAACAGGATGGATGAGGACAGCGTGATGTAGTCAACATATCCGTGCTCCCGCTCATGCCTGCGGATACACGACAGCACCTGCTCGCGCTGCTCTCCCATGATGGCCTTGTGTCGCGGAACATCCACTATTGTACGCAGTTCAGCAAGCAGGGCATTCGTCTGGGGTAAGACTTCCAGCCTTTTACGATAGCCGTCAAAATCATTATACACAACGGTGGAGTTCGGCTTCTGGTACTTGGCGATATGCGACAGCAGTCCACTGCCACCGAACAAGTCCACGAAAGTAGTACCATCAAGAAACTGTTGGAGTACCTTTATATACTCCTTGGCAAACATCCGCTTCTGTCCCTGAAAAGGAAGCGGTGCTGAAAGGTATTGTTTTCTCATTGTCTCACTAAATTAATACGGCAAAGTTCGCCATATTCGGTAAGTCAAAAGAACTTTTGAACCAAATCACACTGCAAGAGTCTTGCAGTCGCTTTGAAAGTGCTTAATAAGTCGATAAACCTTTCTCACACTCACGGCATACTTGTCTGATAGGACAGCAACTATATAGGTTACCTTTTCGCCGTGTTCAAGCAATGCTGTGTAATCGGTATATAAGTCCACAAATTCTTCATCTTCTAAACGTATTCCTGCTATTTTGAGCCTTTTTATTAGCTCCCTGTTAAATTTCAAGACCTCAATTATCTTCATCTTCATAAAATTTAGTATCTTTGCAATGTCTCACTTATTACTGTGCATAGCGCAGCCAAAATTAAAAACCGCAAGGACGGTCGGAATGGCATATTGCCCCCGGTCGCGTCCTTGCGGCGTTTTTGGTTAAATAGTAAGTGAGACGACTTTTAACAGGCTGGGGGCTTTTTATTCCCCCTATAAGGTTTACTCTAAAACCAGTTCGCCTCTTTCAATGGCGAAATAGATATCACGTACCCCTTTGTATGCGACAGTTTGTTCTTCGATATCCGGGATTGAGTTCCAACGCCCATCTGTGAATGTAGAGCCGTTGTGTCCATAATCTGCCGCACAACTTTCATCGGCAACGTCATCATGGGTACATTTGGCTACATGGTCGTGAAAAAGCAACACCTTGGCATTCTTTGGGTCGCTAATATCTGCCTTATAGGTAACTACGTGGACAAAGCCATTTATAATGACAATACCATTCACGTCTGCCTCAACTCTTTTTTGCATTACTTTTAGTTTCATAATTCGTTTATTTTTATATTAAACTAACATTTTTCCTTTTATCCAGTCGTAATTATAATAACTTTCTGTACCAGTCTTATCTACCGATATTTTCACTTCGAGTGCGGCAAATTGATTTGGATAGACCGAAATACTACTGCCGCTGCCCCAAATGTTTATATAACTGCTTGATTGGTTGTATATCACTATTGTTTCCCCCAATATTGTCCGGGCAACCTCAAAACCACCATTCCCACCATTACCGGGTAATGTTATGAATATTGGATGTTTAAAAGTACCTTTAAATAGAGCTGCGGCACTTATTTTACCGGCTAAAAAGACATAGCTTGTACCCAACTCATAAGAAGTTTTTGCATAATTCTCTATATTTTGAGGAGTTATTGTCAATACCTTTTTTCTGAAAGAGCCAACTCCTGACATATACCCATTGACCGGGTCAAGAACAATGTCAGGAGTGAAATTCGCATTGCCGTAGTCCGTGCTTGGATTTCCGTTAATATCCCCGCATTGAGAAAACAGTTTCCCTTTATCAAACACCCAGCCGCCCAGCAGGGCTTTTCCCTTGCTCACAGCAAAAGGCTTCTCACCATTATGCTTGATTTCAAAATTGGCAGCTTCGACAGATACGGTGCCATTGGTCAGGTCAATACCGGTACGCTCAACGCTCTCCACAACGTCCGGGTCTTTCCATGCGGTAGCTTTAGTGCCCTCCTCCAACTGTATTTCTTTTATGCGGACTTCGCCATTGCGCACAATTCGTATATTGCATTCCAAGTAACGGCAAACGGTATCGGGTACTTCTATCGTGAAAGTATATTTATTCCACAATCCGTTAGATATAAGTGTGAAGTTTTTCTGCGGCAACCAAGTTTGGCGTGTTGTAGGAGTGCTATTCAGACAGCTGCTGACGAACATTCCCCTGTCAGGTGTTGTTGCTACCTGTGCATAGAAGCTAAAGGTATAAGCCCCCTTTCCATTTATTTTAGCTACAAAATACAATCCTCCGTTGGTATCACTGCTAAAACCATAAGTATGAATATACGCACATCTGTCGTGGTCTTTTATCTCAATACGCTTTTGGTTTAATCTTCCTCCGTATATATCGATTAGTTCCCCATCAAAGATAAATTTCTCTCTTCGCAAGCTCGCCCCCTTGAGCATATTCACGCCACTGAAAGTCTGCCTGCTGACCTCCAGACGAATGTTCCCAGCATCCTGCTCTATGGTAGATATGCGCCTCTCAAGCCCTTGCTTATCCGCTTTATTCTGTGCTATTATACTTTTAAACTGCTGCTCATTGGCCAAGAACTGTGCCTCATTCCACTTCTGAGCACTCACCATAAATTCAGCAATGGCAGTGCGTGCCTGTCCCTTATAGGTGGCAGTAACCTCCACTTTGCCGCTCCACTGTCCCTGCGCTACACTTTTAAACTCGAGGATATATAGCGGAATACCAGCTTGTCCTGCGAGCTGCTGCTTGTATACAACGGCATCACAGTTGTAGGGCTTTGCACTTACGCTGTCGATGGGTACTTCCGTAGTGCCGGCATACATTTTCACCGTGCCTGTATTCTGCGTCAAGTTTTCGATGATACCTTTGTTGTTGGTTTGGAAGACAAAGGTATTCGGCGTTACGACAAGTGTGAGTGCAGTTTCGCCTTTTTCTCCATCATTTACATTGACAATGGAGAGGTATGCACGTGCTATAACTTTTCCCATACTTCAAATGTGTATTGATTGAGTGCATAGGGGGTAAGAGCCCTATGCACAAGTATTTTTATTGACTTACTTCGCAGTAGAATGTTGCTTTCTGCTCAATGTCGTTGGCCGACACGGTGAGCGGATTGCCTGTCTTTTGTGCCGACGATGTGCCTGCAAAGTTAGATTTTGCTCCGTTTTTATCGAACTTGGTCCACGTATAGGTGAACTTTTGCGAAGATGTTGTTTCACTTTCTATTAGTTCTCCGCCACGATATAGTCGGGCACAGAGAGTTGTAGAACCTTGACCATTTTTTATTTGTAAACCTGTTGGAGAGAACAGTTCTAATGAGTAGGGATCCGTGCGGTCTTCGAATGTTACGATAGCTTCGGCACGGTCAGCCCCGTCGATGGCTTCGCACTTGAAAGTTTGCACGTTGAGCACGTCATTTGCCTTTACCGACAGAGTCGATACTCCACCTGTTGTTGCTATGCCCTGTGTGAGCAGTTCCCACGTTTGTGTTTTTAAGTTGAGCGAGTACCATTTATAGGTAATGCCGTCGGTGTCCTGCGTGCCACCACGAAAACATTTTGCTTCGGCTGTGAGCGTAGAAATGTTGTTCGATGCATCGAAGCTGTTACCCTTTGGCTGTGTGAGAACAACCTGAAAGAGCGCACCGGCATTTGCTGTCTTCACGACAAAGCCCTGTGCCTCGAGCGTGGTGTCCTGCTGGGTTTCGTCGTCATGATAAACAGCCGTTATCTTTATAGGGAGCGAATTGCCAGTGATGTTTCCCTTAATGGTGAGTGCTCCGCCTGCCGGTATGGCTGCTACAGTGTATTGCCCGCTTGTTGCCCCGGCAGCTATAACAGTACCGCCGACTTCGTATTTCAGAGTTGTCAGTTTGCTTACAAGGTTAGTACCGTTGCCCGTAACATAAACTTTTGGCGTTACCACATTGTTATCACTTCCGAAGTTAGGCGTATACACCTTCGTGTCGGGATTATACATCTGTACGGGGTGCTTAATACTCATAACGAGCTGCACCTGCTTCGCATCGTTAAGGTCTACTATTGTTACCTGACCTCTTGCTTTTACTGTTGCCATATTTTTTCTTTTTTTTATTGTGAATGTATTTATCTTTCAATTTCTATCATGCAGTCTATTTGTGCCTTCAAACTCACCTCTTCAGCCCGTATGGTGATACGGTTTCCAACCGCTTCGTGTCGGGCATTCCAAGCCTTGTCGAATTCGGGATTGCCTGTCTGAATTACCCACGAAAAGTTATAAGGCTGCAAAGTTGATGTAATATCCTGTTCTCCGTGGAAGACGGCAGCCACAAGAACAATTTCGCCTTGTCCATTGTGTATAACATTGCCACCGCTTTCCGACTGCACACTCACCGTGTAGGGCGATGTGCCGTCTTCTCCCTTAGCTGCATATTTCTTCCATTTAGGCGACTGCTCAGCCGGTTCATCGGTATTGTCGTCTACAAGGGAAAGCCACGTGCCCCCACTGTGGTACCACGCTTCGTATCGAGCAGCCACCGTGCCGGGTGTCCAGTCGCCACGATAAATCACGTTAGGAATACGTTCGCCATCTGCGCTTATCCACTCGAAGCGTTGGCTGTTCATATAAATCTTGTCTGAAGACAGATGGAATATGGCGTTGCCTTTATTCAGTGAAAAGTCGTGAATGTTGCGGTATACTTCGATAGTTCCACCCTCCTCCTTCGAGGTGGTAATCATCGTAACATTCATTCGGTTGCGGTGCAGCGTAGGGTCTACACCATGTGTAATGTCCCAAAGTGTGTTGTGACCACACAACACGACGTTGTCGCCTGCTTTGGGCTCATCATTCTTTACGCTTTTATCCCGATAGTTGTCGTCGCCGGTGATAACGATATACGCTTCTTCACTTGCTGTCTTTTGTCCAACTTCCGATACGCAACGCCAGTAGTAATTATTTCTGACGTTCTCGTAGACTCCCGCCTTTATATTGAACGTTTGGCAAAGGGCTTGATCGCCTGCCTTCCAGTCGTTAGTAATCGCCTTATCTCCATCATCCGTATGTAGGTAGCATTTCCAGCCACCCACAACAGGCACAACCTTGTTTATGATGGTATTTGCGCCTGAAAGCACGATGTTGCCGCCAATGTGCTTGTATTCGTCTATCTGAAGGCTACGGAAGACAGCCTTGCCAATCACCTCCAAATAATCTATTTGCCCGTGGGCACGCCCGTTCTCATCAAGCCATACGCCAAAGCCGTTGATGGTCTTTTCAAAACCGAGCGTCTGAATGGCTTTCAATATGGCGTTGCCAAAACCGTCTATGCCCGCGCCGTCCTTGAATCCTATACCCATCAAAAAGGTAATTAACCCCTGCGCAATATCAGCTGAATTCTTGCTGATGAATTCCTTCTGCGAGCGGCGTGCAGAAAAGATATTCGTATCAGCAGGCATCGTTGTGTCTCCGCTCTGTATGATGTCCGGAACATTCAGTGCTCCCACTAAGGTTCCCGTGTACTTCTTTACATCCTTGATGGAGTCGTCCACCTTCTGCATCATCCCCGTCGATAGCGCATCACTTTTCTCAAGGTTCATCTTACCAGGCAGGTTTACCTGCCGACTAAGGCGTGTGATCCGACTCTTGCGGAAGCCCGTATCGGGGAAGTATTTATTGCTCTCCAGCCGGACACGTCTGCCGATGAATAGGTCGGTACTTGTGTCTTCCATCCATACATGGTCTGTCGGGGCTTTATAGCGCGATACGTCCAAGGCGTGCTCCTTATTGTACTTCTCAACAGCTGCCAGGAACTCTTTCTCTGCTATACCATAGTACTCATCAGGCATGCGCAGGTTCCAAAGTATGTATTTGTCGCCAACCTTTGGCACGAGTGTACCACCTGGCAGTTGGGTACCGTCGTTGTAGGGCCAAATCGTGATAATCTCAAATTCCTTAGTATCGCTATGGTAGTTCACTTCAAAGTAATGCTCCGTGTCAGTTCCTAATCCAGCCAACTCACTTCCTTCTTGGAACGACACACGCTTTACAAGTCCGCCTATCTCATAGTCATTCGGGTTGAACGGCAGGTTCTTATCTTTGAAGTAGTAGATGGTGAAGGGCTTTCCGTCCTTATCCTTTACTTCTTCGTGTCGCACCTCGCTGATAGTGCCCGTACGACGTGGATAGATATTGGAGAAGGCAGCCTGCTCATAGTGATGAATAATGCCGTACTTCTCTACATTCACATCAACATACTTTGCGCCACCTGGCAGCATCAGTCGGGAGTGGTGATACTTTTCAGGGTCTATATTGCGTGAGCTACCTATCGGGAACAGTCGACTGTAGAACTTCACATTATCGGCTAAATCTCTGTCGAGCGATGTAAGGCCATTGCCGTAACCCAGTGTAACTTCTTCGCCATGCTCACACCTACAGAGGTTTAGCGTCTGACCGTCAAACCACCATTCAGTATGTACAGCGTCGGCAAGTTCCTTCAGTGCCTCCTGGCAGTATTTGCCAGTATAGTCTATTACCACGTTATCTGTACCCTCAACAATACCCACCTTGAAGTTCTGCAGTCCGTCCATACCTGCATTGATATTCTTCACAATAAGGCGCATGTGGTCTATTGGGCGTGCCGTTAGAGCAAACACCGCCTCGTTCTCACCATCGGTATTGTTCAGTACTAAGAAGCGAGATATCAGACTCTCTATGCCACGCAGCTGAAAAGAGTACTCCCATTCCATTGTACTCTTCTGTGCTGGCTTATACTTTTCCGTTGCCCAGTAACGTTCACCATCATAGTCGAGGTAATCATTCACGTCAATGGAGATACACTCGTACAGGATGAAGGAGAGTTTCAGCAGATTGTCGCCTTGTATTTCCTTATCCTGTGTGCTGCTGTCGTTCGGTGAGAACGTAGCCTTTACTTGTCCGCTGCTATCAAATAGTGTTAGAAGCATATTCAAATGGCGTTTAAACGTTATATGATTGGTTCGGGTTCACGGAACTTCACCTTATAGCTACTTGCCTGTATGCCTTCGGTCCATAGATACGTCAGTGAGCGATAGGCACTACTGTCAAGATAGAATACTTTGATTGTAAGGTTCAGTGTCGTGAATGTAATTGTCAGCCAGCCATTGTTGCCTGATTTTAAAAAGCGGATAAACGACATGTATCGTTCAAGCCACTGCTGGCGTGTAGGTGCATACTGGGCGAAGTGCAAAGTAACGTCACGCTCAGCATTGGCAGGAAATAATTGTTTGGAATACTTCTTTCCGTTATGTTCACGTATGTCTACACCTACATGGTCCTTTGCCTTGCTTGGTGCCAGGATAGCATTGAGATTATCTCTGCCACCTTTTCGTTCTTCGGTTAAGAACACACCATACTCCTTATATATATCCGTGCCATTGATAAGCACTTGTCCTTCCAATATCTTCGTCATACTTATCTAACTTTTACTCCGTCCCTAATCATTTTTTTCACATCAGCACCTATCTCTTTCAATGAAGCAGCACTATTGCCTGTGTTCTCTTCAATCTTCCGTAGATGCTCTTGTGCTGCACTCATCTTTTTTGTGACATCTTCAACGCGGTCATCAATGCTTGCCCAATGCATCTGACCACTAACGAACAACCCTTCAAGCTCTGTTGCCTGGTCTTGACTCATTGCTGTGAATGCGCCACTCTTGCCTTGTTGGGTTGTACCTTTGTCTGTCTCCTTAATAATACCTTCATTACGCAATTGTTCTATGTCATTCTTAGCACTATTGACATAACTTTCGTATTGTTCTTTCAGTGCATCGAGGCGCTTGCGGAATTCTGCATCAGTTATCTTTCCATCAACACGTTCTTCATTAAGTTTTGCAAGACTTTCGTACCACTTCTCAAGATTTTTCTGAAACTTCGCACCAACAAGATTGTTCACTGCCATCTTGTTTACCATCGTCTGCCAGTTCTCTTCTATCTCTTTGAAGACATCTTTCGAACCACTGGCGAGAGCATAAAGTGAGTTAAGGAAGTCGTCAAAGACATTCTGCCTTGTTGTTGTAGTCAGGTTCTCATAGAGAGCATCTGTTATTTCTTTCAGCTTGCCGGCTTGTGCGATGTAGTCATTAAGCTTATCAGCTACGCGACCACCATAGTCTCCCTTACCTGTATTCTGAATCTTTTCCCACATATCGACATTGGAACGTAATATCTTCATTTCTTCGGGAGTGAGATTCCACAAGTTGCCGTCCCATTTTCTGCCTATTTGAGAGCTGAAACGATTTATTTGCTCTTGACTAAACCCTTTCCAGTAGGCGTTGAAACTATGATGTGCCGAGTGATAGCCTGCCTGTTCCTGTGCAATACGTTTGTAGTTCTCGTTCGTTTCACGCTGCAGTTTCTCTGCATCGCGTGATATGCGAATAGCCGTAGCACCTCGTGCCGTCTTCATCTCGTCCGTTAGGTCCTCAATTGCCTGCTCCAGGAGTTCGTTACGTTTTGTCAGGCGATCAGTTGATTTTGCCACTTCCTCCTCGTTACTGTTAGTAAACCAGCTGCTGGGACCTTTATGACTGAGCAGTCCGAAGGAAAGAACGTTACCGATACGTCCGACAACAGTATCCAACAAACCTCCAATACCTTTTACTATAATAGACTCAAGTACCTTAAATAAATTCTCTGGCAAGTCAAAAATAGCATTGATAAGATTACCGATAGCTTCCAAGATGCTATTTACAAGATCGTCTATCCAGCGCAAAGATATAAGTTCCGTCAGTGAGTTCAGAACACCAGTAACAAAGCTTTTGATACTATTGGCAAGGTCAAGTATCATTCTGGGTATTTGTGCAATAATGCCAACCATACTTCCTATGCCGCTTGATAGAATGCCCGACATCGTGCCACCAAGAGAGGACAACGCATTTCCCATTGCTCCTGACACAGCACTGCCAACACTCTTTGCTATGCCGTCTCCCATGGTTGGAAGAATAGAATCAAGCGTACCTTTGAGTGCATCAACCTGTCCTACTGACTGCTGTATGCCTCCGTATCCATCTACACCCTGCCATGCCTTAGCGTTATTGAGAGCCGTTGTTAATCCAGACGTAAAGTTAGCAACTTCTTCAGATGTCCTATTTAATGCTTTGCCGAAGGAGTCCATATCCTCGCGTGCTTGTACTGTTGTCCTCCCCAGCTCTTCAGCACGTGCTTCAAGTTCATCGTATCTTTCCTTATTGATTCTCCCTTCACGGAGTCCTACCTTTCCTGCTTCCACGGCAGCAACGGCAGCAGCTTCATCTTTCTTAGCTTGGTCGTATACAGCCACGCTATCAGCAAATCGCTTGATGGCTTCGTCCAACTTCTGCCATGTCGCACTCTGGTCAGTACCGATATACTGTCTCATCTGCTGAATTAGCTCTGTCACTTTCTGTTGTGTATCTGCTGAAGCGTTCCTATAGTCGTCAGTTTCTGTGTAGGCACGCAGCTGCTCCATCATCGGTTGCATCATCTCCTTGGTCAGATTGCCTACACCGCTGAAGAGCGCATTCCAGTCGATACCACGGCTGATTTCCTCGAACGACATACTTGCCTGGCGTTCTTGATATTCCTTCTGAAGCTTTGCTTTCTGCCACTTCTTTGTTGTCTCGCTCACTTCCGAAGCATCTATATCCGCTATCTGTTGGGCATAATCTTCAGCAATCGCAAGCTTTTGCTGCTGAAAAGAGCCATAAGTCTTGAGATATTCACTCATAGCCTGCACTTCATTTCTCTGCTGCTCTAAGCGTTTCTTTTGCTCTTCTTTATTTATCTCATCTTCGTTATGCTGCTTTTTCTGTGTGGCAAGATTGCGAGATTCTGTAAGTGCATCTTCCTGTGCTTTAGTCAGTTTACCCTTTTGCGCCTTACGCCATTTATTCTCCTGTACTTTCAAATCAGCAAGTTCATTGTCGTAATTCTCTTTTATCTGCTTTCTTTTCTTGTCAGAACCTTCCTTAATAAGGTCTATCTCCTCCTGGCGGTTCTTTCTTTGTAATGCAAGAAGTTCCTTGGCAAGCTGCTCAGCTTCTTTTGTCCCGTCTTTCTCTTTCTTTTTTTTCTTTTTGTTTTTTGTAGGTGCTGCATGCCCACCAATATTATTCTTCTTTCCAATATTTGCAGCTTGCTTTGTTAAATCAGCTGCGTTCTTTAGATTATTGTCGCGCTCAGCCTCTAATTCTTTGGTCCGTTTATCATGAGCCTTCTTGTTACTATCTTTTATAATCTTACGAGAATCAATGATTCCATTAGATGTAGCAGAACCAAAACTCAATAAAGCCTTCTTAAACCACCCCATAGATGTATCTGCATTATCTGGGTTAGTGGCTTTGTGTTTAGCTAATTTTTCGTCAGCTTCTACAGCCTTATTCACCAGTGCCTGTGCCTTAGCTTGCAGAAAGAGCATCTGTATATATTGTTCTGCTTTTTGTGTCAGAACATCATACCACTTTGCTACAGAGTCATAATATCCGAAGGCTTCACCGTACTTACGGTTCATTTCCTCGCACTTCTGCTTTTCTTCTTCCTTCGTACCACTGAAATTCCTGAGACTCTCACGGATAGTATCAATTTCGAATCGAGTCTTAATCATCTCGGCTCTGCCCTGAGATTCAATTTCTACACGTTCTTGTGCTTTCTTCGCAGCTTCTTCCTGAGCATCTGAAAGTTTATTCCAAGCTACAATTACACCTGTAATAACTACAGATAATCCAAGAGTAAGAGTTGCCATAAGTGCAGTTGCAGCAGCATTAGATATACCTAACGATGTTGCAAGCCGATAATTAGCAGCTGCAAGGAACTCCTTTGCTTTTGTAAGCGTTACAAGGCGGAAGGCACTATCCTTGTTAAGAGTATTAAACACCTGCTGCAAGCCCATGGTGATAGCCATGACACTCTGCACGCGAGCTTGTATCTTTGCGAGATTCTCGTTCTCTGATGCGAATAACGACATTACACCTGTAGCTGTGGTGAATGCACCAGACAGACCATTAACTCCCGAGATGAAGCCCTGAAGGTTCGCATCGTCATTAGCGAGAATACTTGTCTGTGCACGCAAGTCTCCTAAGGTGTCGGAGAACTCAGCTGCCTTTTGTGCCATCTTCTGGTACTCTTCGGTATTCTGCTCGCCGTTCAGACGCATACGTGCCATGTCGTTTTGCAGCTCACGTAGTTGACGCGACAATCGTTGATTGCTTTCCTTGTTGCGATTCTGTGCTTCTGTCAGGCTATTTAGAATTCCCTTTTCTTCTTCTAAGGCTTGTTTGGCTGCATTCAAATCGGCTGCTACTTCATTTTGTGCTTTGCCAGGTGCTGCGGACTCATAAGCTTTCTGTAGAGCCTTCACGTCAGCCTCCACCTGCTTGATGACACTCTTCTGCTCAGCTATCTTTTCGGTGAGCGATTTGCTGGCAGCTGCTGCTTGCTCTTCTGATACAGATATTTTCTTATATTCCTGCTCCAATTGACTGACGCCCTGCCGTGCCTGCTGATATTCTTTTTCCAACCCCTCAAGCACACCCATCTCTTCGGCAAGTACTTTCTTGCAAGCACTAATTTCCGTAAGCAGTTCTTGTTGTCCTGTCCCTGGTTTCATAGTCTGCAACTTACGCTGCATACGGTCAAGGTCAGTATTGACACTATCAATTACCTTATGCTGGTCGTTGATCTTAGCATTGATAAAGAGCGAAGCACGTCGAGCTGCTCCTAAGAGCTGCTCAACACTCATCTTGCTTTTGTCAAGTCCTGCCGTGAGGTTATCACGCATAAGGAATTCTATCTCTACTGGTTTCATTGTCTTATTGGTTTAAATTACTTTGAAAAAAGCCTACTATATCCTCAGCTTCCTCCTCTTCAGTCTGATCTTTCTTCTGTTCACGGCTATCAACATAACGTGGTGCATCACTCAGCATCATGATAAGTGTCTGAAAATTTACGCCATTCAGAATGTAGTCCACGCTCCATCCCGTAGCGCTGGCTATTTGCCAGATAAATCCGAAAGGGCTATGGGAGCTTTCCCAATGGCTCTTTAACTCCCCTTCTTTCGTTGGCTCAGTCTCAGCTTCATCGGATTCGTCATCTCTGCTGATCTGATAATAGGTATAAAAGACTGCGTGCCCATCAGCAATACGAACTGGCTGAAGGCTGCCTTCTGGTACTCCCACTTCATCGAGTGCAACACGAGCCACGAAAGCAACCATACCGGCAGCCACCAGCGTTCCATCGTCAGGGCGATGATACGGCTCAAGGTCCTGCCATGCCTGGCAAGGAACTGCATCTGTTCCTTATGATCCATCGCTTCCAGTTCAGCCGCCGTCGTGTCCATTGACAGATAAGCATGCGCTATCTTTATCTGTCTTGAAAGTGTGGGACGCTTCATCGTCAGCCGGAACCGCAACGGCTCTTTCCTGAAAGGTATCCTTAAATCCTTGAGAGGGAGGGAAACGCCCGCATCAAGCAAGGCTTCCGCTCCCTCTCTCTGGATCTTCCTGATTACTTGCTCGTCCATCAGCCTTCAGTGGTATCATTGATCTCATAAGGCGCACCACCATCCTCGGGCTTGTTCACCTTCAGCTGGCATTCTACCTTCGACACTTCGGTCAGTGTCAGCTTGCCGCCGAGGTTGGCCAGAATGGTACCGTTGGGAATGGTCATAGTCTGGCCACTCACGAAGTCGATGGTCCACTTGTCTCTCAGTTCCACAAGGGAGGAGGGAGCTTTCCAGCCAGTCACCTTCTCATTGCCGCCACTGCCAGTCTTCACCAGCTCACCGCCGAGAATGTTCTTCAGGTTCTCGTAATCCAACTGGATAAGGTTGAAAGTCGGACTGACCTGTCCGTTCTTCTGGAGCAGGGTCAGCACAGGCGCATCGGGAACCTGCTCGGCTTCCACGTCCACACTCTCCGGCTTCGTGCCGCCCCAGTCCCAGCTGCCTTTCTCGATGTAACCTATCAGCGTGGTTCCTTTCTTCACGGCTGCGATGCCGTAGATGAATTTCTTGTTCTTGCTCATTTTCTAAGTTTTATAAAAGTGAATACTATTCCGATTATCCCGGACAGAAGCCCAGCACAAAAATACTTGAGCCTCATGAGGAAGGTGTTTCCGGAACTTTCCTTTGTCTCTTCCCTAAGCTCGCTATTGGACTTTCTGGCCTCCTTCAGCTGGCGTTTCAGAGTGCTGATGGTCTTGGAATATCCGGCACACACCAGTTCCAGGCTGTCGCAGCCGGCTTCAATCACCAGCTGCTCCGGTTCCTTCTCCGTCGGTGCCCTCCGCGTTACCTTCACATTCGCCTGTCCTTTCCGGGCTGTGTAGCCCGCCCCGGACGGCAGCAGCCGCAGACTGTCCATGCTGAGCGTCAGGCTCACCGCTGACATCGGGACCTTCACGGGCGTTCGCCAGGTTTCTACGACGCTCACCGTGCTGTCCACGTCGAGGCGGTTCGCCTCTTGGCTCGTGGCTGTCTCCCGGCTCACGCTTTTTCTGCTCGATGCGCATGCGGTGAAGCACAGGGCAGTCATCGCTATAACGGCAGCTGTTAGCATCGTCGATGGCCTTGCGGAGACGTGCCATCTCGCGCTTGGTCGCGTTGAGGTCTTTTCTTGTTTCATTGAGTTCTTCCTTTAATGGGTTTACAATATTCTCGATAAGCACCCGGGTGGCTTTCTCAGTGTTATCAATCCGGACTGTCTCGGCTTCTACTTCCGCTTTCTCTGCTTCCGCTTTCGCTTTCCTCACGGTCGATTTCAATGTGATGATGGCTGCTATCGTAGCCACCAGGCCGCCACCCAGCACCAGATTGATAATTTCACTGAGTTCCATACCTTAAATATATTATGGGCCTACTGCCTGATTCCTATCTCGCGCAGCCACTTCTGCACGTCAAAGGAAGGACAGGCCTTGCCCGGGTTCAGCTCATGGTGTCCCACGATGCGTATCTGGGGGAAGCGGCGGTGAAAGTCCTGCACATAGCGTTTCAAAGCCTCGCGCTGCGCTGCCGTCTGGGTATCCTTCGGCTTCATGGCCTTGTCGCAGCCGCCTACATATACGATGTGTCGGCTTATGCTGTTGAAGCCTGCGGCACCGTTGGTAGCCTCCCAGGGATCGACGCAGGCGTCTTCGTTGTTGTCCACCAGCCGTTCCACGCGACCGTCGAGGTGCACCATATCCGTGTAACCCACCTGCTTCCAGCCACGCCCTCCCTTGCTTACCGGGTCGGTGTGCCAGTGGCGTATCTCCGCAGAGCTTACCTCACGGCCTTCCGGCGTGGCGGTGCAGTGGATTACAAGATACTTTATCGGCTTACTCATCGCCTTCAGGATTGGAGTTAGGGTTCTGTTCCTGACCTGCTGCGCCGGTATCCGGATTTTCGTCCGTACCGGCCTCACTTTCGTCCGGTTGGCTGCCATCTTCCTCTGTGCCGAGGATATATGCAGGGGCAGTTTTGCCCTTGAACTCCTTGCACAGGCCACGGTCTATGAGCGACTGGGCGCGGTCTTTGTCTTTCACCTCCAGAATGGTATCCGGGTCATACACTGTTACATGATCGTCCCTGTCGCGGAACGCACTTGTTACTTTCAGTTTCATACGCTTGTTATCTGTTTTATGGTTTGATTTATCCCTCAGGAAGGCTGGGGTCCTTGTAGCCACTCATCATCACTGCACCGGCATCTGTCTTTTTCGGCATGCAGATGAAGTAGTGACGGAAGTTGATGAGTGAACGCTGGTTCTGCGGGTCCGTCGATGCCTCACTGTAGTACATCTTCGTGGAACCTGTAGCCTTGAAGACACGAGGTACATAGAAGGCGAAAGAGCACTGGAACTCACCGGTCGCAGCACTGGCACCGACATCCTTTTTCTTGCCGGCAGTGGTGTACAGCGGATTGTTAGCAAACTCATAGATGTCAAAGCCGTACAGCCTGCCTACCGTGCCGTCATTGCGGTTGATGTTGTACTGTTCCTTGAACACCTGGGATACTTCCAGCAGGTCGTTCGCATGATCGCTGCAAAGCACGAGGCGACGTCCCTGGGCAGGAACTTTCAGCTTGTCCAGCGCACGTTTCAGGTCCAGCAAATCGGTCGGCGTCATCTTCAGGCGTCCCGTTACCGGATCGCACTTGCCCGTAGTCTTCAGTACGGGCGTGGTGGCAGTGTCTTCCTTTGCACACAGGGCGTGGGCAGCCTTGGCAAACTTCGAGTCGCCGATTGCATTGCCGTGGCTTTCCTTCACACGTGCCATCTTGTCATAGCTCAATGCGTAGAGTTCGTCATCGGTAATGGGTGTTACCTTCGTCTGGAACTTGTCCAGCTTGATGGCGATGTCCTTGTCCTCCAAAGCCTGAAGGGGAATAGGATAGGTCGTGTTGTTGATCAATACATCGGGATCAACACCGACCTCTACAAGGTGGATGACATCGTTGTTCACGATACTCGAACTGTCCGGAATGCCGTCAAGGAAAGTCGCCTCCAGACCACGGCGCAGGTATTTCACCAACTCACCAGTCCATATCTCGGTATAGACGCCCACACGGAGACTGCCGGCGGGAACCGCCTGTCCGATGACGGCAGCAAGTACGTTCATGCCGACGGCACCCGTCATGGGAGACAGACCGGCAGCGACGGCAAGGGTGCCGCCTACCAGGCAGTTCATGAGAACCGCCATAAACATTGCAATCATTCTTGTCATTGCTTTCTGATTTTTGTTGTTATACATGTTAAATCTCGCATTCAATACCGTATTCTGCCTTGTACAGCTTCTTGTACTGTGCGGGGCTCTCTTCACGGAGCTTCTCCAACTCTTCTGCAGGAACCTCGCTCAGCTTTTTGTATTCGGCATTTCCTCCAGACGGGGCTCCGCCCTGATTGCCTACGATGGAACTCAGCTTCACCTGTGGCGACATGGCATCAAAGGTTGCCTTCAGGTCTTCGGCACCGAGCTTCTTTCCCAGTTCCAGGAACTGCTGTTTCTTGTCCTCACCGATTTTCTTCTCGGCCACGGCGGCGTTCACGAGGGTTTCAATACGTGCGGCACGCAGCGTGTCGCATTCCGTGCGGAGACTGTCCGCCTCCGCACCCTTGGTCTTCAGCTTTGCCAATTCTGCACTGATGGCAGCTTCGTCGGCATCTTTGGGAAGACCTAACTCAAGGGCTAATTTCTCTTGATCCATTTCTTTTGATTTTTGATTGTTGTTACTATACAGCAGCGGCAGTACTGTGCCGCCATCCTTACCTAACTCTATGCGCTGCCCGTCTTTCTGCAGCACGATGGCATCGTCATTCGCGCCGATGTCTACCAGCGATACTTCGAAGAGCTTGCTCTTGGTAATCGTCGGGCTGCTTTGCCCCTGTACCAGGTGTTCTGGGGACTCGCTCAACTCCAAGATGTCAATGCCCACGCTCACCATTTTCAACGAGCCGAACTCCCACTGCTTCTTGCAACGTCGGCTCAGCTCGGTCGCCTCGTCGAACACCAGTTCGCCGGTAACTTCCTCTCCTTCGACCTTCAGGTCTTTCACCAGACCGATAATCTGACCGCGCTCGTGCATGTACAGCAATACGGGGTTGCGGTTGTACTGTTCGACATTCATTCCGGCTGTCAGGACACGCGTACCATAGCTGTTCAGGCTCTCGTTGCTGATTCTTACTCGTTTTGTCTTACTCATATCATCGCTTTTTGATGCAAAGTTGCGGTATTTAAGACAGCCTTCAAAGAAAGTGTGAAACGGTTGCACACATCTGTGAAAGCATTGCACACTTCTTTTCCTGCCTGCCTGAAAAAGGGCATCTTTGCAGTAGTTTTTAATACAATCCATAAAAACGTTTTTATGACAAAGGCAGAAATTGAACAGAAAAAGACCATCGGGAGGTCGTTGTACCTCTCCGGAATGGAGCAGACGGAGATTGCCGACCAACTGGGCGTGTCGCGCGTTACCGTTTCCAAATGGTGCACCTCTGAAGGATGGAAGGAGGCGCGCGCCGCAAAGAACATATCACGCCCGGAACTGGTAAACAAGCTCCTGCTTACCATCGACGGTTTGATAGAGAGTGTGAACAAGTCAGAAGACCCGGCGCTCATCGGCTCGCTGGCCGACAAGCTCTCCAAACTATCAGCAACAATAGAGAAGCTCGACAAGAAGGCGAACGTCATCGACGCCATAGAGGTGTTCATGGCTTTCAACCGCTGGATTCAGGATCAGGCGTCCTTCGACCCAGAGATTACGCCGGAGCTTATCAAGGCCATCAACAAGTACCAGAACAAGTTCCTCATGGAGCGCATGCAAAACCCGTCCACATTATAGTATCACGCTATGGCAACAATATCGGAGCTCAAGAAGATACAGCAGGAGTGGCAGGAACACTGCCGGTTGATACAAAGCATTACGGACACGAAAAGTCTTGTCCGCGAGAGTTCCGTGCAGAAAGAGCAGCGCATTCGCAGGCTGCAGAAGGACTATGCCGCATTCTGCGAATACTATTTCCCTCATTTCCTGCAGCTGCGCGACAAGGTTACGGGTGAGGTTATCCGTACCATCCACAATGCGTCGTTCCACAACGCCGCAGCTAATAAGGTAAAGAACACTCCGAACCTGAAAGCTGTCTTCAAGTGGCCTCGCGGGCATGCCAAGTCTACGCACATGGACATCTTCACTCCGCTGTGGCTCATGTTCCAGCCCAAGAGGCTTATCAATTTCATGGTACTCGTCGGCAAGTCCGAGGATAGTGCAAACAGACTCCTCGGTGATATTCAGGCCGAACTCCAGTACAACAAACGCATCATAGCCGACTTCGGAAAGCAGATGTCAATGGGCAGCTGGACGGAGGGTGAGTTTTCCACCAAGGAGGGTGTCTATTTCCTTGCATGCGGTCGTGGACAGTCGCCACGTGGACTGCGCAAACGAGAGGCACGCCCGGACTATATCGTCATCGATGACCTTGATGACGACGAGCTCTGCCGTAATGAACGCCGTGTGCGCGAACTCACCGACTGGGTGAAGGAAGCTCTGTTCGGAGCCCTTGACGTGGGACGCGGACGCTTCATCATGGTGGGCAACCTTATCTCGAAGACTTCGGTGTTGGCCAACATCTGCAAGATAAAAAGTGTGCATGTCTCAACCATATATGCCGTGGACAACGAGGGCAATCCCGTATGGTGCGAGAAATGGACCAAGGAGGAAGCACAAGAATATGCCGACTTTGTAGGCTATCGTGCCTGGAACAAGGAGATGATGCATAATCCAATTGTCGAGGGTACAGTCTTCAAGCAAGAGTGGATTAAATATGCCAAGCGTCCGGCATGGTGGGAGTTCGACGAACTGGTACTTTACATCGACCCGTCGTGGAAATCAAAGAAAACAAATGACACCAAGGCGGCGAAGCTATGGGGCAAGTGTAGATCACAGCTGTGGCACCTGCGGGCTTTCGTGCGAAAGGCATCCGTGGCCGAGCTTGTCCGATGGTGTTACGACCTCTATGAGTGGAGTTTGGGAATCGGCCTGCCTATCCGCTTCATGATGGAGGCAAGTTTCATGCAGGACATCATCCTTGACGACTTTACCGTTGAAGGTAATCTTCGGGGCTTCCAACTGCCCATCACGGGAGACATGCGCAAAAAACCAGACAAATTCCAGCGCGTCGAAGCCATCAGCCCGCTCTGGGAACGAGGCTTTGTCTATTATGACATATCACAGAAAGAAGACCCCGACATGCAGGCTGGAGTTGAGCAGACGCTCGCCTTCGAGAAAGGCATGGCAGGCAACGACGATGCACCGGATGCCGATGAAGGAGCTATCTATATCCTTCAGAGGAATACAAGACAACAAATGTTTTCACCGAGATTCGGCCGTCGGCCGACCTCAAAAAACCAATGGTAGCGCAAGTGAGTGCAAAGCCAAGCTTGCTTGAGCTGTGCCGAACGCGCCTACCTTCAATAAAGTTAATTATGTACAGACTTATTAAAGACATCATTTTCGGCATAAGATTCAAGCGTGCCGTAAAAAAGGCAGACTACTGCCACCATACCACCCATAAAAAGTATATGGTGCTTGTTATCAACAAAAAATTGGAAGTACTTTCCAAACAGGAACTGAAGAAGTTTATCAGGGGTGGTGTTTTCAAAGAAGGCACAACCATAGCTGACTTGGAAAAGAAGGCTTTATACATCACATTATAATAAATGAATAGGTATGTTTATCACGAATGAAGATTACAAGGTCGTTATCGGAGAACAGGCGTTGAAAGTGATTTCACAGGTCAGCGAAGAGAACCGAAGCAACGCCGAGACAGAAGCTATAGAAGAGATAGCCGGATATCTCCGCCCGAAATACGACACGGAGGCTGTATTCAGTGCCACGGGCAACCAACGTAACAAGCTCGTGGTAATGCGCGCCTGCGATATTGCCATCTACCACATGGCAGCGTCTACGCCGCAGAAGATGGGTATGGAAATACGCAAGGAACGCTATGAACGAGCCATCAAGTGGCTGGAGGGAGTACAGGCCGGAAAGATTGTGCTGGACCTGCCACTCGCAATCGATGAGAATGGCGACACCATCGGTCTCCCGATGAAGTACGGAAGCCAAAAGAAGCAAAGATATAACTGGTGACTACTATGGCAAGAAACAGGAATAAAAACAACAAGATGCTGGTGCATACACCTTTCGGCACGCTCCAGCTGGCAAAGAATGACGCAAAGCGGTTCCATAAGACGGTGATGGAACTGCAGCGCACCACGGACTCTCTCACACGCAAGGACATCGGCGACTGGCGTACGGCTTGGCAGATGGCCATCAACGCCGACAATCCGAACCGCCAGCGTCTCTATGACGTTTATCGTGATGTGGAGGTAGACTTACATCTTTCGGGCTGTATTCAGCAACGAGAGGGCTTTGTGTTAGCTCGTTCCTTTAAACTTGTTAATGAAAAAGGCGACGAAGACGAACAAGCAGTTGATTATTTCAATAAGTCATGGTTCAAACAGCTTATGAAATATGCATTGGACGCCAATTATTGGGGCCATTCGCTCATTGAACTTGGCGAATTGATGACTGATACCAATAATATGCTTTATTATAATGGCGTAAAGCTTATTCCGAGAAAACACGTTATTCCTGAATATAGTAGAGTCGTTAAACAGTTAGGCGACGAATGGCAGTCGGGTATCAACTATCACGAGCCTCCATTTGTTGATTGGCTCATTGAAGTAGGGCAGCCTGATGCTCTCGGTCTTTATCTTAAAGCGGCTACACAAACGATACCTAAGAAGAATGCATTAGCTTTTTGGGATACCTTTGCCGAGATTTTTGGCATGCCGATGCGTATAGCACGCACAACTACCCGTGATGACAAGGAACTCTCTAAAATGGAAAAGATGATGGCTGATATGGGGACAGAAGGCTGGGGTATCTTCCAGCAGGGAACGGATATCGAAGTTGTAGAGTCTACCAAAGGAGATTCCTTCAATGTCTATGACCGCCGTATCGATCGGGCAAACTCTGAACTCTCCAAACTCATTATCGGACAGACAATGACCATCGAGGACGGCTCTTCACTATCACAATCAGAAACTCACCTCGAGGTATTCCAAAACCTTGTAGATTCTGACTGCGACATGCTCCGTGATGTCATTAATAATCAGTTAATCCCACGTATGATACAGCATGGATTTCCATTGCAAGGTATTCGCTTCGACTGGGATTACAGTGCGGACTATACGCCGGAGCAACAAGTGGCTTACGAGCAGCTCGTCTTGAACAATTACGAGGTGGATCCATCCTACTTCGAGGAGAAATACAACATGCCCGTAGGCGAGCGCAGGCAGCAGGTTCCCGTTCTTGGCCCCACACCCCCCGACGGTGGCGGTGAAGAGCCCAAGGGCGATAAAACACCCAAGCCGGGCAAAAAGAAGCGACAGGGACAAAATAAACGCCTTTTTTTCGACTGAGCCCCTCTGACTACGAGGGGCTACACGAACGCTATACCCATCTACTGGACAAGTCCGCACTGCAAGCCACTTTCAACCGTGAAGAGGATATAAGGAAAGAACTCTCCACGCTCTTTGAGGGAATGATGCGGACACTTTACAAGGTGGAGGGGGCACAGTTCCGCATTGAGATTCTGGAGACGCCTAAAATGCGGAACTTCATTGAGGCGCATGCCGCTGCATTGGACTCTTCCTTTGAGAAAGTAGCGATGTCCGATACGATGCGAAAGCGGCTGCAACGGTCTGACTACATATTCTCCGGCATGAAGACCTTCCACGAACTGAACGAGGCGTTCCCGTCGCTACTCGATGAGGACGGCAATCGAAAGTCATTCGAACAGTTCCTGAATGACGTTCAAAGCATTGACAGTACATACAACCGGAACTATCTCCGTGCGGAGTATAATTTTGTGCAGGCCTCCGCACAGATGGCTGCCAAGTGGGAGGACTTCATGCAGGATGGCGACCGGTACAACCTCCAGTACCGTACTGCAGGAGACGATAAGGTACGCCCTGAACATGCCGCTCTTGACCGTGTAACGCTGCCCATCACTGACCCGTTCTGGGAAGAATATTACCCGCCGAACGGATGGAACTGTCGCTGCACGGTTGTACAGGTGCGCAAGTCGAAATATCCCGTCACACCACACGACGAGGCGATGGCTCTCGGAGAAGAGGCAACGGGCAAGGACACAAAGGGGATATTCCGTTTCAATGCTGGACTGGAGCAGAAGTCTGTACCCGACTACAACCCCTACACCATACGCCGCTGCAGGGACTGCGATATTGCCAAAGGTAAACTGAAACTTGCTTTCATTCCTGACAATGAACTTTGCGCTGCTTGCCGGCTTATAAGGGCTCAAAAACACGAGAACATAGGGGCTGCAGAGCGTATCCTGAAATATGATGAGAAGACATGGGAAAGAACCTATGTATCACCAAAGGACATCGGACTTGTGGCTACGCAATTGGAACGCATTGCGGAAGCTACGGCCAGCAATGCAGAAAGGAGCAAGTTCAACAAGGAAATGAGAATGTGCAAGGTTCTTGCCGACAATGGGCATGATGTCGAATACCTGCAAGGCGTGAACAGACCCGCCAGACAGACCTACGATATTAGATTCGACAAGGTAAAGGCTGACTTGAAATGCGTAACCGGTGGAGCCGGCAATATCGTGAAGTATGCCAAGAAGGCACTCACAAAGCAAGGAGGCGAGGCGGTTGTCTTCGAGATACCCACACATGATGCGAAATACTATGCCGCTCTGACAGAGGCACGACGAAAGTGTACTGGTAGAATTTTCTTCTATATAGCAGACGAAATGGTATTGAAGGAACTGAAGATATAAAAATAAGGCCGCTGAAAAGCGACCTTGGGGCGGTACACGGTCATTACTTCGACCCTGTCCCTACGTATCTCTACGCACTGCAAATATACAATAAAAATCCGTTACTTCCAACAAAAGCAGCGGATTTTTTGTTTTTAGCCTTGTTTTTTCGTTCAGAGGCTCTTGATGGCCACACACTGGTAGCTTTCTATGTTCTCGACAATTTCCTCGTGGTTGTGGTTTGTCCGGCTTTCCACCAGGTCAAATTCCATGAAAGTCTCGCCTTCCATGCAGGTCAGTGCCTTGTGGATTTCCTCCAGCAGGTCGAATACCTTCAGACTTTCCTCCTGGAACTCGCTGCCGGCACTGACGCTGCCCGTCCAATCAGTCACCACATGCAGGTTCACTATCGGCTCGGCACGGTATTCCACACCGTTCTGAACAGCCTGCCATTGAATGGGGGCGAACTCCACGAACACAGCGGGACGTTCCCACTGCTCCTCCTGCTCGATGAACTCGACGTTGTGGTTCCACAGGTCGATATGCTTGATGACCCCGCCGCTTACTGTCTTCAGCTTATCGCAGAGCATCTTGTACAGTTCCTTTCTCATTTCTCGTTAATCTCGAATTCAAAGTTGATATACTCGGTGATATTCTCCTCAATGATTTCCCGGACGGCTTTCTCCACTTCCGGACTGGTGCCCAGAAAACGGCGGCGCGGTATCTTGATGGTCGTACCGGCTTTCTTCAGGGCCATGAACTTCCAGAACTCGGCTTCCTCGGAAAGCTGCACCGTGCGCTTGTCATTCCTGCGACTGCCGTCCTTCTTCCTGCCGAGCGAGCCGGTCGCCTCGTAGTATTTGTGCCAGAAGTACCGTTTCATCTTCGTTGTCACCACAATCTCGCCGCCCTCATTGTGAATGGCTGCGTGGGGTTCTTCGGTGAAGAAGGTTATGCTGTTCTCCGTTGTCCGGCTCTGTATGCTTCTGCGGAGCCGTCCGGTATCGACCAGTATATGGCCACCCGGGCGCGTGGGGCTCTTGCGACGCTGCCACGCTTCGCCGAAGAAGGACTGACGCTCGAAGTTCCGGTCGAACTCGTCCGTCATCTCCACGCGGATGTCATTAAGGATTCTTCCTAAAATACGACGGGTCTCTGGTTTCATCTTCTATAAACAGCTCAGGGAACAAAAAGCCCTCTGCTGAAAGCTCCGAGCTGTCCTCGATTCCAGGACTGCCCGATGCCTTCAGCAGATTGTAGAAGGTGCGCTCGCTGATGCCGTACTTGGGGTAGACATAACGCTTCCATATCTCACGGTTCGGAAGACCGGTCTTTACGTAAGTGTCATAGATATGGTTGATGTCGGCAACGCGTTTGGCATAACTCTTTCCTTTCCTTTTGTTCACAGCTGTGGGATTTGTTAGGATTGTTGACTGTTTCTGTACGGGCGGATGTCAAGGCTCATCTTGCAACTTACCAGCACCCTGCCGCTTCCCTCACACTGGGGACACCGGACATGTGTCTGTGTCCCGTCTATACTTACCTTTTGGAAGCCCGTGCCATGACATTCACGGCACAGGGCTACCTTGGGCGTTTTAGATATTTCTCTGATCATACGCTGGTGTCCTCCTTCTTGGGCTCGACATAGAAGGTTTCATCCTGCGTAACCTGTATACCACATTCCGTCATAGCCTGCCGTATAGGAACTTCTACAAGTGACGGAGAGTCCGAAACCTCCATTGACACGTTACCATCACGATCAGTAAGCAGCTTATCCTTGGCAATCTCTTCTGTCTGGCGGATATAGTCTGGCAGAAAACGCTTAACAAGTTGTAATGCGCTTGCCCACGTGAAGCCTTTTAACGTCTTCAATTTCGGTGTCCCAGTGCGGAAACCGATGGTACCATGAGCCATGTCGAGACTTTTCTTTTTGGAGAACAACTCAGCCTGGTTCTCTGTGGCGAATGCCTGCAGGGTGTCGAAAGCCTTGTCTTTCTCCTCAGTGAGAGTCGCCAGCTTGTCAGCATACTTCTCACGGATCTTGGCACACTGCAGCTCGATGTCCGCATTGATTTTCTGTACCTGTGCATCGCTTTTAGCGTAGGTTGCAAACGCTTCATCGGCGGCTTCTCTGCTCACGCCGGTAATGATTACTTTTTTCTTTCTTGTTGCCATTGTCTTTTCTTTTTATAGGGTTGATAAAACTAATCTTCTATGTCGGGCGACCAGTTCAGTTGCTGGCGTTCCTCCTCTATCTCAAAGGAAAGCTACTCAAGGCAGTTGTCATACTCCGCTTCGCTTAAGCCCTCCGTGAGTTCCTTGATGTGCTCCATCGCACGCTTTACAAATTCTCTTGGTGTCATATTCATTAACTTTCTGCGATATTCCCCATCGGGACATAAACAAATGAGGTCGTATTCTTCTGCTCTTCTCGTGCTTGCCGTGGCTTAAGGCCACCCTTGCGCTTGATCGTCCTCAGTTTTACGGAGAGGTCCTCAAGTTCCTCTATGCTGATATTCCTGAAAGGCTTGCCGGCAAGACGGGGATGTTGGCAGAAGTTATCCACCCGCGCCCAGTCTGTTGTATTCACACCGAGCTGCTGCATCAGCTTCAGGCACATGCTGCGCTTTCGGCGGAGTTCCTTTCGTATTGCCTCCTTGCGCTCATCAAAACCTGCCACTCGTTCCATAGCGTTGCACATCGCATCATATTCCTGTATGGTGGTCTCGTGCAGGTGGACCGTCCGACCGTGGGTGTATTGCTCCACAAGCGTTTCCTTATCTGCGCCGGTCAGTTTCTTCAGAAGACAGTAGAAACGCGCATAGTTCCGTTCCGCTCCCATAGTTTTTCCTCCTTCCAGTCTTTATAATTCTGTCTTGCTTTGGCAACAGCCTCCGGCAAAGTGCCGTTGATGTCGCTGACACCAAACAGGGGTACACCATTCACACAAGCATACAGCTCCCCGTTAAACTCCATTACCTGCACAGCCTTGCGTGCTTCTGCGTCGAGCATTGCCTGACGCTCTGTCTCGATCCGTTCTGCACGTTGTTCGTGCCATACTTGAATACGCTTCTTGATTTCGTCTAAAAAATTGCTCATTGTCATATTAATTAAAGATTATACATTCTCTGACGCTTTCCACTCAATAGTTACCATGGCATCCAGCTTTCCGTTTCCCTTGCAAATGGGACAAGGCTCTTTATAGCGATCCCTGAACTCATCCTCTTGCCAAAAGAAGCCGTTACCTTGGCAGTATGGGCAACTGTGCCCCCAGCTATCAAGATGTTCTGTCATACGCCCGCCCGGACTCATTCGTCCCGGAGCAATTTCAATCATTCGTCTTTCCTTGCTCATTTTAATTAGTTTTCTATGTTTTCAATTTCATATTCCCAGTCGCAGGCATCACTTTCCTCAATGTTGTCTTCAAGCCATTCTATGGCTGTGTCTAACTGTTTGTCTGAATGTACTAAGTCGCCACGTACCTTTCCATGATCAGCCAAGTGTTGCAGTGCTTCATATAACTGATTGCTGACTTCCACATCACTCAAACCGACATGGTAGGTTACCTTAACATATAAATCTTCTATTTTCATTTGTATATAAAATTAAATTATCACAGATTGTTACTCGTTTTCAATATACCTTCTTTCCAGACAACATAATGGTTTCCGGCTTCGCCAATCGACCTGCCCAAGCAGTAGGCTTTATAACCCATCACACGAACCTTCATATCGCAGATATATCTCAGACTTACAGCAGGTTTTCCCATTGGTTCGCTCTTGTGTTCTTGACTAATGAAGATGAAGCACTTGCGACGAAACCTCTTCATCAGTGCAACGGCAGAAGAGTAACTCCAACCATAGTCCCAACAACCTACTTGAAAGGAGTCCACAATGATGAATTTTGGAGATTTTGGCTTGGCAAGCCTCTTGGCAAGTTCATCTATCGACTCGTCGGTTACAACTCTGAAATGCCCTTGTACCTCATGCATATTCAGATAGTTCATGCGGCGTTGGAAACTTTGATTTACACCTTCCTCGTAGCTCATATAGAGAACGGGACCGTACTTGCACAGTTCCTTGCCCAACTGCATCACGAATGAGCTTTTGCCCTGCGCACTCGCCCCACTGATGAACCAAGAGGCGTTCTCGGCAGGGAAGCCGAACGGCTCACTCCACTGCTCACCCCAAGGCAATGTTACCCATTTCTTGGCAGCAATCTCTTTCGGACTGTACGCTCGTTTGGTCATTTTTCCGTTTTGATAAGTTCCATAACAGTTGCGTCTGCAATTTCTACTGCATACTTGGCAATAAGTTCTGCTGTTATTGGACCTTCTTCTTTTTGTATCATTGGTGCCACAAATAAGGCTGATTTAGCCAGCTCGTAACGGCGTTGCTCCCAATCTATCTCGTGGTCTCTTTGCCTACGGTTCATCTGTATGACCGCATCCATATACTGCATTTCTATCTTAGTCATCATAATTATGCTCCTCTCTTTATTTTTTCTATTTCAGTATATACTCTTCTCAAACCGCCTCCGCTCTTGCGTACTATCTGACCAATGTCCGTGCCTTTCGGTGCGTTCACGCTTGCCACGGCACGGGCTTGCTCCATAAGGAACTGACGGCGGTCATCTTCCTGATCGGGGGTTACACGGCTGTACTTACCGCCATAGCGTGAGAATATCTCGGCATAGCCCACCTTCTGATGTTCCACCATCCTGTTTATCTTGGCACGCAGCCCGTCGGCTCCCATCATATACCAGCCACAGCACATTTCAGTGGCGTTCCACAATGCCTTCAGTTCCAAAAACGCCTCGTACTGCAAGTCTCCGGCTTCGTCAAGCACTACCAACGGGCGTTCCATAGAGCGCAGGTAATACACGAGATCCTCGTAGGTGTCCTGATACTTGCCGCTTATGCCTACACCAAACTCCCGTGCTATCTTCTTGACCAACGCACGTTTGGTTTTAACCTGTGAGCAGTCCACATACACGGCATTACGGTGTTCGTTCACATACCAGCGTGCCGTATAGGTCTTACCGATGTTGGGCAGGTCGCAGAGTATCACGCTCAGGCTGCGCTCCTGACACGCCTCCATCTGCAGACTGATATATTTGAATGTCTCCGTCTGTGCGCCTTTCCACTCTATCGTCTCTCGGAGGTTCACGTCCAGCCTCCGGGCGATGTTCACCCAGTTGGCATCACTCAGTGCTTTCTCCGTCTGGCCTTTTTTCAACCCGTTATAGACACTTGGGGAGATACCCAGTGCCGATGCGTGTTTCGCATCGCTTGGATAATTCCGGCGGTTGGCTGCTATCGCCTCCAGTATCCGCTGTTTTTGAGTCTCACTAATCATATTCTAATGGCATTTTAACGTTATTCTATATGTCTGCGACCGCTCTGTCCGATGCGCTTGGCAATGGCATTTGGGGCCTGTATTCCGGAGGAACGGAGGCTTTTAGTTCCTGTACCTCCTGCTGTGCCTGTTGGCTCGGTTTCATCACTCCCAGTCTGTCGATGGTGTTGTCCTCAACGTATTTGTTGAATTTCGCTATTTTCTTCTGCTGCTCCACGAACGCTGCTTGGTCTTCTTCCGTCTGCTCGGCCATCACACGGCTGTAGGTGTTCACTTTCTCAACTGTGTCGATGTACTTGCCCTTCTGATAGATGAAGACTTCCTGTGGTGCGCCCTCATCATCCGGCAGATAACAGGCGGTAACCTTGTAATTGTTCGGCTCCAGCCGTTCCAGTACGCTCGTGCTGCTCAGCCACCAGTCCTCGTGTGCCATCCTTACGGTAGAGTTTCTGCGAATGCTTGTTTCCACCCGCTCGCCGATATGGTAGGCAAGTGTTCTCGCATCGTATGGCAGCAGGTTCGGGTTGATGTTTGCCTCCAGCACCTGCCAGCGCGTCATACCCGGATACATCTTCTGGTTGGGGTGCAGCGTGTTGTTCCATTCCTCGTTGTCCTTGCGGTCATCGGCGACCAGCTGCTCCCAAGTGAAATATTCCTTGTCCTCGTAGAGTTCGTTGGTCTCGTCGCTGATTTTCTGATACTCCTGACGCCACTTGCCCTTGCCGTAGAAACGGCCGATACCCTCGTGGTTCTTGTGTATCACGCTGCGCTTCTTCGCACCGTTCAGAGGTTCGGCATATTTCTCCTGTGAGTTCAAAGGGGCGCAGAATCTCACGAACTGGAACACAGTCTCGGCTTTCAGGAACCCCTCCTTGTACTGGCTCATCAAGTGGTTCTCCACCTCGATGCCGGCAGGAATACCCCAGCCGTTACGGGCTATCAGCCGGAACATATCGCGGAAGCAGTCCACCACGAGCCGCTCGTCCTTCTTTCTCGCGTAGCTTGCGCCTATCACGCACTGGCTCACCACATCGTAGGCATAGTAGGCATGAACACGCTGCTTCGTGTCCTTCAGCTTGCGCGTCAAGTCCACGTCGTCCATTGTGATTTGGCTCAGCGAAAAGCGTCCGTTATGGCGGTGCATATAAGGCATTTGCTCGTGCATAAAGGTACTCCAGCTTGACAGCGACTTCTCTATCAGCATTTTCGTTGCCGGCTCGTTCAGTATATTGTTGATGGTGCTCTCGCTCAGGAACTTCGGGTCGCCGTTCTTATCCGTGAAATCATCGGGATTGAACAGTTCTCCGGTCTTCGGGTCGTAAACATCAAGCTCTCCACAGACAAAGCTGATATACATCTCGTGTACGTTACTGTTGTAGGGCTTGTTAGGCAAGACTGCCAAGCCACGGACCAGCTGCTTGGTCTTATAATCCACCTTCCTTGCACTCTGGTTTCCGAATTTGCCGCTGATAAGACAGCCGTAGCCGTTGCGTTTGTAGTCGTTTACCTTCTTCCTGAAGCGCAGCGTACTGGCAGGGAGAGTGTGTCCCAGTTCCTCACGCAGGGTTTCGATGGTCTTAGCCATCATATCCCAGTTGTATCTACCACCGAACAGGCGTTGGCTGTCCCGTGCGCGTTCATAGAGCTTGATGCAGCAGTTCAGTACCGAGGCGTTGATGATATACTCACGTTTCTTTCTCTCGTCAAGGTCGATACCTGTCTTGCTGCGATCATGGAAGAAGGCAACGGCAGCTTGGTCCATCTCATAATTGGAAAGTACCCACGTCTTGATGCGAACCTCGTCGCCACCGGGATACATTTCCTCGACAGCCTCCTTGTATTTTGCCGGCAAACTGTCTATGGCAATCAGAGCACAACAGCCATTCGCACCACCTCCACGACGGACAACGTCTATCTGACCTTTCCAAGCCTTGTAACAATAGTTGGAATTAGTCATAATACCGCTGTCCACAAGCTCGTGATAGGATACGCAAAGTTTATTACCGTAATACTCCATAGTCTAAAATTAAATGTTCGCTTTCCTTGCATTCTGATTTCCAAACTTGCCACTTATAAGGCAGCCGTAACCATTGCGCTTGTAGTCGTTCACTTTCTGTCTGAAGCGAGATGTACTGGCAGGGAGCGTGTGTTCCAGTTCATTGCGCAGTATCTCGATAGCTTTGGCCATCATCCCCCAATTGTACTTACCTCCGAACAGCTGCTGGCAATCTCCCGCACGTCCATAGAGTTTGATGCAAGTGTTCAGCACAGAGGCGTTGACAATGTACTCCCATTTCTTTCTGTCCGACATTTCAAAACCGATCTTATCACAGTCATAGAAAAAAGAAATGGCATCTCGGTCAATATGATAGTTAGATATTATCCACTCTTTCACAAGTGCATCCTCACCATGAGGATAAGCCTTGTAAACCCTAATACGATATTTACTTGGCAAACTTTCTATGGCAATCAAAGCACATTTGCCCCTCGCACCACCTCCATGGCGCACGACATCCATTTTCTTTCGATAGGTTAGGCTTTTGTAGTTAGAGGCTGTCATAATGCCACCATCTACAAGTTCCCCGTAGGATATACAAAGTTTCTTGCCGTAATACTCCATACTGTGCCCCCCTTACAATGCCTTTGCAAATTCCTGCATGGAAGGAATCTCACTCAGATAGACCTTGTTGTAATCCTTTCTTTTGGAACCCTTGTACAAGATGATTCCTCTGCCAGTTGTCATGTTGGCTTCCAAGACTGCACCATTGCTAAAATACTGGCGCATCAGCCTCATGCCGTTTTCGGTAACATCATAGAAGATTTCTTCCTCAGGTACAGAAGCCTCTATCCAACCACCTTTCATTCTGGCCGTATGGCGGATTTTACGGGCAAGCTCACTGTCGCTGTCAAAGCTCAGTGCCCTGTTAACCATACGTTCTGTTACTCCGAACGCTTTCATAAGCATCCTTTTCACGTCCATTGTCGTTTGAATCTTACGTGCCATAATCTCACTTACTTTTAAGACTTAATATTTGCTAATCTCGGCTATTTTTCGTATTTTTGGCCGCACGTTCCATTGGAACACACTGCAAAGATAAACGTTTTGCATAAACAAACCAAATGTTTTGGTAATTATTTTACTCGAAATGTTTAATTATGGAGAAAAAAGATAGATTATTAAGCCTAATAGACCATTACTCTGGTGGTAATAAGTCTGAATTTGCTCGGATGATAGGGGTATCTCCACAAGCAGTTAACACTTGGATCACCCGCAATACCTTTGATATAGATATTATTTATGCAAAATGTTTAAACGTATCTCCCGACTGGCTTCTCACAGGCAAAGGGAATATGCTTAAAGAGGAGGAAAAAGAAGATGTCTCCGCACCAATAGTCAGCCATGACCCCAAAATGGGACAACCTTATTACGATGTTGATTTTCTTGGTGGTTTCAGCGAGGTTTATAATTCGCAAGTCTCATTGCCAGCCCATAATATCATCGTACCCAGTTTTGACAGAGCCAATCTTTGGTGTAATGTTACCGGACATTCTATGGAACCAAGAATAAGCCACGGTGATATTATAGCTCTCCGCCCATGCACTGTAGACGACATTCAATACGGCGAGATGTATGCAGTGATTCTCGATACCATCCGCACCATCAAGATTCTTCGCAAAGGCTCCTCTAAGGGCTTCCTCCGATATGTTCCCATAAATCCTAATTTCGATGAGCAGGAGTTCGCTGTCAGCCGCATCATAAATGTATTTGAAGTTATTGGTAGCATCAGTAAATTTTTCTAAATACAACTATTTTATGGCTATAATTTTTATTATCATCGGTTGCTTGATTTTGTATGTCGTATACAAGAATTTCAAAGCGAAAGGTCTTACGCATAAAGATGATGCAAATATAAAGGTGCATATTCTTACCTCAACTGATGGCGAAACTTTTCATGAATCCAAAGACATCGACTATAAATCTCATCGAGAACAAATGAAATTGAGAGATAAAAGACGTGAGAGAAAGCATATCATTTGGAGAGTGTTACGTTTCATGGTTACATACAAGTCTCTGATGGCTGAAACTACAAATTTCTATCAATTTAGGGATAATTACGCCGCCTTTAAGACAGCAAAAGGAGAAATGCGTAAAAGGCATCCGGACACAAACGCATTAAACACAGCCATTAGGTTTTGCCGTATGGAATACTTTTATGAAACTTGTGATCACAAACTTACAGATAATGATATTCAATCCTTATATAAATGGAGAGAACTGAATATTAATGAAGAGGAACTATTGAACAATGTCCTTACTTCTTTCGAGATGTATTGGAAAGAGGTTCTCGACTCTTATGTTCGACCATCTGCGCGGACTAATCGTATAAACTACCTCATTCAGGAATTGGCAAATATTAGGGAGATGAAAGAGCTGCAACCGTATCCGATTATTCTAAGTCGAATAGACCAGATGCAACAGCAATACAATGATATACTGCATTCATAAAACAACGAGAAGTACCCCCAGCACTCCTTCAGTCCCTCTCACTTCCTCTGCCCCCCCCTGTTTTACACCAGAAAAAACAGTAAACAGCCTGATATAGCGTTATTTAATAATGTGAAACTACAAAAAGTGGTGGCATTTAGGGGGGGCTATCGGTACAAAAAACGTGCATATCATAAAAAAAGTAGTATCTTCCCCCCATTGTATTGCACCCCATCAAAACCTACTTTACTAATACCAGTTGTTACAGAAACTAATACCACTTTCCAATAGCAGCCCTAATACCACTGCAAAAAAACAGCTTATTTTGTACGAAAAAGGGTGATAAAACCACCCTGATTTTACCACCCTCTCAAACGGCGTTTTAATGCCGTTCTAAGCCTTTTCTTCCTTAGTCTTTATACGTTGCCCCAGAACCGCCAGAAATGAGCGTAGATTGCTTTATTACAGCCCGTTTCGTGATAATCGTACCATTGCCTGAAAGCCCGGCATGGAGCAAATAACTACGTGTAGCACCTACCTGTTCAGGCGTAAATACTGTATAAACGGCAGAAATACTGCTGAAATACCAGTCTTTCCGCTTCGTTTCCTTTCCTTTAATCCGTGTATCAAATGTACGTGTATAACCTTTGCCATAATCTATTATTTTATATTGCAAATATACCAAATAATAATTATATGGAATAAAATAGCATTTTATTTTTTATATAAAGCAATAAAAAAAGAGCGGATTTCCTGCCCTCACTATTTCCCTCATTGGTCTATGTAAGCCTTCTGTAAACCAATGTAAACCTCTCGTAAATCCTATGAGCCTCAACGAGCCTCAGATGTAAACCGAAATTAAACCAATGTAAACGTTTCGTTTTACAGGCGCATTAATCAATAAACCGTATAACTCTTTGAAACATATAGAGATACGTTGTTTTTATCCTCAATTCATTTTATACGTTTCGTTCTGTGCCCCATATATGCCTCCGACATTATTATATATAGTCAGGAAGGCACAGCCACTCCGGCTCACATAGAAGTAAACAAGCCATACACATTCGGCACTTGAAAGATTTATCAGCTTGATTTCAACAAAGAACAGGGAAAATGGAGTACGCTCAGTGTCTACGAACTCATCAGCGACCCTTGGCTTCCCTCCGTATATGTGGGTATTTATCTCTTGCTTGCAGGAGCTGTGCTGATGTTTATTACTGCCGGTCGCAACAAATATAAGGAGAACGAAAAATGACAGCATTTGGGAATAACTTTATATACTTCGCCATCGCCTCCGTATTGTTGTGGGCAGTTGGTGCCTATGCAGCTTGGAAAGACAGGAAAACACTGGCTTACGCTGCCACGGTTGCAGGTCTGGCAGTATTCTTCAGCTATATTCTCACGATGTGGATAACGCTCGACCGTCCACCTATGCGCACGATGGGCGAAACCCGTCTGTGGTATTCTTTCTTCCTGCCTCTGGCAGGCATCATCGTGTACAGCCGTTGGAACTACAAGTGGCTGCTTTCATTCTCCACCGTGCTCTCATTGGTGTTCATCTGTGTGAACCTTCTGAAACCGGAGATACACAGCAAGCCCCTTATGCCGGCTCTTCAGAGTCCGTGGTTTGCCCCACACGTCATTATCTATATGTTCGCCTATGCGCTCCTTGGCGCAGCCTTCGTTATGGCAGCATATCTCCTGTTCTTCAACAGAAACAAGACGGCAGCCCAAAAGGAACTGGATATAACCGACAACCTCGTATATATAGGATGGGCTTTCCTTTCTCTCGGAATGCTCACGGGTGCTCTTTGGGCGAAAGAAACGTGGGCTGCTGCCACTTGGCTCGCCTATCTTACCTACATCCACTATCGTTTGCGCAAGAACGGCAGGATCGAAGTGGCTATGTGGATGCTGATTGTCAATTTTGCGCTCCTTCAGATGTGTTGGTGGGGAATCAATTACCTTCCTTCAGCACAGGGAATGAGCGTACACACCTATAATATGCAGTAAAGCAAGGCTATACTTTATATCATAACATATTGCGACACGAAAATTGCCAATAGCCATAAACATCCCTCTGAGTTCGAAACCGTTTCAAACTCAGAGGGATTATTTATAAATCCGAGTTTAGGATAAACAGACAAAACCACAAGAAAACCATTCAGCAAGTAAATTTGTTTTGCCTCCTTCCCCCATTCACTTACTTACTCGTCCACTTGTCTACTCCCCTACTTGTTTACTTGTTCACTCGTCCACTTGTCCACTCCCCCCCATTCCGCTTGTAAAGAAAACACCCATATTTTAACATTTCAGGAGAAGCAGTTACAGAAAAATAAGAAGTAAGATTTCGGCGTAATGGACATTTGGTAGGCTGAAAAGCTCCAAATGTCCATTACGCCCAAATATGGGAAATATGAAAATGATATTGTAAATTATTATTATCAATTTTAACATTTCCATTCAGATACAATAATATAAAGATAGAAATAGTGTGAATACTGCAAAATCGCCACATCATCAAACAGACAAAACATACATCCTCAAGACAGAATTTGCGTAATTTTGGGGATTTTTACACGCCATTTTTAAAACTTAATTTTCGACAAAAATACCAAATAATTACTTGACTGCATCCCTTTTAGTTGCAAAATTCAGTTTTTTTTTATTCTTTTGCAAGCAACAATGCCAAAAAGTAAGCAACAGCAGTTACAAAGTGTAAGCATTTTTATAGAAAAAAGACTTGATTTTCTTTGGAAGTTTGATTTATAATGGATATATTTGCAGTATCAATTTGAAAAACTGATACTAACATAAACATTTAATTCATAATTACTATGGAAGTCAAAAAAATTATGCAAACACTGGAGCAGAAGCATCCAGGAGAGTCTGAGTACTTGCAGGCAGTGCAGGAAGTGCTTGAATCTATCGAAGAGGTTTACAACCAGCACCCTGAGTTCGAGAAAGCTCAGATTATCGAAAGAATGGTAGAACCAGAACGTATCTTCACATTCCGTGTAACTTGGATTGACGACAACGGTAAGGTACAGACAAACCTCGGTTACCGCGTTCAGTTCAACAGCGCGATTGGCCCATACAAGGGTGGTCTCCGCTTCCACAAGGCTGTTACACCTTCAATGCTGAAGTTCCTCGGTTTCGAACAGACATTCAAGAACGCATTGACAACACTCCCTATGGGTGGTGGTAAGGGTGGTTCTGATTTCGACCCAGTTGGCAAGTCTGACGCTGAAATTATGCGTTTCTGCCAGGCATTTATGCTCGAATTGAGACACAACATCGGCCCTGATCAGGATATTCCGGCAGGCGACGTTGGTGTTGGTGGTCGCGAAATCGGTTATATGAACGGTATGTACCAGAAGCTCACACGCCAGTATCACACAGGTGTACTCACAGGTAAGGGTATGACTTGGGGTGGTTCAATCTTCCGTCCTGAAGCTACTGGTTACGGTGCGCTCTACTTCACAGAACACCTCCTCAAGAAGGCAGGCAAGGACATCAAGGACAAGAAGGTTGCCCTCTCTGGTTTCGGTAACGTAGCTTGGGGTGCTGCAAAGAAGACCGTAGAACTCGGTGGTAAGGTTGTTGCTATTTCTGGTCCTGACGGCGTTTGCGAAATCCCTGAAGGCATCACAACAGAGATGATCGACTATATGCTTGATATGCGTGCTTCTAACCGTAACAAGGTTCAGGACATGGCAGACAAGTTCCCGGGTAAGGCTAAGTTCACAGCAGGCAAGAAGGCTTGGAGCGTTCCTTGCGACATCGCTCTTCCTTGCGCATTCCAGAACGAACTTAGCGAAGAAGATGCTAAGGAATTGAAGGCTAACGGCTGCTGGTGCTGCTGCGAAGTTTCAAATATGGGTTGCCAGCCGGGTGCTATCCACTTCTTCCAGAACAACGGTATGCTCTTCGCTCCGGGTAAGGCTGTAAACGCTGGTGGTGTTGCTACTTCTGGTCTTGAAATGACACAGAACGCCGCTCACTTGAGCTGGTCAGCCGACGAAGTAAACAGCAAGCTCCACTGGATTATGGAAAGCATCCACGAGCAGTGTGTTAAGTTCGGTACACAGCCAGACGGTTCTGTAGACTACGTAAAGGGTGCAAACATCGCAGGCTTTATGAAGGTTGCACAGGCTATGCTCGAACAAGGCGTAATCTAAAAGTTTTCTCCTCTCGCCCACTCCATTGTGGGCGAGATTTAAAATAACAAAGGGGGAAGACTGATAAAAATAACTTTATGAAAAAAATCAGAACGCTCCTGATAGTTATTCTAACATTTACAGGCTTTACCACCTCGTTTGCACAAACGAGTGGTAAAGCCTCTTATTATAGTAACAGTCTCCACGGCAGAAAAATGAGCAATGGAGAACGCTACGACAGAAACGACTTCACTTGTGCCCACAGATCGTTGCCTTTCGGTACAAAACTAAGAGTGATAAATACGAGAAACGGACAAGAGGTTGTTGTCCGCGTTACAGACAGAGGGCCGTTCGTGAGAGGCCGACTGATCGACCTCTCGTATGCCGCTGCCAAACAGATTGGAATGATTGCCAGTGGTGTCGGTTCCATAAGAATTGAAGTGCTCGGTGCAGACTACGTTGATCCCTTTATAACAACCGAACCTGCAAACATCAAGATGGCTGAAATTGAATACGGCTTGGCAGGCGTATGCTATGAATTTATCCCGGAATGGGAGGATTTAGGCAAGATAGAAGAGCCGAAGAGAATAGCCCGCAAGGTTTCAAGCATCAAGACAGCTTCACACAATAAGAAAGAAAAGAAAAGGAATGCTGAACCAACAACACTCAATGAAACTCCACATTACAAAGGTGCAGCAGCCCGATGGACTGATTTTTTCTCTACGATTGAAGAAGAAGCTGCCCACTCTTCTGACAAATAAAAAAGAGTTCGGGACAAACCCGAACTCGATTCTAACTCATCAACATTAAGCAATAAAATTGTTTCAAACGGATGCCAACATCTTTGAAACATATCCGTTGTGGCGAAACCATTTGTGCGCCCAGTTTGGAACCATAAAGATATAGCCCGATATGTCTTCGTGCGGCGCACAGTCCAACTGATTGCCTATTATATCTGCTGCCTCACGCAAAGAAACTCCACACTCTTTTGCAATAGCTTCGCGCAGAATATCATAGGTAATATTGCGAATGGCAGCAGCCGTGATGGGCCGTTCGGAAATCATTCGCAACAGTTCTTCTTTGCCGGGTGTTTTCACTTTCGGCCCAACTCTCAACCCTTCAAAGCTGTATTCGCCGTCTACCTTGTACATCTCGAATCCCTCACGCCTGTTGCGCTCATTGCATTCCTCTGCCATCTGTCTTATCTTCGGATTGCTAATCCGTGCCAACACTTCATTGATTATCGGCTGATGGCGCAGCTCGCCGTATGTATATCCCTCTCCGTTAATTCCACCTGAGCCAGATGGAATATCAGAGTCGGAGATATTGCATTTAATGTTACTTCCAAACATATTCATTTTATCCAACAGGTTCATTACAATATATTAGAAACTCCTGGTTGCAGAAAAATCTCATTAATACAAATCATAAAACTTCAAATAACATATCAACCTTCTATATTAAAGCGGAATACTTCTGTATTTGAGAATTTACCGCATTCTCTATCGCAGTGATAATATTCTTCTTGTACAGCATAGTTTGTTCCCGTAACTGTGAAGACGTTGTTGATGAAGAAGTCATTGTGTAGAACTCAGACATAGCAATGTCTATAATCTCATACAGATAAATTTTAGAGTATAATTCATCTTTTTCGTTGTCAGAGATTTCAAGATTATCAATAGCCAACCTTATCTCTCTCTGTTTCAGTTCCATAAACTCCTGCCAATCACTGGTAATCTTTTTTACAGTTTCTACAACTCTATCAGTAATATAATTCCTTACAACATTGATGTCGGATGAAGATACAAATGCCGAGGCATTTGTGCCAGATGATTTCTTTGATAATTTGAATCCACCATAAGCGCAGGCAGCTGATATACCCAGAAACACCAACTTAAAAGAAGATGCAATTACACCTAACAAGGAAACACCGGCAACACCATACAATATATACGGTGCCGACGAAGATTCAGTCTGCTTATCTTCAAGATGATTGCCTGCATTTGCAGATGTTCCAAAGTTCATCCCTGCAAAATATGTTTCAACTTTCTGCTTCAAGCGTGCGCCTTTAGCCTCTATCTCGCTATTGGCATTCAATATTCTTTCTTTCATAATCCTTTGTTTTTATAAAGAACTGATAATTCCGTTAAATATTTTATTATCTCATCTATATCATTGAGAACCGTAACCTTATCCAAAAGGTCTTTCTCAAGTTGGTTCAGATATTGCTCTCCTTCTTTCTTCAGATTGCCTGAGAAATTTAATTTCAAACCTTCTATTTGCTCAACGACTTCTTTTAATTTCTTATCAATCTCTTTCCTAATGTCAATACGAATTGACTCAGCTAAGGTTATATATCTCGTTTTTAAAAACTTTATATGATTATCCAAAGCAGAATTCAATATTGGTATTACACGACCTTTAGACACATTATAAGTTGAAGAGGGGATTACAAAACGGGTTGCTTCAGCATACCCTTTATTTGTGTAGTCTTTCTTTATTTCTCCAATTGACAGAATTCTCTTATGCCCAATATCCTCCAAACAATAACCAATAAGTTTTCTGTAATATGAATCATTAAAAGAACTACTCATTATTTTGACCTCAAATTCACTTATACTGTTAGTAAGGCGTTCAGAAATTTTATTCAATGTTGCATTAAAGAGTTCAGCCCATTTCTGATTCCAACTTTCAGCATAAGTTTTTACTGCACCTTCAAAATTTGCTCCCAACTTTAAACAATTAATCTGATAATAATCAAATTCATTTGTATTGTGTCCCCAAAGCCAACCTTTATGAGTGATATCTGACGTTGTTTTTTCAAGTGGAATGTCCCTAATCTCATTAAATTCAATATCATTAGATATCTGTTTAACATTATCCTGAAGATTTTCCTGGAAATTCTTGAAAATATGTCTGAACTCATCATCAAGCTCTTTGAAAAGCCTGCCCTGTATCTCTTTCTGCTGTTGGATTTCGGCTACGGAAGTAGCATTCAACTCCTCGCGTCTTTCCTTAAATTCGCGAAGAATATTTTCTATTTCATCAGCAACCTGTTCACCGTTTCTACTAAAAAAGTTCTTTACCTTTTCCTGAATAATAGTTTCTTTATTGTTCAAGAAAACTCCATCAAGATATTTATCTTTGATATCTGAGATATTCGCCAATCCCTTGAAAGTTTCCTTAACATCGGCTTCGGTAGAGAAATAATCCGGATAGTAACGCTTCATCTGCTTTACTATTTGCTTCTCTACATCATCCCATTTATCTGAAGGCTTCTCAGCAATAGAATATCCTATGCCGGCAGTGGTGTCGAGCTTCATCTTGCCACGAAGATTTTCATCTATTGTGTCAGACAACTGTCGAAGCCTCTGCTTAAACTTTTTGGTTTGCAATTCCACGGTATCAACCAAGTCGCCCTTTGGCTCATTCTTCATTTCCCTGTCCGCACCAATATCCTGCAAAACAGAATCGAACTTACTGGCAAGAATAACCACACTGCCAATGCCGGAGCCTCCTATGCGGGAATTTAAGAAACCGACATCACCGCTTCCCATAAAATCAGTAGATGCACTCAAGAGAAAAACACCGTGACAGGAATGAAGGAATGTACGTGTTCTGTTTTCTCGTGAGATAACCGGGTCGTTCACTCCAGGTGTATCCACGATTCGCAGTCCCTTCAACCGAGCATCATTCATCTTTATATAAAGGCTCTTCACCACCGACGTGTATTCTCCACTGGCTCCAACATACCGTTCCAATACGTTTTGCAGGTCTTTCAAGTCAGAAAAAGACTTAGCCTCTTCCTTGCTGCCTATCTTCTGTCTGGCATTGGCACCACACGCCGCAACCATTTCGTGCGCAGACCTTACTTTCTCACTGGTTCTACTGTCGATTTCTTTCCTTATAATACTTTCAGGTGCTCCTTTTTCCTGTTTTCTTACTTCCTGTTCAATCAGCTTATAATCTTCATCCTGTCTTACAAAAACCTCCCAATCATTTTCATTAAAGTATTCCACAACGAAAACATTTGAATCAGCATATTCAATAATGGTAAGCCCTGCCGTCATAGGAGTGGACGCCTTTGGAAGCACGTCTTCTCCATTGAAGAACAATGAATTGAGAAAAGACGACTTTCCGGCTTTCACTTGTCCGACAATACCAATTTGCAAGGTATTGTTATTATCAAACAATTCATTTCCTCCCTCTTTAAATTCTTTAAACGTACTTTCAAGCTGTGTTACATAGCCTTTCAAGCCATCGTAACCTACTGCTCGAAGGGAATCTAATTTTGATTCAGAATTACTTATTAAGTAACCAAACTGTTCTTTATTCATAATTATAAAGCATTATAAATTTCATTTTCTATCCACTTAGAGAATGTCTGCCTCGTTGCCAAATCCTCTACGCTCTCCCCTTTACTTGTTTTTGTATAGATAAGGTCTTCATCAAAATCAAGAAGCATTTTACAGATATCTCGATACTGATTTTCCACCGCTGTATGAAAAGCATTGTATCCTCTATTGTCCTTTATGGCAGGATCGGCACCATTATTCAACAGAAATTTAACCATATTGTTATTGCCCGATTCCACTGCATACGTCAGGGGATTATACCCGTCAGCATTGCATTGAGCTACATCAACCCCTTTTTCAAAGCTGCGAAGAAATGATTTATAATCATCTTTACGAATGCAATCATAGATATAGGGAGCAGTGTCGGCAACATATACTGTCGCGGCTCTATTCTTCTTATTATACTGCGCAATTCCTAAATCAATGGCAGCCATAAGATTTCGCTTGTATTCTCGCATATCTTTTATAAGCATTTCCTCACTCTCCTTTGATTTTAACAATTCCTCACATTCCTCAATTGCATTTTCATACCATTCTTTCGCCTTCTCTTCCAAAAGATTTTCCATTTCTTTAGCTCTTTGCACCAAGTCGCCCCTATATTTTTTTTTATAAACAGAATACTTTATCGTATCATTATCTCTTCTGCAATTTTTTATAGTATTATTAGCTCGACTTATAGCCCTATCCAATATACTGGAACTCCCCCAATGGTCATTCTCTTCAAAATTACAAACACCATTATAAAACTCTATAAATCTACTAAGAATGTTGGAAGAAGAGGCACAACAACTATCCAGTACATCAGATAATTCTTTATAATGATTTGCTAATTCATCCGATAACTTATTCCCTGCATTTTTGTAATCTCTATAAGATTTTTCAAGAATATTCTTATCTTCTACCTTTTTCTTATAATCTTCTTCTATACTACTGATATACTTTTCGCTTTCAAGTATTTCAAGATCAAAAAGCATACCAACCAAATCTCTCAACCTCTTTTGCTCATTAATTCCATTTCCAAAAGATTTTGCACTCTTAAGAATTTGAGCAAACCGCATACGATTCTTGGAATAATAGATTTTATTATCCAAGGTTGAGAAAGCTATTATATCTATGATTTCTTCTTTAGAAAATTCCTTGTATAATGTTTTTGCGGCGGACTCTACAATCTTTGCCGATTCAGCTTCTCCTTTTTTATCAGCCTTATTAAAGATTATAACCTTCCTGCCTTTGAATTGCTTGATAAGTTCAATATCATCGGAAACAGTTGTACCCCGTTCACAGTCAATGAGCCAAAACAGCACATTTCCTTCCGACATCGCTTCCAATGCAGTTTCCTTATCTGTTTTTCCATTAGACTTATTAGCCTTTTCCGAATTGTTATACCCCGGAGTATCGATAAAAACAATTCCATCCAACTCTTTATTTGGGATTTCTACGAAAAGTTTATCAAGAACAGAGGCAAGATAGATATTCGATTCCTTAGCGTGCTGAATAGCCTGCAATACCCCTAAATCCAAATCTACCAAGACATTCTTCAGATTTATGCCTTTTACCTTTATAGATTTATTATTTTTGGAACAATACAAATAGGTTTTTACAACAGAAACCGGCTCCACTCCCGTAGGCAAAAGACTTGAACTGGATGTTAAACGATTCAAGAAAGAAGATTTTCCCGAAGAGAATCCACCAGCAACAACAATCTGGGTGTATCCAGTATTCTCTCTCTCGGACAGCGTCCAAGAAATTTGCTGTAAATAATTCTCCAAATCATATTGAAAATCCTTATCATATAAGCTATATCTATTTTCTTGCAAATATTCGCTAAATGATAATCCTCTTAATTTCTTTGCATAGGCATCGTTAATAATCTTCCAAAAGATATCTGTCTCCGCAGAAGGTCTGACAGAACATATTTTTGCCATTAACCCCATTACGGTTTCCGGATTTTCATAAGGGTTTACTTTTATGATCCTATTTATTGAAGAATGCTTGCCAGCATCTTTTTTCTGCTTACGCACTAATGCCATATTCAAAAGTTTTAAGGAGGATATGGCAATCTGACATATCCTCCCACGTTAATGTATCATCAGAGATTCTCTGCAATAGCGTTCAACTCGGAAATCGCAGTATTCAATTGATTCAGTTCGCTCTGAACATCTTCCTTTGTTCTGGTTGCATCGGCAATCTTCTCACGGAGACCTTCCTTCACTTTCTCCATCTTGGCAACAAGTTCTTCCTGAATCTTATTTCTAATTTTCTGCTGATTATCCTCAACCATCTTGAAAACAGTTGGATGCAAACCTTCTATCAGCTGATTTACACCCTGACCTATTACCTTTGCACGAACCTCTTCAAGAATTTCATCATCAGATTTACCAAACAACCAATTAAGAATTTTTGGAAGCACAGGAAGGATAAAACCGATAATCTTACCCCATATTCCACCTATATTTAAAAACTTGCCCAAGAAAGAATACAAAAAGCCATACATATCTCCAAAGTCATCCATAAAACCACCATCAACTTCAATAACAGATAAGTTCTTTATAGATTCCTGAACCGCCTGCCCTAAAGCAGCAGAATACTGCTTGCTTTCCTCCTGTATGGAGATTACAATCTCTTTTCTTACTATACTAATAATAAAAGCCTTGATGCTCTCTTGACTCTCTCGGTTGATTATCATTTGAGCAATATCCGTAGCCTTGGCCTCCAACGCAGCACGCACGTTGTCCAAGATGTCCTGAGTAGACTTCTCTGGTGTATCGGCAGTGCTGTTTGTTGTAGGCAATTCAGCCTTGACGTTTTCAATTTCCTCCTCTATTGCCTTCAGTTTCTCATCAACATCAGCAATATCCTTTGTTCTCACATCAATACGTGTCTTAAGCTGACTCGTAACAGACTTAACAATCTGTTTAAACTGAGCACTAAGTTTTTCAGCCAGAATTTGGTTTGCATCGAGACTTTCAAGATATTGTGTCAAACCACTTAAATTGCCGTTTACAGCACAGGCAGTTGAAACGTAAGGATTTTGATGTCCCAGCTTTGTCAATTGATAGCGAATATATTCTGCAATATCATTGACATCAGTTTCAGGCTTCTTATCAGTTTTTGATATTACCACCGCAAGGTTCATCTTGTAGTCGATAAGTTCGTTCATAAACGCCAATGTATTACCACGCAAAGAACCCTGTTCAACATCAACAACCAAAACAAATGCAGTTCCTGTGTCAATATAATTTGCAATAGCTGCATCGTGCCGCTCTATACCTGAACCGATACCGGGCATATCAACCAGGATGATTCCTCTTTCCTGAAGTTTCTTTACCGGAATGCTGTTACAGAAAACTTTGGCTATATCACCGGGCTTCGTATCCAATTTAGCTATATCGGCTAAAGGTTTGGAGTCTACCTTAGTCCCGTCGCGAAACAACTCCACAACTTCCATTTCGCTGAAATACAGTTCATAAGCCACGGCAGTTTCCGGCATAGTATCTACCGGCAACATTCCGGGTTTTCCAGTAAAGACGTTCAACAACGAACTCTTCCCCGCACTGAATACGCCAATCAATGGCACCTTCATATATTGAGAATCTTGCAGTTCTTTAAGAAATGCTTGTGATTTTTTCTCAAATTCAACTTTTGCTTCACCTACAAGCAAAGATGATACTTCAGTAACCTTTTCTAAAGCTGTTGAAAATTTCAATAAGTTGTTCATAAATAATATATTATAAGATTAATGTTTCGTGTTTCTACTATTAGACAGGGATGCTCCAAACTTCCTTTCCAGCTCGCAAGTTCCCTATCGAATTTGCGAAAGTACAGATTGGGCTTACCAGATTCCAAGATACGGAAAAAGGGAACACGGTCCCGCTTTATCTCTATTTATCCGGTAAGGTTCTGGAAATAACCGTGGAGTCTAAATAAAGTAAAGACAGTCCGCGCTCCCATATAAGAATGAGAGCACAGAACCTGCCTAAACTCGATTATTGACTCCTCGTTGAATTTTCCAGATTTAACCGGGATATAATCGCGTTTGCAAGTTTTGCTCATACGAAGCAGAGGAATAAATATCCATCTGCTTGTATTCGCAAAATTAACATAAATATAGCAATTATCAAAATTTTTCATTCTGTTTTTCAACTATATGAATTGTTTTTTGTTGCCGACAAGAAATAACTGCCTATTCAAAGGCAAACTTTATCGGCTTGTCTGCAAAGAAAATAAAAAAAAGAGAGTAGGAACTTACTTTTTTTATGTAATTTTGTTTACGCTATAATTTTATGGCACTTTTAGTAATATAATACGAAAAGATAATGGAGGAACAGAAAACTCTTACGATTGAAGAGCGTCTGAAGACCATCGAAAACCTCAGACTTCTTTACAATACAAAGGAGGAGCTTCACAACTTTGTTGGCATAAACCCCAACAACAACAATTCTCTTGCAAGAAAGGGTGGCAATGACCAGTTTCTGAAACGTGCCATCTACCACGAACTTGCGTTTGAGGCGTTAGAAAGGACAGGGATGCAGATAGACGAAGTGCTGGACGACTACGAAGAGATAAACAGCCTGTTTGATTGCCACTTGAAGAAGAACAAGAGCAAAGCGCAATACGAGTTCAACGTAAAAATGTGCGAAACACTTTGTGCTGTTTGCATTTACAACAAACCGATAGCTGATATTGAAGAACCTGAAATACAAGAAGTCTGCAAGAAAGCCTTTGACGAAGAGAATGGCATAATAAACGCAGACATTGCAATGCTGATTCTTCTGCTTTTGGGAATCATACCGCACAAAGGACAAAACGGAGATGTAAAGGACATTGTTGGCGATTGCGGGAAGCTCTACAACTTTTTCCGCAAACTGCCTTATGAAGAAGAAAGAATGCTCATAAAGGAACCTCCAAGACTGGACTTGCTGAAACAGATTATAGAAAACAAAGACGAAAGCATTTGCAGGCTCGACCTGATAAGGCTCTGTCGGGAGGTTATTTTTAATCTAAAGACTATTTCAAGTTCTGAAGATTTCAAAGACGTAACGAAGTGGATGGAGGATAATATGCTCTACCCTCAGATGGATGGTTATTGGCTTTCCGACAACCATAAAGCCGGCGATGGCGATGCGTGGTTTATAGAAGAGCGATGCGATGCGTATGTCTTCACACATTTCGCAAAAGACAAGAAGAAGGAATCGTTTGCAGCATCAATATACTTTGAAGCAGATAGCCTCAAAATGTATATATCTCATCCTAAAAACATAAAGGAACTCATTGAAAAAAAGCAATTCAATCGGGAGTATATGATGTATCTCAGCATTGATATGGACAACATAGATACGCCAGACCTGATTACCATCTCGCCATTTATGCTAAAGAAGAATTGGTTCAATATCAATAAATTAAGAAGAGTAACTGACGAAGGAGAGATAGAATATCTAAAAAGAACGACTGCAAACTATACTGACAAATTTGCAGATGATGACTATTCATTCACTATCTCCGTCGCTGCAATCACGCATCGATATGTATATGTGGAAGATGACGAAAAGGAATGCACATACAAAGTGCCGGTAGAGCTTTATCCGAAAATAGAAGACTGTAATATAGATGACATTATCGGCATTATCAAGTTAAAAGATAAGAGATACATCGGCTTCCAGAATCTGAATCTCTACATTGATGTAACCTCAAAAAAGGATTGTGATGAAAGCGAGATTATCATAGTTGAGAACAAAAATATAATCTTGGAATAGCAACTTCTTACCGATTCACAGAATAACTTTATTTTTCTGCATTCAGGTTTATAGTTTCAATGAGCTGAATGCCCATATTGCAAATGACCGAAGAACGCAGTGCATTCTTCGGTCATTTGCTTTCCATTCTTGCGAAGATGGGAACGCACTCTTCGCAAGAATGAAAACTGATAGTTTTCCTTTTGAATTTCAGCCATTTACAAATCCTCGGAATGACTAAAGGATGCCACAGAATCACAAAACAGCTCCGGAGCAGCAAGTACAGATAGGGCAAAGCCTTCAAGGATGGCACAGAACTTTAATTCAAAACGATTGAGGCATTTAGCCCGCAATAATCGTTTATACAAAGATATCTGTGCCGCTCTTGAAGGCTTTGCCTTGTTTATCTACCATCTTTTAAACTCGAGTTCAAGTTTGCCTCAAACCCGGATAAAAGTTCTACTTCCGTGTAGGAATCTTAAATTCTATCACTCTGCTGATACTTTTTTGTCCTTGAAGTACAGTCAATGCAAACGTGCATTCGCCATTTTTCAATTTCTTGTCAGCCTGTATAATGGCAGTATATCTTACTGCGCTTCCAGAATCGAATCGTCCGATATGAATTGAAGGACTGATATTGATGCGTCGGTGCTTACCAATTTCTACAACAGAAGGTTCAACATTATACAAGGTCTGACTTCCCAAGTTTCTGATTTCAAAAACAATCTTACCGATTTCGCCACGTGATAATACTCCGTCCTGATTGTCATCGACAAAGCTAACGTTTGATATTTCTACATTAGGCATTCCTCCGTAGGCTTCCGGTGTGCTTCCCACCGTGGATTGAGAAGGGACAATGCGAGTTGATGGAGCAATGGAATAGTTGCCGGAGTGGTTGCTGTTCTGAAAATCATACATCCTGTCGTCTCCCGAATTGGTTGAATCAAAACCATTCTCATCAATTACGGAAACATTGGAGCCGTAGGGATTGTAGCCTATCGACTTATTATGCTGGATCTGCTCATAACGGTCGTGGATGCGTTCCTTTTCCTTCTTGTCGGCCTGCGCGCCAACTGTTGCGCCAATAACGGCTCCACCTGCCATTCCTATGATAGTACCAACATCAGAACCACGCTGACCACCTGCTATGCCCCCTATCGCACTACCGAGAACCGAGCCGATGGAACTGCCAGTGAACGCTCCTGAACCGGTAAACGTTCCACAGCTACTCAACAAAATCAATACAGCAAACGCTAAAACTATATTCTTTCTCATAACTATCTATCTTAACTTAATTGCAAAAATACGAATAAAGGGAAAACAAGAGGAAATAAATTCCCTATTTGTAGGAGGATTTTCCCTATACGAAAAAACCTCGGCACGAACGTACCGAGGTTTATCTTGATAAGAGATACTCTTAAATTATTCAGCCTTTGTTTCTTCAGTAGCCTCTGTTGCAGTCTCAACAACAGTTTCTTCAGCCTTCTTTGTTGAACGACGGCTACGGCGGGTCTTCTTAACTTCAGCCTTAGGAGTCTTAGCCATATTTTCATCATAGTCTACCAACTCGATGAAAGCGATAGGAGCAGCGTCTCCCTGACGAGTACCGAGCTTGATAACACGTGTGTATCCACCCGGACGGTCGCCTACCTTAACTGAGATTTCCTTGAAGAGTTCTGTAACAGCTTCCTTATTCTGCAAATAACGAAAAACAACACGACGTGAGTTGGTTGTATCTTCCTTTGCCTTTGTAATCAGCGGTTCTACATACTTCTTCAAAGCCTTAGCCTTTGCAAGGGTCGTAGTGATTCTTTTGTGCTGAATCAGCGATATAGCCATGTTAGCGAGCATGGCTGCACGATGATCGGCAGTACGACCCAAATGGTTGAATTTCTTATTATGTCTCATTTTGTTTTTTCTTGTTTTGAATAAGTCTATTACTCCTTATCCAGTTTATACTTTGTAATGTCGGTTCCAAATGACAGATTCAGACTCTCGAGCAAATCATCAAGCTCGGAAAGCGATTTCTTACCAAAGTTACGGAACTTCAAGAGATCAGTCTTGTTGTACTGCACGAGGTCGCCCAATGTTTCGACATCAGCTGCCTTGAGGCAGTTGAGTGCGCGAACGCTAAGGTTCAGACTGGAGTCTGTGAGCTTAGTCTTGAGCAACTGGCGCATGTGCAACACCTCTTCATCGAACTCCTGATTGCTCTCCTGATCCGGACTCTCGAGAGTGATCTTCTCATCAGAGAACAACATAAAGTGATAAATGAGGATTTTAGCAGCCTCTTTCAGTGCATCCTTCGGGTGGATGGAACCATCTGTAGAAACTTCAATAACCAGTTTGTCATAGTCGGTCTTTTGCTCAACACGATATGGCTCAACTGAATACTTTACGTTTCTGATTGGGGTGTAGATCGAATCGATTGGGAGTACGTTAACATCAGTGCAGAACTCACGATTCTCTTCAGCAGGAACATAACCACGTCCCTTGTTGATAGTTAAATCAATCTGCAATGAAGCCTTTGAGTCTAAATGACAAATCACCAAATCAGGATTTAACACTTCAAATCCAGTCAGATACTTGCCAATATCACCTGCCTTGAACTCTGTGGAATTCTCAACGGTAATACTAACTTTCTCATTCTCGAATTCTTCTACTACTTGCTTGAATCGAACTTGCTTCAGATTCAAGATGATGTTGGTAACATCTTCCTTTACACCCGGCACTGAAGAAAACTCATGCTCAACACCTGCTATGCGAATAGTGTTGATAGCATAACCCTCCAGCGATGAAAGGAGGATGCGGCGCAGGGAGTTACCAATGGTAACACCAAAGCCAGGCTCAAGAGGACGAAATTCGAACTTGCCGAACTGGTCATTGGCCTCCAGCATCACGACTTTATCAGGTTTTTGAAATGCTAATATCGCCATTAATTTAATGATTTTTATTGTTTAGAGTACAACTCAACGATTAATTGCTCCTTAATGTTCTCAGGAATGTCAGCACGGTCTGGCTTGTGAAGGAACTTACCACTCTTAGAGTTTTCGTCCCATTCAATCCAAGGATACTTGCTGTGATTGAAACCTGCCAAAGCTGCTTCGATTACCTCGAGAGACTTTGCCTTCTCGCGAACACCAACAATATCGCCGGCCTTAACTGCAAAAGATGCAATGTTTACGACCTTACCATTTACTACGATATGCTTGTGAGATACGAGCTGACGTGCTGCTGCACGTGTAGGAGCGAGGCCAAGACGATAAACTACATTATCGAGACGGCTCTCAAGGTTCTGAAGCAGCACCTCACCAGTAATACCGTCTGCCTTTGCAGCACGGTCAAACATATTGCGGAACTGACGTTCGAGAACACCATAAGTATATTTTGCTTTCTGCTTTTCAGCGAGCTGAGCACCATACTCAGAAACCTTGCGACGGCGGTTGTTACCGTGCTGACCTGGAGGGAAATTTCTCTTAGCCAGTACCTTATCTGCACCGAAGATTGGCTCACCAAAGCGGCGTGCAATTCTTGATTTTGGACCTATGTATCTTGCCATAATAAAATTTAATTCTTTAAATTGTTATAAGATGTGATTATACACGACGACGCTTTGGAGGACGGCAACCGTTGTGTGGTAATGGAGTTACATCGACAATCTCTGTAACCTGAATCCCCGCAGCATTGACAGCACGAATTGCGCTCTCACGACCGTTACCCGGACCTTTCACAAATGCCTTTACCTTACGCAGACCGAGGTCGAAAGCTACCTTAGCACAATCCTCTGCCGCCATCTGAGCAGCGTAAGGAGTGTTCTTCTTAGAACCACGGAATCCCATCTTACCAGCAGAAGACCAAGAGATAACCTGACCTTCATTATTTGCTAAAGATACAATGATGTTATTGAATGAACTGTGTACGTGGAGCTGGCCCAATGCGTCAACTCGTACGTTTCTTTTCTTAGATGTTGCTGATTTTTTTGCCATAATTTCTTTTTAGTTTAAAAGTCTTAAGTCTATAAGTTAATGAGTCGCAGACTCTCAACTCTCAACTCTCAACTAAATTTTACTTAGTAGCCTTCTTCTTATTAGCAACAGTCTTCTTCTTTCCCTTACGGGTACGAGCATTATTCTTTGTACTCTGTCCACGAACTGGAAGACCATTACGATGTCTGACACCACGATAGCAGCCAATATCCATAAGGCGCTTGATGTTCATCTGGATCTCTGAACGGAGATCACCTTCAACTTTGAATTCAGCACCGATAATTTCACGGATCTTAGCTGCCTGGTCGTCAGACCATTCGCTAACTTTCAGGTCGCGGCTAATGCCTGCCTTATCCAATATCTTTGCTGAACTACTTCGACCGATACCATAGATATAGGTCAATGCGATTTCGCCACGCTTGTTTTGGGGCAAATCTACTCCAACAATTCTTATTGCCATTGAATGTAATTAATTAAAAAAATGTAACTTTACGTTTTAAAGCACGCAAAGGTAATCATTATTTGGCTTAAAAATTACCTTTTATGCTTTTTTAACCTTAACCCTGACGTAATTTAAACTTAGGGTTTTTCTTGTTGATAACGAACAAACGGCCCTTACGACGCACGATCTTGCAGTCCGCTGTACGCTTCTTTAATGATGCTCTTGTCTTCATATCTCTTGTTGTTTATTTGTATCTGAAAACTATTCTGCCTTTGGTTAAGTCGTATGGACTCATCTCAACCTTTACCTTGTCGCCGGGTAAGATTTTGATGTAGTGCATTCTCATCTTTCCAGATATGTGTGCTATAATTTCAACACCGTTTTCCAATTCAACACGGAACATTGCATTTGAAAGTGCTTCAAGTATTGTTCCGTCCTGCTCAATAGCAGTTTGTTTTGCCATAATTTAAAATTTTTGTCTTTCTAAAAGTTCAATTTCTTCAAAAGAAGATAAAATTTCAGCTTTGCCTTTTCGAACTGCTACCGTATGTTCAAAATGAGCTGCGGGCTTTCCATCACGTGTTACGATATTCCAATGGTCTGGAAGCATTCCGATATATCGACTGCCTAAAGTTACCATTGGCTCTATTGCAATACACATTCCACTCTTCAACATTGTACCATTCCCACGGCGTCCGTAATTTGGTATTTGTGGATCTTCGTGCATTTCACGCCCTATGCCGTGCCCTGTCAGTTCTCTTACAATTCCGTAGCCCTCAGCCTGACAAGTATCTTGAATTATCGACCCGATGTCGCCAATGTGATTACCTGCCTGAGCTTGTTCAATTCCTTTATATAAAGAAAGTTTTGTAATCTCAAGGAGTTTTCGCACCTCAGCATCTATTTCACCTACCGCAAATGTATAACAGCTATCGCCATTGAATCCATTCAAATAAGTTCCACAATCTACCGAGATTATATCTCCTTCTTTTAGTATAACCTTGCTGCTTGGTATTCCGTGAACAACAACGTCATTGACCGAGGTACAAATGCTTCCGGGAAATGGTTCTCCAAGATGATTGGGAAATCCTTTAAAGGTTGGCGTTGCTCCGTGATCACGAATGAACTCTTCAGCAATTCTATCCAACTCTAAAGTTGAAATTCCTGGTTTAATGTGGCGGCCAACCTCTGCCAGTGTCTTTCCCACCAGCAGGTTGGCCTCCCTCATAAGTTCTATTTCATCTTCTGTCTTGAGAAATATTTTCACTTCTTAAGAAAAAGATTTAATTATTAAGCAGCACCGTTGTTGCGAGTATGTCCGGAATTGAGCAATCCGTCATAGTGACGCATCATCAAGTGTGATTCAATCTGCTGGAGTGTGTCGATAACAACACCAACAAGAATCAACAGTGATGTACCACCGAAGAACTGACCAAATGAATCCTGAACATTCAACAATCCAGCAAGTGCAGGCATAACAGCGATGAATGCAATTGAAAGCGAACCGGGGAGCGTTATACGAGACATTACTGTATCAATATAATCTGCCGTATCCTTACCAGGCTTAACACCGGGAATGAAACCATTGTTACGCTTCATATCTTCAGCCATCTGAGTAGGGTTCAGAGTAATCGCTGTATAGAAATATGTAAATGCAATTATCAAAATCACATAAATCACATTATACAACAAACTCTTTGTATCCATCAAAGACTGGAGCACAGGGCTGGTAGATTCAGTTGAGAACTGAACAAGAGTCAAAGGAATGAACATCAAAGCCTGAGCAAAGATGATAGGCATTACGTTGGCTGCAAATAACTTCAAAGGAATATATTGGCGAGCACCACCGTATTGTTTGTTTCCTACAACTCTCTTAGCATACTGTACTGGAACCTTGCGTGTACCCTGCACGAGAAGAATTGCTGCACATACAACCAAATATAAAACAACGATTTCGATAATGAACATTACCAAACCACCACTTGTGATTGCCGTAAAACGGCTTGTTACTTCCTGGAAGAAAGCCTGTGGAAGTCTGGCGATGATACCAACCATAATAATGATTGAAATACCGTTGCCTACACCTTTATCAGTAATGCGTTCTCCGAGCCACAAGATAAACATAGAACCTGCTGCCAAGATAATAGAAGCAGGGATGATGAAAGCAGTCCAGTCGACGCCCGTTGCAAGGGCGCCAGCTGCCTGTGCTTTCAAATTTATGAGGTACGCCGGAGCCTGGAACAGCAATATAATTACTGTCAAGATTCGAGTATACCAGTTTATCTTCTTATGACCACTTTCGCCTTCACGCTGCATCTTTTGGAAATAAGGCACCGCAACAGCGAGGAGCTGCATCACGATAGAAGCTGAGATGTATGGCATAATTCCTAATGCGAAGATTGACGCATTGGAGAATGCACCACCGGAGAACATGTCCAAGAGCGACATAAGGCCGCCTGCCGTCTGTGACTGCAATTTTTCCAACATACTCGGATTAATGCCCGGAAGCACTACGAACGAGCCAAAACGGTAAATAGCTGTAAACAGAATGGTAATGAGGAGTCGCTGACGCAAATCCTCAACCTTCCAACAGTTCTTCAGTGTCTCAAAAAACTTTTTCATTAACTTAGATTATAGTTGTGTTACCACCTACTGCCTTGATAGCTTCTTCGGCAGTCTTAGAGAACGCATTAGCTTCTACGTCTACCTTAACCTTCAATTCTCCCTTGCCGAGAATCTTAACCAATTCCTTGCCATTGGTAAATCCAGCAGCCTTCAATTCTGCAATACCAATCTTAGTAAGGTTATTCTTTTCAGCAATAGCCTGAAGTGTAGACAAGTTCACTGCGAGGTATTCCTTGTGGTTGATATTCTTGAATCCACCCTTTGGTACACGACGCTGGAGAGGCATCTGACCTCCTTCGAAACCAATCTTTCTCTTGTAACCAGAGCGAGCCTTAGCACCCTTGTGTCCACGTGTAGAAGTACCACCGAGACCAGAACCCGGACCACGGCCAATACGACGACGTGAATGAGTAGAACCAGCAGCTGGCTTCAAATTATTTAATTTCATAATTCTGTTTCTTTTATAAGATTAATTAATCAATAACTGATACCAGATGGTGAACCTTGCGGATCATACCACGGTTGCTTGGAGTATCTTCAATCTCTACAACCTGAGAAATCTTGCGAAGGCCAAGGGCCAACAAAGTACTCTTCTGGTCTTTAGGAGCGTTAATACGGCTCTTAATCTGCTTTACTTTAATAGTTGCCATAAATAAAAACCTCCTTATAATTAACCGTTAAAAACTTTATCCATACTGATTCCACGCTCGCCAGCTACCGTATAAGCATCGCGCATCAATGCGAGAGCGGCAATTGTAGCCTTTACGAGGTTGTGAGGGTTTGATGAACCCTTTGACTTAGCAATCACGTCAGTAACACCTGCACTCTCAAGAACAGCACGCATAGCACCACCGGCCTTAAGACCAGTACCGGCAGCAGCCGGCTTGATGAGCACCTGTGCTCCACCGAAATGTGTTTCAACTTCGTGAGGAACAGTTCCCTTCAACACAGGAACCTTTACAAGGTTCTTCTTAGCTGCGTCTGTACCTTTTTGGATAGCTGCTGTAACTTCACCTGCTTTGCCAAGCCCCCAACCGATAACACCTTTACCGTCACCTACAACAACAATAGCTGCGAATGTGAAAGTACGACCACCCTTTGTAACCTTGGTTACGCGGTTAATTGCAACCAAACGGTCCTTCAGTTCAACGTCACTATTTACTTTTACTTTATTCATTGCCATAATCGTTTAGAAATTAAGACCTCCTTCACGAGCGGCATCAGCCAAAGCCTGAACACGTCCGTGATAAAGGTAACCGTTACGGTCGAAAACAACCTGTTCTATACCAGCTGCCTTTGCCTTTTCAGCAACAAGAGCACCAACCTTCTTTGCCTGTTCAATCTTAGCCATCTTTTCGAGGCCAGCTGAAGAAGCTGAAGCAAGTGTAGTTCCTGTAAGGTCGTTAATAACCTGTGCATAAATCTGCTTATTACTACGGAAAACGCTCAAGCGTGGGCGTTCAGCAGTACCGTTCACACTCTTGCGAATGCGGAACTTTATCTTAAGTCTTCTTTGTTCTTTCTTAGTTGTCATAATCGTAATGATTTTTAAAGTTACTTAGCTGAAGCTGACTTACCAGACTTTCTGCGAATAACCTCACCCTGGAACAGGATACCCTTACCCTTATAAGGTTCAGGCTTACGGAAAGAACGGATTTTAGCACAGATGAGACCAAGCAGTTGCTTATCAGCTGATTCGAGAATGATGATAGGATTCTGGTTACGCTCACTCTTTGTCTCGACCTTAACTTCCTTAGGAAGCTGGATGAAGATAGGGTGTGTATAACCAAGAGAGAATTCAACCAAGTTGCCCTGATTAGAAACACGGTAACCTACACCAACAAGTTCCAAAGTATTCTCGTAGCCTTCGCTTACGCCAACAACCATATTGTTAACAAGTGAACGATACAAACCGTGGAAAGCCTGCTTCTGCTTGTAATTTACCGGGCTATTCTCATCAACCTCAAAAGTTACCTGACCTTCTTCGATTATAGTCTTGATAGATGGGTTAACGTACTGTGAAAGTTCACCCTTCGGTCCTTTGGCTGTAACAACGTTGTCCTTGAATGTTACTGTAACACCCGCAGGAATACTAATTGGTAATTTTCCAATTCTTGACATAGTAAATCCTCCAATTAATATACGTAGCAAAGAACTTCACCGCCGATTTTCTCTGCAGCTGCTTCCTTGTTAGTCATTACACCCTTAGACGTTGAAATGATTGCGATTCCAAGTCCGTTAATTACTCTCGGCATGTCTTTGTAACCAGTATACTGGCGAAGACCTGGTGTAGAAACGCGCTTCAATTTCTTGATTGCGTTCTGCTTTGTTACAGGATCGTACTTGAGTGCGACCTTGATTGTTCCTTGAGGACCATCTTCTACAAACTTGTAGTTCAAGATGTAACCCTTCTCGAAGAGAATCTTTGTAATAGACTTCTTCAAGTTAGACGCAGGAACTTCAACAACACGGTGATGAGCCATGATTGCGTTTCTGAGTCTTGTCAGATAATCTGCTATTGGATCTGTCATAAAAATATAAATGTTTAATTAATCGGGACTTCCCCGACAATATTAAAAAAAATGCTTGTAGCATTCAAGCGTTACGCATTTCATTCGGAATGAAACGCATAACGCAGGAAATGATTTACCAGCTTGCCTTCTTTACTCCAGGAATGAGACCCTGTGAAGCCATTTCACGGAACTGAATACGAGAGAGACCGAACTGACGGATATAACCCTTTGGACGGCCAGTCATCTTGCAACGGTTGTGAAGACGGATTGGGTTTGCATTCTTCGGAATAGACTGGAGTTTACGAGCAGCCTCGTAAGCTTCACCCAGATCGTCAGAAGTAGCGATAATCTTTTTAAGAGCTGCGCGCTTTTCAGCGTAACGAGCAACGAGCTTTGCACGCTTAACCTCGCGAGCTTTCATTGATTCTTTTGCCATATCTCTTTAATCGTTTTTAGCATTCTTGAATGGAAGACCAAATGCCTTCAAGAGCGCGTAGCCTTCTTCGTCAGTCTTTGCTGAAGTTACAAAAGTAATGTTCAAACCCTGGATGCGGTCTACCTGATCGATATTGATTTCTGGGAAGATAATCTGCTCAGTAATACCGAGTGTGTAGTTACCACGACCATCCAACTTGCTTTCAATACCCTTGAAGTCACGGATACGTGGCAATGAAACGCGCACAAGTTTCTCGAGGAACTCATACATACGCTCACGACGCAAAGTTACCATAACACCAATAGGCATCTTCTTACGGAGCTTGAAGTTTGCAATATCCTTCTTAGAATATGTCGCAACTGCCTTCTGACCAGTTATTGCAGAGATTTCGTTGATAGCAACTTCGATAATTTTCTTATCCTGTGTTGCATCGCCCAAACCCTGATTGATAACAATCTTCTTCAGAACAGGAATCTGCATAGCTGAAGTATAGTTGAACTGCTTCTGCAATGCTGGAGCGATCTGCTCCTTATACTGCTTTTTTAATTGTGCTGTATTCATTACTTAATTTCCTCCCCTGATTTTTTAGCGATTCGCTTAACGGTTTTGCCCTCACGCTCGATTCTGATACGTGTTGCCTTGCCGCTCTTTGGATCGATCAGACTTAAATTTGAGATATGAATAGGAGCCTCCTGCTTCACAATACCTCCCTGAGGACTTGCTGCAGATGGCTTTGTGCTCTTGGAAACCATATTGATTCCTTCCACAAGGACGCGTTGCTTATCAACGATAACCTTGAGCACCTTACCAGTCTTGCCCTTATCAGAGCCAGCAAGAACGATAACTTGATCGTCTTTCTTTATATGGAATTTTGCCATTTTATTATTCTGTTTAAATAATTAAAGAACCTCAGGAGCCAAAGAAACGACCTTCATATTCACTGCACGCAATTCACGTGCAACAGGACCGAAGATACGGCTACCACGGATTTCGCCAGCATTGTTAAGCAACACACAAGCGTTATCATCGAAACGGATGTATGAACCATCAGCACGACGAATTTCTTTCTTAGTGCGTACGATCAAAGCCTTTGATACTGTACCTTTCTTAACATCACTAGATGGGATGACGCTCTGTACAGCAACTACGATAACGTCACCAACACTTGCATAACGACGGCGGGTACCACCGAGAACGCGGATGCACTTCGCTACGCGGGCACCGCTGTTATCACATACTGTAAGTTTTGATTCTGACTGTATCATAATTACTTAGCTTTTTCTACTATTTGAACTAATCTCCATCTCTTTGTCTTACTCAAAGGACGAGTTTCCATAATGAGCACTGTGTCGCCGATGTTAGCTTCATTCTTCTCATCATGCGCATGGTATTTCTTTGTCTTCTGGACAAACTTACCATATATAGGGTGCTTTTCCTTGAACTTAGAAGCAATAACGATGGTTTTATCCATTTTGTTGCTAGTTACGACACCCTGTCTTACTTTTCTTAAATTTCTTGTTTCCATCTGGACCATTGTTATTTATTAAGTTCTCTCTGACGTAGTTCAGTCTTCATACGTGCTATATCACGACGAGCAAGCTTAATCTGAGATGGATTCTCAAGTGGAGTAACCTGATGATTCAGTTTCATCTTGTCGAGTGCTACTTGAGCATTCTCGATTTTCTCTACCAATTCTTTGGTATCGAGCTGTTTTACTTCGTTAATCTTCATCTTTCTTAAGCGTTTTTATCGAAATCACGTCTTACAACAAACTTTGTCTTAACAGGTAGCTTCTGAGCTGCGAGACGAAGTCCCTCCTTAGCTATATCAAAGCTTACACCTTCTACTTCAAAGAGGATACGACCTGGTGTAACCGGTGCAACCCATCCTGCTGGATCACCCTTACCCTTACCCATACGTACGTCCGCAGGCTTGCGAGTAATTGGTTTGTCAGGGAATATACGGATCCAGACCTGACCTTGACGATTCATATAGCGGTTCAATGCTATACGAGCGGCCTCAATCTGACGGCTGTCGATCCATTTTGGCTCAAGTGTCTTGATACCAAAAGAACCAAAAGCCAATTGTGTACCTCTGTGTGCGTTGCCTTTGTTGCCACGCCCATCTTGAGGTCTTCTATATTTTACTCTTTTTGGCTGTAACATGATAGCTTTTACTTTTAACGGTTATTGTTTCTTCTACGATTACCACGTCCAGAGCGAGCATTTCCACCATTGTTGTTGGAACGTGCATTACCCTTTTCCTGAGTAAAGTTAGGAGTAAGATCTACCTTGTTGTAAACTTCACCTCGGCAAATCCACACCTTGATACCCAGAAGGCCAACCTTAGTAAGAGCCTCTGTCTGACAATAATCGATGTCTGCACGGAATGTATGGAGAGGAGTACGTCCTTCCTTGAACATTTCCTTACGTGCCATCTCGGCACCGTTCAGACGTCCTGTGATTTGAACTTTGATACCTTCAGCACCTGCGCGCATTGTATTAGCAACTGCCATCTTGATAGCACGACGGTAAGCAATCTTACCTTCTACCTGGCGAGCGATGTTGTTACCCACGATGTTAGCGTCAAGTTCAGGCTTCTTAACTTCAAAGATATTGATTTGAATCTCCTTCTTGAAAAGGTTCTTCAATTCTTCCTTGAGTTTGTCAACATCCTGACCACCCTTGCCGATAACGATACCTGGACGAGCAGTGCAAATAGTGATGGTAACGAGCTTCAATGTACGCTCAATGACAATACGAGAAACGCTTGCTTTTTCCAAACGCTTGTTCAAGTATGTGCGAATTTTCTTGTCCTCAAGGAGGTTATCGCCAAAATTCTTGCCACCGAACCAATTTGACTCCCAACCGCGGATAATACCGAGACGGTTGCTTATTGGATTAACTTTCTGTCCCATTCTACTATTTATTAATCATTGTTAGCGCCAGACTTTGCATCTACGAAAAGTGTGACGTGGTTAGAACGTTTGCGAATTCTGTAGCCACGGCCCTGTGGTGCAGGACGCATGCGCTTCATTGTAACACCTTCATCAACGAAGATCTTAGAGATATAAAGTTCACCGTCTTCGGCTTTGCGATCATTCTTCATCTCCCAGTTAGCAATAGCTGAACGCAGAAGTTTCTCAACATTCTGAGCAGCTGCCTTCTTAGAGAATCTCAGCACGCCAAGGGCACGATTCACCTCCATACCACGAACCATGTCTACAACGTAGCGCATCTTGCGTGGAGAAGAAGGGCAGTCCTTGAGCTTTGCAAAATACTGGCTTTTCAAGGCCTCTTTACGAGCCTCAGCCTTAATATGTTTTCTTGCTCCCATTATAATTTCTAATTTCTAAGGGTTATGACCTGTTACCTTTTATTACCAGAGTGACCACCGAAACGGCGTGTAGGGCTGAACTCTCCGAGCTTATGACCTACCATATTCTCAGTAATGTAAACAGGGATAAATTTATTTCCGTTATGAACTGCAACAGTGTGCCCCACAAAATCAGGGGAAATCATTGATGCTCTGGCCCAAGTCTTTACGACTGTCTTCTTACCACTCTCATTCATAGCGAGAATTTTCTTTTCGAGTGATACGTTGATGTATGGACCCTTTTTTAATGAACGACTCATAATTTACTCTTAATTACTTAAATTACTTCTTTTTAGCTCTTTCAATAATGTACTTGTTTGAAAGCTTCTTAGGTGCACGAGTCTTGAGACCCTTAGCGTACAAGCCCTTACGTGAACGTGGGTGACCACCAGACTGACGGCCTTCACCACCACCCATTGGGTGATCAACAGGGTTCATAACAACACCACGGTTGTGAGGACGACGGCCCAACCAACGTGAGCGACCAGCCTTACCAGACTGCTCAAGTGCGTGGTCAGAGTTACCTACACTACCAATTGTAGCCTTACAAGCTGAAAGAATCTGACGAGTTTCGCCAGAAGGGAGCTTGATGACACAATAACTGCCTTCACGAGAAGTAAGCTGAGCAAAGTTACCAGCCGAACGAACGAGCAAAGCACCCTGTCCCGGACGCAATTCAATGTTATGAATCACAGTACCGACAGGAATGTTTGCAAGTGGAAGTGTGTTACCTACTTCCGGTGCTGCCTCAGCACCAGACATCAGTTTTGCACCAACCTGCAGTCCGTTAGGAGCAATAATGTAACGTTTTTCACCATCAGCATAGTACAAAAGGGCAATGCGAGCAGATCTGTTAGGATCATACTCGATTGTCTTTACTACAGCTGGAACACCATCTTTCTCACGCTTGAAGTCGATTAAGCGATACTTCCTCTTATGACCGCCACCAATATAGCGAACGGTCATCTTACCGGTGTTATTTCTACCACCAGTGCTACGCTTACCGTAAACGAGAGACTTCTCTGGCACGGATGCAGTAATTTCCTTGAACGTGCCAATAACCTTGTGTCTTTGTCCCGGAGTAACCGGTTTTAATTTACGTACTGCCATTTTTTATTTAAATATTGCTGTAAAAATCAATTGTATCGCCAGCCTTCAAAGTGACGATTGCCTTCTTGAATGCGTTCTTCTGACCTTTCACAAGACCAGCCTTGGTATAGCGTGCCTGACGCTTACCTGCGTAACGAACGGTATTCACATCAATTACTGTAACATTGTACAGGCTCTCGATTTCCTTCTTAATCTCAAGCTTGTTGGCCTCTGGCTTAACGATAAAGCCATACTTTGGCTGTGCAGGCTTAACATAAGAATAAACAGTCTTCTCCTTCTTCAAACCTTCAGGATTGCGCTTATTCTTTACAACATAGCTGCGAGTTTCAGCAGTAGCATTATGCGCCTTAGCCGCCTTTTCGTTAAGAGCTATGATTGTCTTGTCCTCAGAAGACTTGTCTGTAATCTTGGTCATCTTTTCAGTGACCACTGGTTTAATGATAAATCCCATAATTCTTACTGTCTCCTATTTTTACTTGATTAAGATTTCATCGATAATCTTCAAAGAATTTTCAGTCACAACAAGCACGTCAGCATTCAAAACCGCGTATGAATTTACCTGAGCAGCCGTTGTTACATTCGCCTTCTTCAAATTACGAGCTGACAAATATACATTTTTCTCTACTTCTGGCAAAACGAGAAGCACTTTCTTGCCATCAACTTTAAGATTTTTAGTAAAGTTTACAAAATCTTTCGTCTTTGGAGCGTCATAATTGAAATCTTCAACAACTACGACAGCAGCTTCCTGTGCCTTGTAAGCCAATGCAGACTTACGAGCGAGAACCTTAACTTTCTTGTTTAGCTTGAAGCTATAATCACGTGGAGTCGGACCGAAAACGCGACCACCACCTACGAGAACCGGTGAGTTAATATCACCACGGCGTGCGCCACCGCCGCCTTTCTGGCGACCGAGCTTGCGTGTAGAACCTTTAACTTCACTTCTTTCCTTTGACTTAGCTGTTCCCTGACGTTGGTCAGCAAGATACTGCTTAACGTCAAGATAGAGTACATGATCGTTTGGCTCAATTCCGAAGATATTCTCGTTAAGAGTAACCTTACGGCCGGTCTCCTGACCTTTGATATCTAATACGTTAATATCCATTACTTATTAATTATAAGGGTTGAACCATTGCATCCAGCCACGCTGCCCTTAACAAGAAGGAGGTTGTGTTCTGGAATTACTTTTAACACTTGAAGGTTTTGGGTTGTAACTCTGTCGCCGCCCATCTGGCCGCCCATTCGCATACCCTTGAACACCTTTGCTGGGTAAGAACAAGCACCGATAGATCCCGGCTTACGAGCGCGGTCGTCCTGACCGTGTGTTGATTGACCTACACCACCGAATCCGTGACGCTTAACAACGCCCTGGAAACCCTTACCCTTAGATGTACCTACAACGTCAACAAACTTAACGCCTTCGAACAAATCTACGGTAATAGTGTCACCGAGGTTGTACTCCTCATCAAACTTGAACTCGGCCAAGTGCTTCTTTGGTGTTGTGCCGGCTTTCTTGAAGTGTCCCTGCTGTGGCTTAGAAGTTCTCTTCTCCTTAGCTTCGCCGAAACCTAACTGAACAGCCTTGTAACCGTCTTTTTCGATTGTCTTTACTTGGGTTACAACACAAGGACCAGCTTCGATAACAGTGCACGGTACATTCTTACCGTCGGCACTGAAAACGGATGTCATTCCGATTTTCTTTCCTAATAATCCTGGCATTTCAATTAATTTTAAAAATAAATTAAATTCTTTTTTTCGTAATTAGTGCAAACTTACACCTTGATTTCCACTTCAACACCTGATGGCAACTCGAGCTTCATCAACGCATCAACCGTCTTAGGAGTTGAGCTATAGATGTCGATGAGACGCTTGAAGTTCTGCAACTGGAACTGTTCGCGAGACTTCTTATTAACGAATGTTGAGCGGTTTACTGTGTAAATACGCTTGTGTGTAGGCAATGGAATAGGACCACTAACGATGGCACCTGTTGCCTTTACAGCCTTCACAATCTTTTCAGCCGACTTATCAACCAACTGGTGGTCGTAAGACTTGAGCTTAATACGAATTTTCTGACTCATAATTAATGAATTTATTTAAATGAATACTAAGCAAGGGGTTCGTCCTCATAAGAGTCATACGCTATGAGGACGCCACCCTACCCTTTTATATTTTCTACTTAATCAAGTCTGCGTTACCATTCAGCTCTGCAAGGATTTCCTTAGCAAGGCTGCTAGAAACCGGAGAGTGGTGGTCGTACTCCATTGAAGAAGTAGCACGACCTGAAGTAATTGTACGGAGAGCTGTTACATAACCGAACATTTCCGACAGCGGTACCATTGCCTTAACAACACGTGCACCGCTACGAGCTTCGTCCATACCCTGAACGAGACCACGACGCTTGTTCAAGTCACCGATAACATCACCCATATTTTCTTCCGGAGTAACTACCTCAACCTTCATAATAGGCTCCATCAAGACAGGACCAGCCTGTGGACAAAGCTTCTTGAAAGCCTGATGAGCTACAAGCTCGAACGACAACTGGTCAGAGTCTACCGGGTGGAAAGATCCATCGGTCAGAGTAACCTTCAAACCTGTGATAGGGAAACCGCCGAGCACACCATTGCCGAGGCAGTCCTTGAATCCCTTCTCTACTGAAGGAATGAATTCCTTAGGAACGTTACCACCCTTAACGACATTGATGAACTGCAAATCGCCTTCCTTGTAGTCTTCGTCCTTTGGCTCGATAGTTACATCGATACAAGCGAACTTACCACGACCACCAGACTGCTTCTTGTATGTCTCACGGCTCTGAGCTGCCTTGGTAATAGCCTCCTTGTAATTAACCTGTGGCTTACCCTGATTACATTCAACCTTGAATTCGCGCTTCAAACGGTCGATGATGATATCCAAGTGAAGCTCACCCATACCAGAGATAATGGTCTGGCCACTCTGCTCATCGGTACGAACAGTAAATGTTGGGTCTTCTTCTGCCAACTTCTGCAAACCAGTATCGAGCTTAGCAATATCGGCCTGGCTCTTAGGCTCAACAGCGATAGAAATCACAGTATCAGGGAAGGTCATAGACTCGAGTACGATTGGATGTGCTTCGTCGCAAAGTGTATCACCTGTACGAATATCCTTGAAACCTACACCTGCACCGATATCACCTGCGTCGATTGACTCCATTGGGATTTCCTTGTTGGAGTTCATCTGGAACAAACGGCTGATACGCTCCTTCTTGCGAGAACGTGGGTTGTAGACGTATGAACCTGCCACAACCTTACCTGAGTACACACGGAAGAACACCAGACGACCCATAAATGGGTCGGTAGCAATCTTAAATGCGAGGGCAGCCGTTGGTTCAGCTTCTGAAGCCTTGCGCTCTTCCTCTTCTTCAGTATCAGGGTTTGTACCCAATGTAACAACTGTATCTACCGGAGAAGGCAAGAATGCACATACATAGTCGAGCAAAGTCTGCACACCCTTGTTCTTGTAAGAAGAACCGAGCAACATCGGGCAGCATTCCATTGCGATACAGCCCTTACGGATTGCAGCGATGATCTTGTCTTCAGGAACGTCCTTACCCTCGAGGTAGAGTTCCATTACTTCATCATCATAGTTTGCAGCACCCTCGAGGAGCTTCTCACGCCATTCAGCAGCTTCGTCAGCCAGTTCAGCAGGGATTTCCTCAATATCGTACTTTGCTCCCATTGTCTCATCGTGCCAGAGGATAGCCTTCATCTTGATAAGGTCGATAACGCCCTTGAAGTTCTCTTCTGCGCCGATAGGAATCTGGATAGCGATCGGGTTAGCACCCAAAATATCTCTCATCTGGCTTACCGTCTCGAAGAAGTCAGCACCAGAACGGTCCATCTTATTAACATAACCTACGCGAGGTACATTGTACTTGTCAGCCTGACGCCATACAGTTTCAGACTGTGGCTGAACACCGTCGGCAGCAGAGTAAGTAGCAACAGCACCGTCGAGCACACGGAGTGAACGCTCCACCTCAGCAGTAAAGTCAACGTGTCCCGGAGTATCAATCAGGTTAATCTTGTAAGACTTGCCGAGATAGTTCCAGTTACAAGTTGTCGCAGCTGATGTAATTGTGATTCCGCGCTCCTGCTCCTGAGCCATCCAGTCCATAGTAGCCGCACCGTCGTGCACCTCACCAATCTTGTGAGTCTTACCAGTATAGAACAAGATACGCTCTGATGTTGTTGTCTTACCGGCATCAATGTGCGCCATAATGCCGATGTTACGCGTCAAATGTAAATCGTGATTTGCCATTTTCTTTTTTTACCTTATAAGTTAAGTTATGTCGTTTAGAATCTGAAGTGAGCAAATGCGCGGTTAGCCTCAGCCATACGGTGCATATCTTCCTTACGCTTGTAAGCACCGCCCTGATTGTTGAAAGCATCCATAATTTCAGCAGCCAACTTATCAGCCATACTCTTGCCTCCACGCTTGCGTGCGAAAGCAATCATATTCTTCATAGACACACTTTCCTTACGGTCCGGACGAATTTCTGTTGGAACCTGGAAGGTTGCACCACCGATACGACGACTCTTAACCTCTACGTGAGGAGTAATGTTGTCGAGAGCCTGCTTCCACACTTCGAGTGCAGACTTCTCCTGCTCCTTGGTCTTCTCTGCAACGATATCGAGTGCCGCATAGAAGATTTCGTATGATGTATTCTTCTTTCCATCATACATAAGGTGATTAACGAACTTGGAGACCTTCTGGTCGTTGAACTTTGGATCTGGTAAGATCACACGCTTCTTTGGTTTTGCTTTTCTCATTTTTATTTAAAAAGTTTAAATTCTGCGGAGGCTGTCGTCTTTTTCGTTCTTCAAAGTCCACTCTTGGACATTTACTCAACCTTGTGATAAACAATTCTCCAGCAAAACTTGTTGATTTCTTTTGTTTTCCTTCAAGCTACCCGCCATCTCCGACGATTAGTCTTGCAGGGTTGAAAACTCAAGAAAGTTTCTCTCCCCAATCAACGAATTGAGGAAGGAAACCTACGAGTATTTTACTTCTTAGCTGCCTTTGGACGCTTAGCACCGTATTTTGAACGACGCTGTGTACGGTTGGCAACACCTGCGGTATCGAGCGTACCGCGAACGATGTGATAGCGCACACCGGGAAGATCCTTGACACGACCACCACGTACAAGCACGATACTGTGCTCCTGCAAGTTGTGGCCTTCTCCCGGGATGTAAGAGTTTACTTCCTTCTGGTTTGTCAAACGAACACGAGCAACCTTACGCATTGCTGAATTAGGCTTCTTAGGAGTTGTTGTGTAAACACGGACACAAACACCACGACGCTGCGGACAGTTGTCCAACGCCGGAGATTTGCTCTTGTCTACGATGTCCTTTCGGCCTTTTCTTACCAATTGTGAAATAGTAGGCATAATTTTAATCTTTTATTATTATATATTTATTTTGTTTATTATCAACGCTTTATACCATTCCCACAGCCGACTACGGATACTATGGCGAACTTAAAGGTATTTCGGGGTGCAAAGGTACAAACTTTATCCGAAAACACCTAATACATATATAAAGGAAAAAGCTACACTTTGTTGTTTTTAACAAAATATAGCTTTTGAAATAATTCTTTAACGCCAAGTATCTATCAGACTCTGAGCGTTAGCCTGTCAGCAAATAGAAATACCGGAGATTAAGCCTGCCCGTGTCCGGTGCCGAATGGAGTTGCAGTGCGCGGCTGCTGATTCTCCAATTCTATCTTGCCGAACTCCTGTTCGTAGCGCACCACATTCTCCTGCAGAGCCTGAAGAAGACGCTTTGCGTGTTCCGGCACCATCACTACTCTGCTGCCGACAGTTGGCTTTGGAATACCGGGCAACATTGAAATGAAATCCAAAATAAACTCGGTCTTTGAATGGGAAATTATCTGGAAATTGCTGTAAACACCTTTTGCGATTTCCGGGCTCAAGTCTATTTGAAGCTGCTGGCCCTGTGGGTTCTGATTGTTATTGTCCATCGTTATAATTAATTTTAGGTAATAATTTCTTGCAAAGATAATGCTTTCTCATCAAAACCGCAAGGTTTTTCGGAGGATAATTGAAGAAGAGGACGAGAGGACAAGGGAACAAGGAGACGAGGGGACAAGGGGACGAGGAAGTCCCTTTATAAGTATTCCTTACCTGAGTTCGGGATAAATTGAAAAGGCTCTCGCTCACAGATTTACCAGATTCACACCCACTTTCCCGAACCTATGTAGAAATATACCTGAAATCTTATCTCGAGTTCGGGTATATAATAGTCGAGTATATAACATAAGGTGTAGCTAATATAAGATGCGAGGAAGAAAGTACATTTACAGAGAAGCCTGAGTTTGAGGCTTATTCCAAACTCAGGCTTCTTGATTGTAAAGTAACAAATCTCCTTTATTTACTTAAAGATAATTTTCTTGCCCTGTGCGTTGATGTAGATTCCCTTGCGGGGATTCATTACGCGGCGACCGGTAAGGTCGTAGTATTTCTGCCCGCCCACTTCTTCGGCAACACTCAGCTCACCGATGCTCTGAATGCCGGTTGTGTTTCTGTCTTCCACACTGAAGGACAAATAATCTTTTGCGCCGGCAGCGGCAGCAGTATTCTTGAGGAACACCTTGTTGGCAGGCACTTTTCCCGCCATCGTTGTGCGATAGAAAGCAGAGCCCTGACTGCCGGTCTTCATTATATAGATGCCTTCCGGCTGCTGCGATGGCACGAGCGTTCCCTGCCAGATACCACCGTCTATCGATTCCATCGTTTCGGTGTAACCGAACTTGATAGGAAGGCTGAAGGTCTTGGCTTCTCCAGACTGATAAACCTCTTCCGACTCGAAGATGGCAGGCACCTTTGCGGGGAGAACGCTCTCTCTCGGAACAGCCTGCACCTTTACCAAATATGGATATTCCTTCACCGGCTTGTAGATGTAGAAACCATTCTGTGTGAGTTTGCCGCTCAGCTTCACTTCCACAGCAAATGGGAAATAGAATGTGGAATAGCGTTTCTTTACAGGAATGTTGATAAACGTGATAGGCTCGAGATACCAAACAGACGCCTGATCTATGTTGATTTTCTGTCCACCCTTTTCATATTCAAAAGAAATATCCCCAGAATTGTATGTATAGTTAATAACTTCGCCGGCTTTGCCTTCTCCCGTAGAATGACCCGCAGCGTGCAACACCTCGCCTTGTCCTGAGAGCTTGAAGTGGCCGGGATAATCGTCGATGCTCAACTCTTCAATCGTGAGGTTGCCCGATGTCTGCAAACCCTTGGTTGCAGAAGTGATGTTGGTAACCGTGTTAGGGTTCTGCACCGTATAGGAAGTTCCGCTTACCTGCTTTACTTCCCAGAACTTGTCTACCTTTGTGGAGTCAGACAGTCCCCACTTAATCTTGCCCTCATAGTCGGTATAGATCACACGTCCAGTCTTGCCGTTGAATCTGCGGTCGGCATTGCGGAGGCGATAGTAGCCCGGAGCAAACTTGATGCGATGCTCCTTGTCCTCAATCAGTTTCTTGAGTTCTATGCGCAGCTTCTCTACCGTTTCCGGATTGTTTGGCTTGTCCTTGTAATTCTTATAAGCTATTTCCAATTCCTTCACATTTTCGCTTGGGAAACCACCCACCATCTTTTGGCTTGAAATATAGGCTTCCGCCTGATTTTTTTCCTTATCGGTTAAAACCGGGACTTCGAAAAAGTGGAAATGGGTTTTGGGATCTTTGTATGCGGCATTTGCTCCTCCTCCTGTCGTAATACCATGCTGCGTATTTGCCAACCAGAAATCCTTGACCGTGGCATTGCTTTGGTATGACATTCTACCCAAAAACTCAGAAGAATTCTTATAATTTGCTATCAAGATGGTAGGCTGTTTATCTTGGTCAGAAGGTGCAAAATAGTCCATATAAAAACAGGAAGCATTCTTATCATATTTGTCCATATTCGGATAAACTTGTTGATATGTACCATACGAAGTTAAAAATAACTTCGGTCCCATTTTCTTATTTAGAAGATAATAGTAACCTGAACCGGGCTGATATTCCACAACACACCAAAGGTCATTATCATCCTGACTATATCTATCGTCGTCCATTGAAAAAGCGTGTCCAAAACCACCCGTGATACTTACATAATACTTGGCAGAAAGTGGATAGCCGTCGAGGTTAATTCTATACCACGTAGTTCCTTCTGGGAATTCATCTAAGTTTCCTCCCAACAATGCTGATGAAGCAAATTTGATGACACCATCCGGCAATTTAGCTTCAACAGAATATGATATGCCTAAAAAAAGCACAGCGAGCATTATTTTTCCAAATGCTCTTGATAATACTTTATTCATTACTTATTTGATTTTGTTATAACTTCTATGTCAGTCTTGTTTTCTCTTTCCCACTCCAAAACATCAGTTGATGCAGCAGGACATTTGCAGAAAGAGAATCCCTATTTTATTACTCTCTATGAAATACGATATATGGTCTGACTCCAATTTACTAAGAACAGAGATACGCCTGCTTTAATCCTCAAATTCCGGATAATCGAAACCACTAAAAGGCTTGCCTTCGGCAGTATTTGGATCAACGATTTCGTCCGACGGTTTAGGATTATTAGGATCATTATTAACTTTGTCAATACTATGAGAATACAACAATCCCTCCATTTTCAAAACCGTCAAGCTGCCTTCTGGTTTAATGTACTTTTTTTTCATCTTTTCTTTATATTATAATGATTAATTCTATAAACTTATCCTCTCTAATTTCGCTTTCACTCAAATCGTTTTCGCAATGATAAAATATCATTTCTTTCTGATTTATTGAGTCAAGTTAAGTTAAATGGAGTGTAAAAATAGTTGTAATTATTTAACTTCGCCCCCGTTTAACATTTTTAACAATAAAGATGTATTTTTAAATATTTTTAATCAGGGACACTGCAAAATCTTTGATATTTCTGCGCTTTTGCTGCTACATCGTTCCCTCATCATCCGCCCAGCTACGGCTTCAGCTTTTACAAAGCCAGAGATTCCATTTCTCCCTTTGCATAAATATGCAAGGGAAAGAAAAAGATTTCCAATCTATAAACATCAGAATATCAAGCATTTATAACTCCACTCCATTTTTGCGAAAAACGCGCTCCATTCTTCGTAAAAACGCCTTGCAGTTATCGCAAGAATGCAAGGCAATCATCGCACAGTAGGATAACAATGCTGCATATACAATTTTCTTGTATAAAAATGCTTGGAATTTAAAGGAATATTTCCTAACTTTGCTATCCGTAAACCAATTCAACCGAGACTGCTTATGAAACCTTATCATTCTATCATTGTATTCCTTATTCTCGTGCTTTCGGCAGGCCTTACAAGCCTCGACAGCTACAATGCTGCAAAGGTCAGCATCATCGACGATATGAACCGGGCATTGGAACTGACGATGGAAAGCCAACAGGACAGGTGGATAACGCCCGATACAATCATAAATTACAGGAACAACCTGAAGATAGAAGCCCTGAAAGACGAATCGTTCGTATCGTATGCACAGAACACCACGCCGAAGGCTCTGTGCAGCGAGAAAATAGAATGGAAAGGAAACGGCAGTCAGTCTGTTGCCTTTCAGGGCGTTTCCACTTGCAGTTTTGCCACGATATGGGGATTGTCCGATCAAAAGCTGAGTTCTTTCCTCCTTCTGCTTGCTCTCGTCTGGCTATCTGCATCGTATTTCTTTGTCAAGAAGAACCATAGGGGAAAGGCCGTTTTCGGTGGATTGATTTATAACGAAGAAACGTGTGTGTTCTGCGACCTGAACAACTCTCCTATTTCATTGACTCCGATGCAGACCGAGCTGATGCGGCTGTTCTTCAAGAAAAGCAACTATTCGGTTTCAAAACAGGAAATCTGCGAGTGCCTCTGGCCTAAGAAGCCCGATGCGTCCGAAACGCTCTACACGCTGATTCGCAGAATAAAACCCATACTGGAAGAACGGGGAAAGGTAAGCATCGTGAACGAGAGGGGAAAAGAATATAGACTGGAGAGACGATAAACTATTTCCGTTCGGGATAAGACTGAATCAAGGCGGCACAAGATACTTCTGAAAATATTCAGCCTTCATTTTTCTAAACTTCTCACAGACTTCACAGAAGCACAGAGAAGGCTTTAGGCACAGAGAAGGCAAAGCCTTCAAGAAACCCACAGATTTCTTTATGTAAACGTCTGCTGCAGGATAAATGCTCAATCTTTCCATCAGGCATCTGTGTCATCCTTGAAGGCTTCGCCCTCTCTGTGGTCAGGAATGAGGAGAGAGCCTGTGCTTTCTGTGAGAGTTTTCATTGTTTTCCTATCCCAAATTGGAGAATAAACTGCGATTTCATCGAATGTCAGACAGTTGTCAGACTGATTTTTGAATACTTTTCCCACTATTTTTTATCTTTGCCGCAACCAATAAAAGCGATAAAGATGAAACAGTTGATTATCTTATTTACCACTATGGCAATGGCAATGAATGTCAATGCACAAAACCAGAATCCTTCCAACAACGACAGCCTGAAGACCGTTCAGAAGTCGGTGGAAATGGAAGAGATTACCATTGAACAGGCGAGAATCATAGCAAAGCCCGACGGAAAACTGATTATTCCCTCAACGGCACAGAGGGAAGCTGCCACGAACGGATATAGTCTGCTCTCAAAATTGGCTCTGCCCCGCATTCGCGTTGATAATGTACTGCACACCATCACGGCAATAGGAAATAACGGAAGCGTACAGTTGCGCATAAACGGAACGATTGCAGCCAAGGAAGATTTGCTCACTTTAGACCCGAAACTTGTAAAAAACATCGATTTCATCGACAATCCGGGCGTCCGCTATGGTCAGGACATCGGGTATGTAATCAACATTAGGACGATGAGAAAAGACAGTGGCGGAGTGATTGGAGTGGACTTGAGCAATTCGCTGTCTGCCGTAAATGGCAACAATACCGCCTACGGAAAACTGAACCATAAGGATTCCGAATTTGCGCTGACCTACAACTTCGGGTATCAGGATTTCAAGGGAAACGATTATACCGAGAAAGCCGACTATCTGCTGAACGACAATACGCATTACAAGGTGGAAAGAACCACCGTAAGCAACAGGGCACGGTATTTCAACAACTCGTTGCAAATGAAATACAATTTGGCTGATTCTGCGAATTACGTGTTTCAGGCTGCTTTCTCAACGGATTTGAACAACAGCCCGGGCGACGACGCACTCAGGCTGCTCACGGAAGGACAGACGAAACAACTGACGAACCAATGGGAAAGCGAAAGAAGTTTCACGCCTGTGCTGGATTTATATTTCTACCATAAACTGGGAAAACGGCAAAGCATTACGGCGAATGCAGTAGGGACGAGCATTGCAACCAAAGGAAAGGTGTTTCAGGACGAAGGTGTTCCCTATCGCTTTTCCGTGGACGGCAGAACGTGGTCGCTTCACACGGAAGCCATCTACGAAAACCAGTTGAAATCTTTCACGCTCTCGCTCGGTCTGCAACACGACATAAAATACACGAGAAATGAATATTCGGGCGACGTGAGTTCGCTGAATCAGATGCACAATCAGCAGTACTATCTGTTTGGAGAAGCAAAAGGAAATTGGGAGAAGCTATCTTATGTGGCCGGGCTCGGCGTTACAAACATCCGATACCGGCAGGCGAAAGACAGATACAACTACTGGCTTTTCCGTCCGAAATTCTCGTTGGGCTATTCTCTTACGCCAAGCCTGAACCTTCGCTACACTTTTGAAATCAACGAACATCTGTCGAAAATAGCGATGATCAGCAACACGAGAATCCGCGAAAACAGCAGGGAATGGCGTGTGGGGAATCCGAACATAGAGCCGAACAAGGTGGTGAACCATACGCTGTCGCTGGAACTATACAAGCCACGACTGACGAATATGCTGAGCATTCACTATCGCAACAACTCCAATCCGAATATGTCGCACTATGAAAGGACTCCGGACAATCAGTTTCTCTATTCACAACTGAATCAGAAAAGGATAGAGATGTTCTATGCCGGAAACTATTTCCGATACGACCTGATTCCCGAGAAACTGGCGTGTTCCACGAATATTATGCTCTTCAGATTCCTGAACAAAGGCTTCGACTACAAACATTATCTCACGGCTTATAACCTCTCGGCAAGCATCGAGGCGTATCTGGGCAAATGGTCGGTAAGCGCATACGCCGACAACGGTTGGAAGTTCGTGGAGGGAGAAACGATGTCGCATCAGGCAGCAGCCATCTATGTAGGAGCAGGTTACAGAACGGGCAACCTGACTCTCTCGCTCTATTGGCAGAATCCCCTGATGGCGCATCCCCAGATGCAGCACACGAATATCCTGAACCGGTATGTGTCGAAGGACATCAGAATGCGTGGGAGCGATTACGGCAATCTCATCAACTTCAATGTATCGTGGAAACTGGAATACGGACGGAAGTATAAAGCTATCGACAGACGGCTCAACCACAGGGATACGCAAACAGGGATTATGAAAAGTAAATAAAAAAACATTATGACGGCATTTTATGCTACACTAATGTTAAATCTTCATATACACAAGTAACAAAACAAGTAAAAGCACTTGCATACTATGGATTTTTTGTACTTTTGTACTTTGAATAGCAGTATAAAGAAAATTTCAACAATCATTAAACGAATTCAGTTATGGGAAATCTTCTTGAAAGTCTAAAAAAATATTTTGAAAATACACCAAAAGAGATACTAGATAGTGATTGGAAAGATAGGGAATATCTTAATGAGATAGGTCCTGATGTCTTTGAATATGCAAACTTTGTAAGGAAAAGTTTTGGTATAGAGGTATCGTATTCAATTTTGGAAAAGAAATCAGAGGCACATAAATTTGACGTGTCAGCAGCTATAACCAATAATGAAATAGCAGCCGATGCCTTGTATTGTTTAGCAGCATAAAATAAAAAAATGGAAAAAACAGCATTTAAATTCGACTCATATCATTTTACCAAGGCATCTTTAGATTTCAATATTCCCGATGAAGCCGAGTTGAATGTATCTTTTACTCCCAAAGGAAAGTTCTTTGTGAAGAAGACGTGTTATGAACTAGACTTTGACGTGGTAATAGAATGCAAAGAATCAAATACAGAGGTTGTAAAAGTTTCGTGCAAGGCTTTCTTTACATTTGATAAAAACGTATCTATAAATGACATACCTGATTATTTTTATCCAAATAGCCTTGCCATAATATTTCCATACATCAGAGCATTCGTCAGCACCCTATCTCTACAAGCAAACGTGCGACCAGTAGTTTTGCCTACTATCAATCTTATGGGACTTACAGACGATTTGAAAAAACATACTGAGGTTATTGAAGAATAACGATATGCTACGTACGGAAATATTTCAAACTCTTGAATACCGTGAAAATGAAGCAGAAGTTGAACGCCACGGACCATATTTCTGTTCCAAATGCAACCCTGACGGTTCCTTAAAAGATGGAATTAAGGAGCCGTGGCTTGGTGAGGGTTACTACTTTTGGGATACTAGAATAACAGATGCCCATTGGTGGGGGAATTCTGTCTATAAGAGAAAAGGGTATATTATCTGTAAAACAACATACGACCAACACTCTCCATTATTATATGATTTATTAGGCGTCTCTAAGCATTTTGATGAATTTGTAGAATGTGCAAGATACATTTTGGAACAAAGAGGACTTAAGAAAATAAGTGTTCCAGTAGTACTTTCATATTTAAAGAATCTCGATACCTTTAAATACAAAGCTATTAGGGCTTGGCCCAATCCAAAAACCTACAAAGATATCGACATAAAATTTCCCGGTAAAAAGATGATGTTAGGGAAAGTTGATAAAATTCAATTATGCTTCTTTGATAAAACATTACTTACAGAGCCTTTCAAGATTGAAGAAAAGTATATTTTTGCAGAAAATCAAACTATATGAATATCTGATAAACTTTCTATATATATCAGATTTTTTAATGATCATTCCTAATTATTATAAAGTCAGATTTTGCACAATCAGACTATAACAATATCTCTAAAAGAGAATCATTGACTTATCAAGACTATCATTTTGACAAATGCTAATTGATTTAACTTCAGAAGAGAAGGAAAACAAAAAAGGTCCGATTGACAATGTGTCAATCGGACCTTCTTATATGTACCAACTAATATTAGTCAGCCGTTTCCATTATTCGCTGACATCCTTGTCGGCAAAGTCAAGAACGTTCTTTCTGTTTGCTTCGATGCGAACGTGCTCTTCCTTGGAACCAACAATGAGCTTCTGCCACTGGCGGAGACCGGTACCGGCAGGCACAAGGTGGCCGCAGATGACATTTTCCTTCATACCCTCGAGCATATCGCTCTTGCCGCGAATTGCAGCTTCGTTGAGCACCTTGGTTGTTTCCTGGAAAGAAGCGGCACTCATAAAGCTCTTTGTTCCGAGGGCAGCACGGGTAATACCCTGCAACATCTGTGTTGCCGTTGCCTGAACGGCATCACGAACCTGAACGAGCTTGAGGTCGCGACGCTTGAGACTGGAGTTCTCATCACGCAGCTTGCGAACGGAGATAATCTGTCCCTTGTAGCAGTTTTCTGAATCTCCCGGGTCTGTTACAACCTTCTTGCCCCAGATACGGTCGTTCTCTTCGGCAAAGTCGAGCTTATCAACCAATTCCTGCTCGAGGAATGTGGTATCGCCCTGCTCGTCGACACGAACCTTGCGCATCATCTGACGCACGATGATCTCAAAATGCTTGTCGTTGATTTTCACACCCTGCAAACGATACACGTCCTGAACTTCATTAACGATGTATTCCTGAACGGCAGTAGGCCCCTTGATGGAAAGGATGTCTGCCGGAGTAGTAATACCATCGGAAAGTGGAGTACCAGCACGCACAGCATCGTGTTCCTGTACGAGAATCTGCTTAGCGAGACTTACAAGGTACTTGCGCTGTTCGCCGGTCTTCGAGGTTATGATAATCTCACGGTTACCACGCTTTACCTTACCCATTGTTACCTCACCGTCGATTTCAGAAACGACAGCCGGATTGGATGGGTTGCGGGCTTCGAACAACTCGGTTACACGTGGGAGACCACCGGTGATATCACCTGCACCACCGACTGAACGAGGAATCTTAACGAGTGTAGTACCCGACTTGATTTCTGCACCGTCCTGAACAATCTGCTCAAGGTGCCCGCCCACCGGCAGGTTGTATGTACCGAGAATGTCTTCAGGTGCATATTGACCGTCGGCACCCTTCTTGGCACCAATCTTGACAACGTCTACCGTCGGAACCTTCGTTTTATCGCGTGATTCAGTGATAATACGCTCCGTAAGACCGGTAGCCTCGTCGGTTTCAGCCTTATAAGTTACATTTTCGATTACATCGTGCAGACGCAGAACACCTGCATATTCGCTTACGATAACGGCATTGAACGGGTCCCACTTAGCAATGAGTTCGCCCTTCTTTACCTTGTCGCCACTCTTGAAGTAGAGTGTGCTACCATAAGGAATACTGTCTGTGAGGAGTACGATATCAGTATTTGTGTCTACGAAACGGATTTCTCCGAGACGGCTGACAATCTTTTCGCAGTTCTTGTCGTCTTCATCAATAAATGGTACAGTACGAACTTCTTCCAACTCGATACGGCAGTCGTTCTTGGCAACGATAGAGGCATTGGCAGCAGCGTTACCTGCAACACCACCGGCGTGGAATGTACGCAGTGTAAGCTGTGTACCGGGTTCACCGATAGCCTGAGCAGCAATGACTCCGACCGCTTCGCCCAACTGAATCATACGGGCAGTAGAAAGGTTACGGCCGTAGCACTTCTGACAAACGCCCTTCTTACTTTCGCAAGTGAGCACAGAACGGATTTCAACCATTTCAAGCGGAGACTCGTCGATAGCCTTAGCCTTAGCCTCGTTGATTTCTTCGCCTGAAGCAACGATGAGTACACCAGTTGTCGGATGTATAACGTCGTGAACAGATACACGGCCGAGGATTCGCTCGTACAATGAAGCAACAATTTCATCGCCGCTCTTCAATGCACGGCATTCCAAACCGCGGAGTGAGCCACAATCCTCTTCCGTGATGATAACATCGTGAGAAACGTCTACCAAACGACGTGTGAGGTATCCGGCATCGGCAGTTTTCATAGCCGTATCGGCAAGACCCTTACGGGCACCGTGTGAAGAAATAAAGTACTCGAGCACCGACATACCTTCCTTAAAGTTAGAAAGGATTGGGTTTTCAATAATCTGCGCACCTTCAGCACCTGCCTTCTGAGGCTTGGCCATCAGTCCACGCATACCTGCCAACTGTGCAATCTGGTCGGCAGAACCACGGGCACCCGAATCAAGCATCATATACACGGCGTTGAAACCCTGATCGTCCTCGATCATGTGCTTCATAACACTCTGCTTCAAATTATTGTTTACGTGTGTCCACGCATCAATAACCTGATTGTAACGTTCCTTGTCGGTAATGAAACCCATTTCGTAGTTAGCCTTTACCTGATCAACCTCTTCCTGACCCTTGCCTACGATGTCTACCTTTTCGGCAGGTACAATGATATCGTCGAGGTTGAACGAAAGACCTGCAACGTAAGCCATACGGTAACCAAGGTTCTTAATGCCATCGAGGAATGCACACGCACGTGCCATACCTACGGCCTTGATTACGTCGGCAATAAGACCACGGAGAGATTTCTTGGAAATGATGCCGTTGAAGAATCCTACTTCTGTCGGAATTATCTGATTAACGATTACACGACCAACAGATGTTTCCACGGTACGCTTCTGGAGTTTGCCGTCTACCAAGTCATCAACGACCACCTTCACTTGTGCGTGGAGGTCGCAACGCTTTTCATTGTAGGCAATAATTGCTTCTTCTGATCCGTAGAAAGAAAGACCTTCACCCTTTGCACCCGGACGGATTTTGGTAATATAGTAGAGACCGAGCACCATATCCTGTGAAGGAACGGTAATAGGAGCACCATTCGCCGGATTCAGGATATTGTGGCTCTGAAGCATCAGCACCTGAGCTTCGAGAACAGCCTCATTGCTCAATGGGAGGTGGACAGCCATCTGGTCGCCGTCGAAGTCGGCATTGAACGCCGTACAAGCCAACGGATGCAACTGAATAGCCTTACCTTCAATCATCTTAGGTTGGAATGCCTGAATACCGAGACGGTGAAGTGTAGGAGCACGGTTCAAGAGAACAGGATGACCCTTCATCACATTCTCAAGAATATCCCAGATAACCGGTTCGCGACGGTCTACAATCTTCTTGGCACTCTTCACGGTCTTCACGATACCGCGCTCGATGAGCTTACGGATAATGAACGGCTTGTAGAGTTCGGCTGCCATCAACTTAGGAAGTCCGCACTCGCCCATCTGCAATTCAGGACCTACAACGATAACCGAACGAGCAGAATAATCAACACGCTTACCGAGGAGGTTCTGACGGAAACGTCCCTGCTTACCCTTCAATGAATCGGAAAGAGACTTCAAAGGACGGTTGCTTTCACTCTTGACGGCAGATGACTTGCGGCTGTTGTCGAAGAGTGAGTCTACGGCTTCCTGAAGCATACGCTTCTCATTACGGAGAATAACCTCGGGAGCCTTAATTTCCATCAATCGCTTCAAACGGTTGTTACGGATGATAACGCGACGATAGAGGTCGTTCAAGTCTGAAGTTGCAAAACGACCACCATCAAGCGGCACCAATGGACGCAGTTCCGGAGGCGTTACAGGGACAATTTTCATAATCATCCATTCCGGACGGTTTACGCCCTGCGACTGACGGAATGCCTCTACAACCTGCAAACGCTTCAAGGCTTCAGTCTTACGCTGTTGGCTTGAATCTGTTGTAGCACGGTCGCGGAGTTCGCCAGCCAGTCTGTCGAGGTCGATGTCCATCAGGAGGTCATAGATAGCCTCTGCACCCATCTTGGCAATAAACTTCTTCGGGTCGCTGTTTTCAAGACGTTCGTTTCCTTCCGGAAGTCTGTTGTCGATAATGTCGATATATTCGTCTTCTGACAAGAGGTCGAACTTATGAGAACCGTTCAGTTCTTCATCAGAATCGGCGTTCTTCATTCCTTCCACAACACCCGGTTGGATTACGATATACTTTTCGTAATAAACCACTGCATCGAGCTTCTTTGTCGGAAGACCCAACAGATAACCCATCTTGTTAGGAAGACTTCTGAAATACCAAATGTGAGCAACCGGCACAACCAACTCGATGTGTCCGGCACGTTCACGGCGCACTTTCTTTTCTGTAACCTCAACACCACAACGGTCGCAAACGATTCCTTTATAACGGATACGTTTGTACTTACCACAGGCACATTCATAATCCTTTGTAGGACCGAAGATGCGCTCACAGAACAAACCATCACGTTCAGGCTTGTAGGTGCGGTAATTAATAGTTTCAGGCTTGGTTACCTCGCCAAAAGAGTTCTCAAGGATTTCTTCTGGAGAAGCAAGACCAATAGTGAGCTTGTTAAAATTACTCTTAACCTTATTATCTTTCTTAAAAGCCATTTTTATTTAATTTTGGGGTGTTCAAATTAATCAAGTTTGATGCTCAATCCAAGACCACGGAGTTCGTGAAGTAATACGTTCAACGACTCTGGAATACCCGGTGTCGGCATAGGTTCGCCCTTCACGATGGCCTCGTATGCCTTAGAACGGCCTACAACATCATCGGACTTGATAGTCAAGATTTCCTGAAGAACGTGTGAAGCACCGAATGCCTCGATAGCCCAGACTTCCATTTCTCCGAAACGCTGACCACCAAACTGTGCCTTACCACCAAGTGGCTGTTGTGTAATAAGAGAGTACGGACCAATGCTACGTGCGTGCATCTTGTCTTCAACCATGTGACCGAGCTTCAAGAAGTAGGTTACACCTACGGTAGCCGGCTGGTCGAACTTCTCACCAGTTTCGCCATCATACATATAGGTAGAGCAGAGGCGTGGCAAGCCTGCCTTGTCGGTCCATTCCTTCAAGTCGTCGAGTTTCGCACCATCAAAGATAGGTGTAGCAAACTTAACACCAAGAGTACGTCCGGCAGCACCGAGGATAGCCTCGAATATCTGACCGAGGTTCATACGTGAAGGCACACCCAACGGGTTCAATACCAAATCGACAGGACGACCATCCTCGAGGAACGGCATATCCTCCGTACGAACAACCTTGGAAACGATACCTTTGTTACCGTGACGACCGGCAAGCTTATCGCCGACCTGAATCTTACGCTTCTTGGCAATATAAACCTTAGCCATCTGAAGTACGCCCGATGGAAGTTCGTCGCCGATGGTAATAGCAAACTTCTTACGCTTCAATTCAGCATCCATCTGCTTGTACTTACGGATGAAGTTCATAATCAACTGTTGGATAAGGAAGTTTGTATGTTCGTTCTCAGTCCAACCACTTGACTGAATACCTTCGTAATCAAGGTTCTTCAAAGCCGCAACAGTAAACTTGCTGCCCTTGGTAATGATTTCAGCATTTGAGTAGTCTTTAATACCTTGCGATACCTTATCTTCTGTCAAAGAAAGGAGCTTATCTACCAAAATATCCTTCAAATCATTGATTTTTGCTTCGTGCTCCTCATCAATCTTCTGAAGAATCGCCTTGTCCTGACGTTTGCTCTCACGTGTCTTGATGGCACGGGCAAACAACTTCTTATCAATAACAACACCACTCAATGATGGGTTTGCCTTCAAAGAAGAATCCTTAACATCGCCAGCCTTGTCGCCGAAGATTGCACGAAGCAACTTCTCTTCCGGTGAAGGGTCGCTCTCTCCCTTTGGAGAAATCTTACCAATCATAATATCGCCCGGTTCTACACGAGCACCGATACGGATAACACCATTCTCATCAAGATCCTTTGTAGCTTCTTCACTTACGTTAGGAATATCGTTTGTAAATTCTTCAACACCACGCTTTGTTTCACGAACCTCGAGTGAGTATTCATCAACGTGAACAGAAGTAAGCACGTCTTCACGAACCATACGCTCTGAAAGAACGACAGCATCTTCATAGTTATAGCCCTTCCAAGGCATATAAGCCACAAGAAGGTTTCTACCAAGTGCCAATTCGCCATTCTCGGTTGCGTAACCTTCGGTCAGGATGTCTCCCGCCTTAACACGCTGCCCCTTGTCGCAAATTGGACGAAGGTCTACAACCATATTTTGGTTTGTGCGACGGAACTTAGGAATACGGTACTCCTTCAATGCAGGCTCGAAACTTACAAATTCTTCATCTTCTGTTCTGTCATACAGAATACGGATTGTTGTTGCATCAACATATTCAATAACACCATCTCCTTCGGCAGTGATCATTGTACGTGAATCCTCACATACCTGCTTTTCAAGACCTGTACCTACAATAGGTGCATCATTATGAAGCAATGGAACTGCCTGACGCATCATATTACAACCCATCAGCGCACGGTGTCCGTCATCGTGCTCCAAGAATGGAATCAAACCGGCAGAGACAGATGCAATCTGCTGAGGAGCAACGTCCATCAAATCCACTTCGCCCGGAGCTACCACAGGATAGTCTGCATCCTGACGGCACTTAACGAATGTACGGATAAACGTTCCATCAGGATTCAAAGGAGCATTACCCTGTCCGATGAGCTTGTCTTCTTCTTCTTCAGCCGTGAGGTAAACAACGTTCTCGTTTGCCAAATCAACCTTGGAATCTGCAACGTTACGGTACGGAGTAACAATAAAACCGAGATCGTTAATCTTTGCATAGAGACAGAGTGAAGAAATCAAACCGATGTTAGGACCTTCAGGAGACTCAATAGGACAAAGACGACCATAGTGCGTATAGTGTACGTCGCGAACCTCGAAACCTGCACGCTCACGAGAAAGACCACCGGGACCGAGAGCCGAAAGACGACGCTTATGCGTAACCTCCGCCAATGGGTTTGTCTGGTCCATAAACTGGCTCAGAGGATTTGTGCCGAAGAATGAATTGATAACGCTGGAAATAGTCTTCGCATTAATCAAGTCCGTTGGCTGGAACACTTCATTGTCGCGTACATTCATACGTTCACGGATTGTACGGCTCATACGAGCCAAACCAATAGAGAACTGATTTGCCAACTGCTCGCCTACTGTACGGACACGACGGTTTGACAAGTGGTCGATATCATCGACAGTAGCGTTTGAATTAATAAGATTAATGAGATACTTGATAATCTCAACTATATCATCCTTAGTCAGGACACGCGTATCCATATCCGTGTCAAGACCTAACTTCTTGTTAATACGGTAACGACCTACTTCGCCAAGGTCGTAACGCTTATCTGAGAAGAACAGGTTCTGGAACACTTCACGCGCACTTGCATCATCAGCCGCATCAGCATTGCGGAGCTGACGGTAGATATAGTTCACGGCCTCTATTTCAGAGTGGCTCGGATCCTTGGCAAGCGTGTTGAAGATAATAGAGAACTTATTAGCTGCATCCTCGTCCTTGTGCAACAAGATTGAAGATACACCACTTTCAAGAATAATATCAATATTATCCTCCGTGATTTCTGTTTCACGGTCAATAACGACTTCATTACGCTCAATAGATACCAATTCGCCAGTATCTTCATCAACGAAGTCCTCGTTCCAGCTCTTCATCACATTACCGGCAAGTTTTCTACCGAGAACTGCCTTGATGTTCTTCTTATTTACCTTTACTTCTTCACAAAGGTCGAACAACTGGAGAATGTCCTTATCTGTTTCGTAACCAATCGCACGAAGCATCGTGGTTACCGGCAACTTCTTCTTACGGTCAATGTAAGCATACATCACATTGTTGATGTCGGTTGCAAACTCAATCCAAGAACCCTTGAAAGGAATAATACGCGCACTGTAAAGTACGGTACCATTAGCATGTACACCCTGACCGAAGAACACACCGGGAGAACGGTGCAACTGTGAAACAACTACACGTTCAGCACCATTAATAATAAAGGAACCATTGCTTGACATATACGGGATAGTGCCAAGGAATACGTCCTGAATAAATGTACCGAAATCCTCGTGATCCGGATCCGTGCAGTACAGTTTCATCTTAGCCTTCAAAGGTACGCTATAAGTCAGCCCACGCTCCAAGCATTCATCAATGGTATAGCGTGGCGGATCAATATAGTAATCCAAGAACTCAAGAACGAAATTATTACGCGTATCGGTGATAGGGAAATTCTCAACGAAAACCTTATACAAACCGTCATTCTTGCGTTCTTCAGGCGGTGTATCCAACTGCAAGAAATCCTTGAACGATTTCAACTGCAAATCAAGAAAATCCGGATAAGGGTACGGACTTTGCACACTGGCGAAGTTTACTCTGGGTTTATTCTCTGTTGCCATAAATTGTTTTTAAAAAAGAATACGAGCATCTATTCAACAGACCTCAATATCCTGAAATAAAATGTCAGAAGACATAAAAAGGTTAGGACTCACCTACTTGGTAAATCCTAACCATATTGTTTCTTTCGTGATTTAAACTAAAAGCAGTCTGCTTGAATCATAAATCACCTTGAAGTTTTATTACTTCAACTCAACCTTAGCACCTTCAGCTTCGATGAGCTTCTTCAAGTTTTCAGCTTCGTCCTTAGCAACGCCTTCCTTCAATGTAGAAGGTGCGCCGTCAACGAGGTCCTTAGCTTCCTTCAAGCCAAGACCACAAGCTTCCTTAACTACCTTAACAACCTTGAGTTTGCTTGCACCAGCGTCTGTGAGAACTACGTCGAAGTCAGTCTTCTCAGCAGCAGCTTCACCACCAGCAGCAGCACCGGCTGCAGGACCAGCAACTGCAACTGCCGCAGCAGCAGGTTCAATTCCGTACTCGTCCTTGAGGACTGTTGCCAACTCGTTTACTTCCTTAACAGTGAGGTTTACCAACTCTTCTGCAATAGCTTTAATATCTGCCATTTTATTCTAAATATTTATTTTTAATTCTTTATAAACTGTAACTTTTGACTTTATAATTTATTCAGGACGCTCGCCTAAAGTCTTGAGCACACCGTGGATGGTGTTTGCGCCAGATTGTAGAGCAGAAACAACGTTCTTTGCCGGAGACTGCAGCAATGCCAAAACGTCGCCGATAAGTTCGTTCTTGCTCTTGAGTGCTGCCAGTTCTTCGAGTTTGTCAGCTCCGATGAAAATAGACTCTTCAGCGTATGCAGCCTTGAGTGCAGGAATGCCTTCCTTCTTATATTCCTTCAGGAGTTTTGCAGGCACGTTAGCTGTCTGTGTGAACATAACAGCAGTATTGCCTTTCAAAGAACCGTACATAGGTTCAAAATCAATATCAGATGCGATGAATGCCTTGTGGAGAAGATTGTTCTTCACAACAACCATTTTAATTTCGCTCTTGAAGCACTTACGACGGAGGTTGCTGGTAGCCTCTGCATTCAAACCTGTAACGTCTACAAGGTAGAAATGAGGATATTCTTTCAGTTTCGCTCCGAGTTCAGCGATAATTGTATCTTTTACTTCTTTCTTCATTTTACAAAACTTTTAGAGTTATTCAGCTGATTTAGGATCAATCTTGATACCCTTACTCATTGTGCTAGAAATAAAGATACTCTTGATATATGTACCTTTAGCTGCAGCAGGTTTCAATTTAACAACAGTAGAAATGAACTCTTTTGCATTACCGCAAATCTGCTCAGGCGTCATACTTACACGACCGATTGATGTGTGAATAATACCAGCCTTATCTACCTTGAAGTCAATCTTACCAGACTTAACGTCCTTGACTGCCTTAGCAACATCCATTGTTACAGTACCACTCTTAGGGTTTGGCATCAAACCGCGTGGACCGAGTACACGTCCCAAAGGACCAACTTTACCCATACAAGATGGCATCGTGATGATTACATCAATTTCTGTCCATCCTCCTTTGATCTTTTCGATGTATTCGTCAAGACCAACGTAATCAGCACCAGCTTCCTTAGCGGCAGCTTCCTGATCAGGTGTACAGAGGCAAAGCACACGTGTTGTCTTACCGGTACCGTTTGGCAAAGTACACACGCCGCGAACCATTTGGTTAGCCTTGCGTGGGTCTACGCCGAGACGAATATCGATATCAAGTGAAGCGTCAAACTTTGTTGTGGTAATTTCCTTAACAAGTGATGATGCCTCCTGTAAAGTGTATGCCTTTCCTAGTTCAACCTTCTCAGCTACTGATTTCTGATTTTTTGTCAGTTTACTCATTTTTACTTTTGAAGTTTAAAATTATTAACCGGGGAAGTCACCCTTTACGGTAATACCCATACTACGTGCTGTACCAGCGATAAGCTTCATTGCGCTCTCTACTGTAAAACAGTTGAGATCTGCCATTTTATCTTCTGCAATAGTCTTGACCTGCTCCCAAGTTACTGATGCAACTTTCTTGCGGTTAGGCTCGCCAGAACCACTCTTAATCTTGGCTGCTTCCATCAACTGCACTGCTGCTGGAGGAGTTTTGATTATAAAGCTGAACGACTTATCGTTGTAGTAAGTGATGACAACTGGCAATACTTTACCAGCCTTATCCTGGGTACGGGCGTTGAACTCCTTGCAAAAACCCATAATGTTGATACCCTTAGAACCCAATGCAGGACCTACGGGAGGGGAAGGATTTGCAGCGCCACCTTTAATCTGTAATTTGATTAATCCAGCTACTTCTTTAGCCATTTTTGTTAATATTTAAAATTTAAAATTATAAAAGAAAGCAGTATTCGTAACAATACTTACTCTTCTTTTGCGACTTGCATAAAACTTAGCTCGAGTGGATTCTGACGTCCGAAAATCATAACCATCACCTTCAGCTTGTGCTTCTCGGCATTCACCTCTTCGATGATACCGTGGAAACCACTGAAAGGACCGTCAGTAACCTTAACAGACTCGCCAACTGTGTAAGGAATATCCTGAATATCTTCCAATTCAGTTTCTTCAACATTACCAAGAAGGCGATTAACCTCAGCCTGACGAACAGGAGTAGGTTCAGACATTCCACCTAGAAATCCCAGAACATTAGGCATAAACCGGAGCACCGAAGCGGTTTCCGAATTCATATTGGCCTGAATAAGCACATAACCGGGAAGACTCAGCTTCTCAGTAACTATGCGCTTTCCATTACGCAAAGATGCGTGACTTTCCTTCGGTAATAAAACCTCAAAGACACGCTCAGCAAGCTTCGCATTCTGTCGCAGTTCAGCATCGATGTATTCTTTCACCTTTGCCTCCTTACCACTTATTGCACGAAGGACATACCATTTCTTATTTGTATCTGCCATTTTCCTAACGATTTAACCCGGATAAACGAAATCCATAGCGTGCTGGAATATAAAATCAAAAACAAACACAACAGCAGCAATGACTAGGGAAGCAGATAATACAACCATTGCACTATGTGTAAGTTCAGCACGTGTCGGCCAAGTAGTTTTATGCGCAAGTTCGTCGTAACAAGCCTTGCAGTAATTAATGAACTTCTTAAACATATTATCTTTCTTTTGCACGGGTTGAAGGGCTCGAACCCTCGACACCTGGTTTTGGAGACCAGTGCTCTACCAACTGAGCTAAACCCGTAGGATAATATTCCCACCCACAGGTAAGTGGGAATATTATTTATTTTCACATCGAATTAATCTTCGAATACTTCTGTAATCTGACCAGAACCTACTGTACGACCACCTTCACGGATAGCGAAACGGAGACCTGGGTTCAAAGCAACAGCGTAGATAAGCTCAACGTTGATTTCTACGTTATCGCCCGGCATAACCATTTCTACGCCTTCTGGCAATGTGATTTCACCTGTACAGTCCATTGTACGGAGATAGAACTGTGGACGATACTTGTTACCGAATGGAGTATGACGACCACCTTCTTCCTTCTTCAACACGTAAACTGTAGCCTTGAACTTCTTAAATGGCTTAATCTGACCTGGGTGGCAAAGTACCATACCACGCTTGATTTCAGCCTTATCGATACCACGGAGGAGCAAACCTACGTTATCACCAGCCTGACCTTCATCAAGGAGCTTACGGAACATTTCAACACCTGTTACAGTAGACTTCTTGTCTTCGCCGAGACCGAGCAGTTCAACTTCATCACCTACGTGGATAACACCAGTCTCGATACGACCAGTAGCAACAGTACCACGACCTGTGATTGAGAATACGTCCTCGATAGGCATCAAGAATGGCTTATCAGTAGCGCGTGGAGGCTCCTGAATCCAGTTATCAACTGTATCCATAAGTTCCATAATCTTGTCAGCCCACTTCTCAACACCGTTCAAACCACCGAGAGCAGAACCGCGAATGATAGGAGTATCTTCTTCGTATTCGTACTGTGTAAGGATTTCTACAAGCTCCATTTCTACGAGCTCGAGCATTTCCTCGTCGTCAACCATATCGCACTTGTTCAAGAAAACAACCAAACGAGGTACGTTTACCTGACGAGCGAGCAATACGTGCTCACGAGTCTGTGGCATAGGACCGTCAGTAGCAGCACAAACCAAGATTGCACCGTCCATCTGAGCAGCACCAGTAACCATGTTCTTCACATAGTCAGCGTGACCCGGACAGTCTACGTGTGCATAGTGACGATTAGCTGTTTCGTACTCAATGTGTGAAGAGTTGATAGTAATACCACGCTCTTTTTCTTCAGGAGCGTTATCAATCTGATCGAAAGACTTAGCTTCTTCGCCACCGAAACCCTTATCGTGAAGAGTCTTTGAAATAGCAGCTGTCAAAGTAGTCTTACCGTGGTCTACGTGACCGATAGTACCAATGTTAACATGCGGCTTGGTACGCTGGAATGTCTCTTTAGCCATAGCTTATTTTTTATTTATAAATGAATAATCTTACTTATTTGTTTTTCCTTACTTCCATTTAAAGAAGAAAAGAGTAGAGCTGTAACTGAGAGTTGAACTCAGGACCTCTTCCTTACCAAGGAAGTGCTCTACCACTGAGCTATTACAGCAAAACTTAGAGCGGAAAACGGGGCTCAAACCCGCGACCCCCAGCTTGGAAGGCTAGTGCTCTATCAACTGAGCTATTTCCGCATTTCACTTAAGACGATTTCTGGCTTTTGGCAAAGAGTCAATCGTAACAGAAGTTAAGTTTTCTAACTGAGTGGGTAGTGATGGATTCGAACCACCGAAGCTAGAAGCAGCAGATTTACAGTCTGCCCCATTTGGCCACTCTGGAAACTACCCGAAGCGCATAAGCGTCTTTTGAGCCTCTTGTCGGATTCGAACCAACGACCCCGAGATTACAAATCACGTGCTCTGGCCAACTGAGCTAAAGAGGCAAGGTTGCAGCCGTAGGCTACTCGCTTTTACACTTGTCGTAAAACGGCTGCAAAGATAATGCTTTATTTTTTAACCTCCAAAAAAATACGGAGATTTTTTAATGTTTTCTTTGTTTTTCCTTTACCTTAGTGAGCTGAACCTTCATAGCATCCAAGCACTGGTCTATTCCTTCCTCGAAGGTGTCGCAGGTTTTTTCCACAAACAATGTGTTACCCGGAACTGCAACCGTGATACTTGTTGTTTTATTTAATGCCGTAGCCGGTTTCTCAACTTTTAATTGCACCTCTACTTTCTGGATGTCTTCGTAAGACTTTTCTAATTTCTCAGCCTTCTTGTTGATAAAGGCTTTCAACTGATCGGTAGCATCGAAATGAATCGACTGAATCTTGATTTCCATAATTACCTCCGCTTTTTAAAAGGTTAAGCCCTTGGGTGGGCATCTTTATAGACTTTCTTCAACTGCTCAAAGGTGGTGTGAGTATAAATCTCCGTCGTGGAGAGACTCTCGTGTCCGAGCAGCTTTTTCACACTTTCCAAACCAGCCTCGTGATTGAGCATTGCCGTGGCGAATGTGTGGCGAAGCACGTGGGGGGTTTTCTTCTTCAATGTAGAAACTCTGGAAAGACTCATCTTTACCAGCTTCCTCACAAGATTCCCCGTCATACGCATTCCCTTTTCAGTAAGGAACAATGCTTCCGACTGCTTCCCTATATCTTCATCGCGCTTCTGCCTGTAAGACTCGATTGCCTCGAAGAGTTCATCGCCGAAAGGAATAATCCGTTGCTTGCCTCTCTTGCCCGTAACCTTGACTTCCCGAGTGATGAGATTTACATCCTTATCGTCCAACCCGGTCAATTCCGAAAGTCGCATTCCTGTCGAGTAGAATGTTATTATTAATGTACGCGCAAGAACATCTATATATTCATCGCCCCACATCTTCAGATCCAAGAGCCGATCCATTTCAGATTCCTTCAGGAACTGAGGCAATGGCTTTTTCTTTTTAGGTCCTTGCAGTTTGTGGGCAGGATCCCGATTTACGAGTTTCCTTCTTAATGCGTACTTGTAGAATGACCGCAGGGTACTGAGCCTCCTGTTCACAGACGTGGCGGCATTGCCTCTGTCCATCATCGCTTCCATCCACGCTCGGATTACATCCGAATCGACAGTCTCCCAAGAGATTTGATTTTCGACATTCCTGAAAAAAAGTTCAAACTCTTTCAAGTCTTCCCCGTAGCTCTGCAAGGTCATAGGCGAATAATTCCGCTCGTCCCGCAGATAGTTCAAGAATCCTTCAATCGTCAGCACATCACAAAAATTTGGTTCTTGGCACGAATTTACGGAAATATATCGAAACTACCAAATTTTGCTCAAGTTTTTTTACTCTTCTGCGTCACGAAGATGCTGTACGTAAACGGCACGCTCCATCTTCAAGCGCTTCTTAACAGAAGGTTTGTCGAACTGCTGACGAGCGCGAAGCTCCTTCACAACACCTGTCTTTTCAAACTTTCTCTTAAACTTCTTGAGCGCTCTTTCGATGTTCTCGCCATCCTTTACTGGTACAATAATCATTTCTTTTTGTTTTAATTATTTAAACGTTAAACATTTGCCGAAGTGGCACGAGCCAACTTTAGCGAGTGCAAAATTACATCTTATTTTCCTAACTGCCAAATATTTGACTTGTTTTTATATTTTTGAGGAGACGAGAAGACGAGGAAACAAGAGGACAAGGAGATTGGCCAAGAATTATACAGCACCTGTGTTACCTTAGTTTATTATACTCTAAAACAAAGAGAGGTAATTTGCTTGTAACCTTGTTCACTCGTCCACTTGTTCACTCGTAAACTCTTTTCCACTTTCTATTTCCTTTCCTTGCTATAAAATTGAAAAAATGCATCTATCAAATTCATTGCCAATATAAACAACCAAAACTTAAATAAATTTGAGTCGTATATATGGCTTATTACTAATCCGAGAATTGATATTGCTGACATTATCCGTGAATCTACAAAGCTACTGATCATCTTAAAATTTCCTTTGAATACCAATATAATGGAACTTATAAATATTATGAAAATCAATGCTGTCAAGAACAGCATAATATTCAAGTAGATATCGGAAAAGCCCATAACAGGCTCAAAAGCAAATAACACAAGAAAAACTATCAGCCCTATTTTAAACCACAAATATTTACTACACATAATGTTTCTTTTCATTTCTTTAATGCCTTTTTTATCTTACAAAGATAAGACATCTTTTCTAACATATTCTCCTTCTCGTTTGTTTTTATTATTTTTCACAAAAATGCCATTTCATTCCCCACAGCACAAGAAAAGTTACAAGACAGATTAACTTATCTGCTTAAAGGATTTGCAACCACTGATTCAAGGGAAAAACAATCTCATTGCGGACGAACAGAAGTGGGAATTTCAAACGTGCGAAGAATGCAGAACAATCTTCGCACGTTTGCAGCGCATTTGTGCGAAGAATGGAACGCAATCTTCGCACAAATGGAAATCGACTTTTTAACAACTGGTTTACAGGCAATTACAAACCGAAAACAGAAATGGCGCATCTTTGAAACTTCTTGCCAAAGATACGCCATTGTGATAAGTATGAAACAGCGTTCGCAACGCTTATTTATCTGAGATTCGCCCGTGTTCAGATGAAAACCAAAGACACGGATAAAAGATGAGATACTGACGGACAGATTATATACTGCCCTATCGTATCGGATAGGTCTCGGTGCCTACTTCTTCATCATTTCCCTTACGGCTCTTTCCAGTTGTCGGTCGTAGCCTTTCAAATAGTCTTCGGGGGTGTTGTAGACTTCGATGTCGGGATTGAGCTGTTGGTTTTCTGCAAAGTTACCGTTCATATCCTGGCAGCCCACCTGCGGAATACCGAATATCATTCCGTTGATGAGCGTTTCCCACCATACGGCAGTCATCGTTCCGGCAACCGGCGCACCGATGAGCTTTCCGATTCCGAGATACTTGTAGATCTGCGGGAATCCCTGTCCGTTGCTGTAATCGTCCTCGCAAATCATCACGCACGAAGGCTTGTTCCATTTGTTGAAGGGGTCCGTACCGATGAATTTTCCGTGAGGAATGAACTTCTGGTATTCTCTGCCGCTCAAGAGTGTGCAGAGATCGTCGTGCAACCATCCACCACCATTGTGGCGTTCGTCCACGATAACGGCATCCTTCGCACGGTTTTCGGCACTGAGCAAATCGCTGTAAACGGTACGGAAGCTCGGACTGTTCATTCCCTTTACGTGAACATAAGCCACACGGCCGCCGGAAATGCTGTCTACGAAAGCACGGTTACGGTCTACCCATCGTTTGTAGAGCAGCTCCTGTTCCTGACTCTTGCTGATGGCCTTGACGGTAACGTCGAAGCGTTTCTTCGTATTCGGATTGAAAACGGAAACACGGATGGGCTTGCCTGCCTTGCCGTCAAGAAGATAGTTGTAGTCCTTGTCCTTGAGAATCTGCTCACCATCAATCTTTTCGATGATGCAACCAGCCTCAACGCCGGTCTTCTTCACGGCGAAAGGTCCGCGCTTTATAACTTCTTCTATCTTCAATCCGTCGCCCGTATGGCTCTGATCGAGGAACAGGCCGAGTGCCGCCGTGTTCAGACTGGGACCGTCGGGATTGAAGCGGGCACCCGTGTGAGAGGCGTTCAGCTCACCGAGCAGTTCGCCGAGCATATCGCGGAAGTCGTAGTTGTTGTTTATATAAGGTAGGAACCGTTCGTAAGTGGTGCGATAGCCTGCCCAGTCCACTCCGTGAATATCCTCCACATAGAACTTGTCTGCCACCTGCTGCCAGATGTGATCGAAGATATAGGCACGCTCCTCGTAGGGCTTGTAGTTGAAACGAGCCTCGAAGTCTACGTTGCTGATGGCGTTCTTGCCCAAGTCCACTTTCTTAATGTTGCGTCGTGCGCAGAGGAAGATGTTCTTGAATGCCTTGTCGGCCTCGAGCGAGCCACTGCCAATATCCTTCAGCACGATTTCCGTCTTGTCTTCCTTCAGGTCGCGTTTCCACAAGTCGTAGCCTCCTTCAAAGGAAGTCTGATAGTAGAGCGTGTCGCCTTTCGGACTCAAAAGGGCATCGCCCAAACGCGAAGAGTTTACCGTGAGGCGCACAATTCTGTCGCGACAGTTCTCCAAATCGAATTGCAACGGCTTCACTTCATCCTTCTTCTTGCCGTCGGTCTTTTTCTTCTTGCTGTCCTTTGCCTTGGTTTCCTCTTCGTTTTTTTTCTTATCCTTCTCGGCAGCATCTGCCAGTTCCTTCTCCTCCTTCGTCATACGGAATCTGTCGTAGGCGTCCAAATCGAAGAACATCAGGTAGGCATCGGTCTCGGCACCCCAGCTTCCGTGGCTGCGATAGCCTGCACGGTCGCTGAAGTAGAGCATAGCCTTGCCTCCGAGTGCCCATTTGGCATAGCCGTCGCTGTATCCGCTCTGGGTAAGATTGTAAGGTTTCTGCTTTCCCGAAGCATCAACGAGGGATATATCGGGATTGTTCCAACCGGCATTTCCCATATAGGGCACGAGCAGCCAACGGCTGTCGGGACTCCACGAGAACCAAATGTCGCCATCCTGATAGGAATAAAGGTCTTTGCCGTCGGTAACGGAAACCACATTCCTGCTCGCAAGATCCAGTACCTTGAGTGCGGCACGGTCTTCATAGAATGCTATCTTCTTGCCGTCGGGACTGTATTTCGGCATCTGCGAAGTCTTGTCGGTCTTGGTAAGCTGTTCTTCCACGAGTTCGGTAGCGTAAGTAAAGTTCTTTTCGCCGGCATTCTTGATTTTCGTCTGATATATCTGCCACAGACCTTTGCGCTCCGAACCGTAGACGATGCCCTTTCCGTCGGGTGCGAAATCTATGTCGCGTTCCTGCTCGGGGGTGTCGGTTATCTGCTTGGTGGTACGGTAGTCGGTCGAAGTAACATATATATCGCCGTGGAGTACGAAGGCTATTTCCTTGCCGCTTGGCGACACCTTGATTTCCGTTGCGCCCGAAGTGAGGATCTGTCGGTCGAGCGTCTGATCTATCCGGTCGGTCGTGATGCTGATGTTCACCTTTTGAGGCTGCCCGCCGTCGCGCACGGTGTAAATCTCTCCGTCGTAGCCGTAGCACAGCAGTCCATTGTCGGCAGCAGTCAGGAAGCGCACGGGGTTGTTCTTGTGATGGGTAAGCTGCGTCTTGCCGCTGCCGTCTATGTTGCGTTTATATATGTTGAAAGTGCCGTCTTCCTCGCTCAGGTAGTAATAGGTATCGGCATTGTTGCTCCAAACCGGCGTGCGGTCCTCGCCGTTGAAGTCGGTAAGTTTTCTGTACTGCCCTTTCCGGTAGAGCCAGATGTCGCGTGCAATGGGCGAACGGTGGTGCTTTCTGAACTTGTCTTCATAACCCTTTTGGTCGTGATAGAGCATATCGCCCGAAGCATTGACGCTCACGTCGAGCATAGGCATCGCCGAAACCATCTTTGCACGACCGCCTTCCACGCTCACTTCATAGGTCTGCGGGAAGGAGTTTGAGGCGAAAAGGATGGACTGCGCCGTGGGCATCTTCACGGCAGAAAACAATATATTTCCGTCATTGGAGAAGGCCATAGGCAGCTCGTCGCCGCTGTCGGTGGTCAATCGTTTGGGCACTCCCCCGTCCTTTCCCATCAGGTAGATGTCCAGACTGCCTTCGCGCGATGAGGCAAAGGCGATTTTCTGTCCGTCCCTGCTCCATACCGGATAGGCGTCGTAGGCGGGATTGGTGGTTAATTGTCGTGCAGTTCCACCGCCGGACGGCACCGTGAAGATGTCGCCCTTGTAGGAAAAGGCGATCGTTTTTCCGTCGGGAGAGATGGCACTGAAGCGCATCCACAATGGATTTTCCTCGGCAGCAGCCGACAGCGAAAGTCCAAGTAAAACTGTTGTCAGTATTTTTTTCATCATAATAGATTTTTGTTCGATTGCAAAAATAAGGATTTTTTTTGAGATTTCTAATGCAGTTGGAAGAAAATATGATATTATATCCCAACAAATATTACGTGATATTTCGACAAATATTACGTGATATTTCGACAAATATTACGTGATATTTCGACAAATATTACGTGATATTCCGGCAAATATTACGTGATATTTCGGCAAATATTACGTGATATTTTGAATATCGGTCGGAATATAGCCCGAAATCAGTAGACAGAATACAAGAAAACAGTCAACTAATTTTGAAATCAGTCGACTGTTTCTGAATGAACTTTCAAACATCAATAAAACATCGGCAGCAGCATTGCTCCCGAAAGCATCGGAAATGGCTGCCTATAATCGGCAATATGCCTTCAGCCATTCGCTTTCCTCGGCTGTCAAATGTGGCGACAAGGTGTCGTAAACGCGCTGATGATAGGCCTTCAACCACTGTATTTCCTCGTCCGTAAGCATAGAGAAATCTATCGGAGCAAGGTCTATCGGAGCAAGTGTGAGCGATTCGAACTGGAGGAAATCGCCGAACTCGGTGCGCTTGTAGGGCTTTATGAGCAGCGTGTTTTCGATACGGACGCCGAACTTGTCTTCGAGATAGATGCCCGGTTCGTTGGTTACCGTCATTCCAGCCACCAACGGCGCAGGTCGCCATTCCATACGAATCTGGTGCGGTCCTTCGTGAACGTTCAGGTAACTGCCCACGCCGTGCCCCGTTCCGTGCATAAAATTGTAGCCCTCGCGCCACATTGCGCCGCGTGCGAAAGCATCAATCTGCGAGCCGCAAGCCCCCGAGGGGAACTTGCACAGGTCTAATTGGATATGGCCTTTCAGCACGAGCGTGTAAATCTTCTTCTGCTCGTCGGTTACCGGTCCGAGGGCGATGGTGCGTGTGATGTCCGTCGTGCCGTCCAGATATTGTGCGCCGCTGTCTATCAGCACCAGTCCTTTCGGCAATACGGGAATGTCGGTTTCGGGAGTGGCCTCGTAATGCACGATTGCGCCGTGCGCCTCATAGCCTACGATAGTGTCGAACGAGATGCCTTTGAACAATGCCTGTTCGGCGCGCAGGCCGGTCAGCTTCGCATCGAGCGACATTTCCGTTTCTCCTCCGGCCTCAACGGCAGGCTTCAGCCACTTCAGAAACTTTACCATAGCCACGCCGTCGCGTATCATTGCATTACGGAATCCCTTTATTTCGGTCTCGTTCTTCACGGCTTTCAGCGCAGGGATGGGCGACGAGCCGTAGACGACTGCCGGACACTTCAGGCATTTTGCCAGTGTGTAGTTCACGGCATCGGCATCCAGCAGAATGTTGTATTCCTCATAATTCGCCAGTCCCTGCTTCACTTCGTCGTATCCTCGAATGGCTATTCCTTCGTCCTTCAGATAGGTTTCCACGTCGGAAGTGAGTTTCGCGCCATCAACAAACAGCGTTGCCTTCGTGGTTGAAATCAGCAGATAAGCCACGAACACGGGATTGCAATGCACGTCGCTGCCGCGGAGATTCAGCGTCCACGCAATATCGTCGAGTGCTGTAACGAGGATTCCGTCGGCGTGCTGCGCCCGTAGAGCCTTTCTGATGCGTTCAATCTTCGAGGATGCCGTCTCGCCGGCGTATTCCATAGGATGCACCACCACTTCGTTCTGCGGAATTGCAGGCCGGTCGGTCCACAATTCTTCCAATGGGTCAAGATTCGTGCGCACGGTGATGCCGCCGCTCTTTCGCATTTCCCCAATCAGTGCTTCAACTTCTGCGTATGAGTTTACGCTCCCGTCTACGCCGATCTCGGGACTTCTCACTTCCGAGAGTTCCGCTGCAAGCCACTCGGCAACGCTCGGCGTACCGGGCATACGCAGTTTCATCAGTTCAAACCCCGTACCGTCGAGCTGTTCGGCGGCAGCGATGAAATACCGTGAGTCGGTCCACAGGGCGGCACCCGTCATCGTTACGACTGCCGTACCGGCAGAACCGTTGAAGCCCGATATCCATTCGCGACCTTTCCAATGGTCGGCCACGTACTCACTGTTGTGCGGATCGGTACTGGGAAATATAAAAGCAGACAGATGTTCGCGCTGCATCAGCTCGCGCAGAGCCGAGATTCTTTCGTTGATTGTGTTCATAGGTTGTTCAAAGTTGTTTTGTTATGGTTTTAAAATATGCAGAACCGGCATCGAGACCCTCTTGTACGGGGCTTTCCGAACGCATTGAAGACTGCGCAGAAAGCAAGATTCCTCAAAGGAATTAACCCTGCAATCCTCCTCCATTCTTCTATTTCGGCACTAAATTAAACAAAAAATGCAATTTCGACTTTGCAATGACCAATGATTTTAAAATAAATAACAATTAATAAGCAAAAGATATTCTATTTTGTTCGCATTTTTTCCTAACTTTGCCGTACCGAAATTTAAAAAGCAATTTTATTTTTAATACAATATAAAAGTTATGGGATTTTTAACTAATGAGAAAATCGTTATCGTCGGTGCAGGCGGTATGATCGGTTCTAATATGGCTCAGAGCGTTCTGACGCTTGGTCTTACTCCAAACGTATGCCTTTATGATATCTTCGAGCCGGGCCTCCACGGCGTGGCAAACGAAATTGCGCAGTGTGGTTTCCCGGGCGCAAACGTTACTTGGACCACCAACCCTGAGGAAGCATTCACAGGTGCCAAGTACATCATTTCTTCTGGTGGTGCTCCACGTAAGGAAGGTATGACACGCGAGGACCTGCTCAAAGGCAACTGCCAGATTGCTGCTGAGTTCGGCGAAAACATCAAGAAGTATTGCCCAGACGTTAAGTTCGTCGTTGTCATCTTCAACCCGGCTGACGTAACTGCGCTTACAGCCCTCATCCATTCAGGCCTGAAGCCAAACCAACTTACCTCTTTGGCTGCGCTCGACTCAACCCGTTTGCAGCAGGCACTCGCATTGGAGTTCGGCGTTCAGCAAGACAAGGTAACAGGTGCGCACACTTACGGCGGGCACGGCGAGCAGATGGCAGTATTCGCTTCTAAGGTAAAGATCGACGGCAAACCATTGTCTGAAATGGGTCTTTCTGAAGAGCGTTGGGCCGAAATCAAGCACAACACCGTTCAGGGTGGCTCGGCAATCATCAAACTTCGCGGCCGCAGCTCATTCCAGAGCCCTGCTCACAACGCTGTGAAGATGATTGAAGCTGCTATGGGTGGCGAGAAGTTCACATTGCCGGCAGGTTGCTACGTGAACAACGACGAGCTCGGATTCCACAATGTAATGATGGCTATGCCGACAGTTATCGACACCGACGGCGTTCACTACGATTTGCCAACCGGTACAGAAGAGGAAATGGCATCTCTCAAGGCTTCTTACGAGCACCTCTGCAAGATGCGTGAGGAAATCATCGGCCTTGGTATCGTTCCGGCAGTTGCTGACTGGAAGAAGGACAACGCAAATCTCTAATACAACAGAGCATTTGCTTTATACAATAAAGGCAATCAACTTCCGTTGATTGCCTTTATTGTTAGTGGACGAGAGGACAAGTTTGTAAGTGGACGAGGGAACAAGGGAACGAGTGGACAAGGAGATTAGGAGACAAGAGAACGAGGGAACGAGTGGACAAGGAGGTTTGCTTGCGCCTCCGTCATTTGAACCTTACTTCTTTCTATCCTTCCAAAGTAATTTGCTTGTCCACTCGTTCCCTTGTCCACTCGTAAACTGGTTTTATCTTTCCTCCTTAAATAATTCACGGAAAATAACGTGGAATCAAAGTAAATGATTATCTTTGCGCAATTTTCAGAGCATCAAGAACAGATGAGGCAACGTTGGCTACATACCATTCTATTGTTTCTGCTGATGTCCTTAGGCGGACTTCAGCAGGCAAATGCTACGTCGCACGCACAGGAAGACGAACGGCAGCAGGCCGAGCAATGGCTCTCTTTTTGCCAAAGCAAGCACAAGCATCAGGCTGTGCTCACAGATTCGTCGCAGCTTCTCCGAATATGCAGTTCGCGCCCCGAAAGAGTTGTGCCGGTTCAGACGGCAGAGTTCAAGGACAATTCCGGGCGAAGATTGTCTTACACCTTTAAAAACATATTCTACCGACATTATCCCGGCGTGCAGACGAATGCCACAAGCAGGATAATGCTCGTGCCTTCTCCGGACTATTACGTCTACCGGCTAAGGCACATTGTTGTTTAGCGTTTTCCTCTCTTCAAGGAGGAAACAAGGAGAAAACCATAGAGAGACAAGCAATTTACCTTGTCCACCCGTTCTCTTGTTTACTCATCCACTTACAAACTTGTCCGCCCGTACCCTTGTCAAAACACCCCAAATTCGGGTTATTTCATTAATTTACAATCAAGTGGGAACAACCCCGCATAGCCCCTAACTCCGACTAAACTCTAATCCAGAGCTATGGGCAGGCTATCGGCTCGTGATGTTCTCCACTTGCAAACCAAACAAAAAAAGCAAAACAACAATGGCAAATATCAATAGCGTAGAAATGAGTTCAGTTCTTTTAAGTGATGCACGTCTTACAGTTAAGAAATCGCTGTTCAGCACAAAGACCATCTACAACCCTTCACAGAGCAACGTTAAGTTCACAAAGAAGGAATATACAATGGAAACAGGTCAGAAAATCGAACAGATACTGAAGGGCAGTACTGCCGAGATTGCAAAGAAAGCTGCGGCTGCTGACAGATTCCAAGACACCGGTTTGGGCAACTACCTGCTTGAAATGGGTGCGTCTGACGACTCCCAACTGGCAGTTTTGAGACTCTATCATTTCGACCAACTGCGCTACAAGCCCGTAACGGACGTATTATGGTTTGAAGGCGATGAAGCCAAGAACATTCTGAACCTCTTCTAACACTCCCGCAATACAGCTCTAAATGGAATAAGAAACGCAAAATCTCTTTGCGGCTTACATATTAATAAAGCTCGTTTGGCAAATGCCAAACGAGCTTTATTGTTTATTTCAAAAGCATCTTTACTTTACATACCATCAAATTATTCATAAAGACATTGTGGTTTTGTAAAAATGGGCTGAATTTCATTCATACAAAGGAATTGACGCTGTGAATAAACTTGACAAAACACGCTCCATAACTTGATTATTTTCGACAAAGGATTTTTATTTTTCAAATACGCAAGTTATGCGTGTGCAAGCATTAAGAGCAGAATACCAGACAAATATAGCTTTTCTAACGGATATGTGCATAGAAAACTGCGTTCAACCCTTCGCAAACAGACCAATAAACCGTACGAAACGGATTGTTTGGGGGCATTTTTCTTCGCACTTTTGCCCTGCATTCTTGCGATAAACGCATTGCAATCTTCGCAAGAATGCAAAACATTCTTCGGAAAAACACATCCAATTCGTCCGAAAAATCAAGTTCAAGCATCCAAACAGGGCGTAATATTCTCTATTTTGTGAAAAAAAACTATGCGTTTTTTGGTAATCGAAATTTACAAAAACACCAAACTTCGGACTTACTCAGAACCCGAAAATACAGGGCTGCAAGTGAATAACTGCGATGGAAGACCGGCTAAAACTTGAAGGTAATGCTGCCGTAAGGGATGCAATGGTTCTTGATTTTCACAGAAAAATAATAGAACAGCTCGTCGTCCGACGGATTTCCGAGGATATTGAACAAGCCGAAACGCAGCAGCAGCTTCTTGTTCTTGTATTCCTTACGGAACGAATAGCTTGCATCTATACGGTAACGGAATGGTTCGCGCTCAGTTCGGAACGTTTCAACGGAGTTTCCTATGTCGTAATAGAAACTGTCGTAGCGCACTTTTCCGGAATGGAGATTGGCTCCCAGCGTTACTGCCGAATGCTTGCAGAAATCATACGAAACGATAGCGTTCAGCACGTGTGGGACATCATAGAGCGAAGGCATCTTTCCCCGTTCGGGAAGTTCGGAAAACCATTCGTGCGTCTTCGACAAGGTGTAGGACAACTGCCAGTTCAGCCGTTTCCACCTGTTATAGAAATACAGGCTCAGACCGAAGCTGTTGCCGTTTCCTGACATTATGTACTTCGACCATTCGCTGTCTTCCAGCATCACATCGGGGCGCAGGGCAAGCAGATTGTGGCGGTGCTTGTAATATGCGAGCACCTCCAATGCGCCCTGCCTGAAATAGTGTTTCCATCCGAACTCGGTGTGATAGGCTTTGCTCGGAGCAAATTTACCGATGCTCGGCATTATGAAATCGAACGATGCAGCAACGTCAGACACGAGAACGTGATGATGGAACTGCTCCATTCTGCCGAGGTTCAGGTAAAGAAGGTCGTTGTTTCCCAAGGAAGTTTTCAGCGAAAGACGGGGCTGAAAACTGAAATATTTCTGATAGTTGTTCGGCTTATACAGAACGCTGTTGAAGCCAATATGCGCGGAAAGCCACGGAATAAGACGCAGACGTGTGTCATAGAACACGGCAAACTGCTTCACGGGTCTGTACTTGTTGCCCATTCCCATTCCGAAGGCTGCCAGTTCGTATCGCTCGTAGTTCCCCTTCAATCCCCAACGCATCTGAAAACGATTGCCGAGATTGTAATCGAACTCCGTTTTCAGGAAGAAAGCCTTGCTGCCGCTTCGCAAGGCGGGAATCGTGTCCACGCCATAATCTTCGGCATTGGCACGGTTCAGGTGTCGGGTGTATGCCATAGAGGCATTGAAAGACATCTTCGGACTGAGCAGCGTATTGAAATGAACGGCGTAGAGCTGATTGTTCCAATGCAGCATTGCATTGTGCCTGTCCTGTTCGGGAAACCGATAGACGTCCGTAGAATTGTATGCCGAGAATTTCAGCGAACTGACAGAATCAATGTCCCAAGCCAATTTCAAGTTGAAATCATAGAAGGTATGGTTGATTCTTTCTTCGTCGGAAACAAAGCCATCGAAGAAATCCAGCCAGCTCCTACGGCCTGCAACAAGATAGGAAACCTTGTCTTTCACTATCGGACCTTCAAGCACAGCCGATGCCGCCGGCATATACAAGGAGAGCGTATTCACGAAGGTGGTCTTGTTTCCATCGCGCAACCGGACATCCGTTGCCGACGAAAGGCGGCCCTCGTACTGGGTGGGAATAAAACTGTTGTAGAAAGAAACGCTCTTGATGGCATCGCCGTTGAAGGTGGGCAGCATCGTGTTGAGATGGTTGGTATTGTGCAACGGAAAGCCTTCCAAGAGCATAAGGTTCTCGTCTACCGCACCACCGGACACGCTGAAGCCTACGTTTACGGCACCTTTTGACACACCCGGCAACACCTTTATCTGAGAAAACAGGTCGGCATTGCTGAAGGTGATCAGGTTGGAAGGTGCCACTTCGTCGAGTTCCTCCTTACTTTTACGACGCTGCACCTGCACATTCTTGATTTCATAAGGGATGGCTACAAGCGGAATGGTCATTACCCTGTCGGACTGCAAGGCTATTTCCTGACTCGAAGCATTGTATCCCATATAGCTTGCAGACAAGTGATAGGAGCCGGGCGTAAGATTAATGTTGAAGAAACCGTTGATATCTGTTACTGCATAGTGGTAGTTTCCGTCTTTGTCCGTAACCATCAAAGTGGCTCCCATCAGCTTTTCGCCACTGCCTTCTTCCTCTACTATGCCCGTAAGATTGCAAGTGCGCTTGCGCAGAATATTGATAAAAAGCGTCCGGTTGCCCTGTCGGGAGAGTTTGTAGTCGTAATGCTTCAGCAGAACTGCCACAAGGTCTTTCAGCAATATCTGTCCTTTCCGCTCGAACTTCACGGTTTCCTCAAAGTCGATAACGTCAGGTGTGTAGTGCAAGGACAGCTTTCCTTGGCTCTCGATTCTGCCGAACCAAGTTTTAATCGTTGCAGGGTTGTCGTCCACGTTGATAACAGTTTGCTCCAACGGAACGGCTTTCGCAGCCGTGTTTTCGGCAGTCGGCACGGATTTTCTCTGCACCTGAATCAGGAGTTTGCGACCCTCCATCGGAATCAGCCGGTAATCATAGTCCGACAACAGGAATTTCAGCAACTGCTCCACCGTCATTTTCCCTTTCACACCCAATGAAACCCTCTTGCTGAGGTCTATCATCGAAGGGTTATAGGACAGCACAATATTTGCCTGCTTCTCAATTCTGCCGAACCATAAATGCACAGTAGCAGGAGAAGCGTCCACCCGGACAACCTCTTCTGCCACTGTTTTTTGCCCGTTCGCCGCCAGTGTGGCAAACATAAGCAGTAATGTCAATATATACTTCAGCATCAAAGCCAATGGAGTTGTGATAAAGAAACTCCCTTAAATTCGTTTGTCTATATACTTCCGCGAGCCGTTCCCGCGCCAACCGGCACACACCTATTTCTTATAGATGCGATAGTGCAGGGGCGAAATAGAGTCGTAGGTGCAGTTGCAGAGCAGAGAAAGCTCCCTGACAGCGTCTATCGGAGCAGATATGTTGAGCTTGGTGGTAACGGTATTGTCGGAAATACCACTTCCCATTTCAATTCTAACGTCCATATCCTTCTCTATCTTCTTGACTGCATCGGCGATAGGTGTCTTGTCGAAAACGAAGGTCTGCACCTTTTTATTGTCATCGAGCACTTCTTTTTCTCCCAAGTTTCCATCCGAAACAGTTACCTTTTCGCCCTTAACGAGCACGATTTCCTCTGAATTGGTAGACACTTTCACACGTCCGTCGCTCACAGTTACCGACCGGTTTCCTTGCGAATCGCCTCCAATCGTGAACGATGTGCCCAGCACTTCCACTTTCAAATCCTCCGACTCCACCACGAAATCCTTGCCATCGTGCGTAACGTCGAAGAAAGCATCACCGTTCAGTTCCACCTTTCTCGCTCCCTCGCTCTCCGTATAGGCGAGAGAGGCATAAGGATAGAGCACCACACGCGAGCCATCGGGCAGAGAAATCTCCTTCTTCTGTTCCAAGTTGTTGGCGAACTGCTTTTCAATCGTACCGAAAAGGTTATTGTAAGCAAAAAGACCTACGCCCAGAAGGAGCAGCAACGAGGCCGCAACGGCAAGGACAGGATAGAGCCGACGCAGCAGAGGACGGCTTTCCTCAGCCTGTAATTGCGCCTCAACCTTTTCCCACGCAGCCGTCGTGTCCACGCCTACAAGGCGTTCCTCACGTATGCCGCCAAGCAGACTTGAAAGCTGTCCGTAATCTTTCGGATTGTCTTTTCGGTATTCCTCCAATGCCGATAGTTCAGCATCGGAGAGCGGTTCATTGGCAAAGTGGCGAGCTAATATGTTGTCTATGTCTTTTAGATTGGTCATAATTTTGTTGCAATAAAGTTTGAAAGTGTGATAATTATCATTAGTATTGGGTGTTCAGCAACGAACGAACGCAGTACCTTGATGGCTTTCCCCATGTGGTTTTCAACCGTCTTTTCCGATATTCCAAGCTCTGCGGCAATGTCCTTGTAGCGCATTTTCTGGAGCTTGCTCATCATAAACACCTCACGACACTTCGGTGGAAGCTGTTCAAGCAGCCCATCGAGCATCTGCCGGTAATCGGCAGTCTTGTCTTCTTCGGTGCTCACATCTGCAAGTGCTGTCGGTTTGTCATCTACTGACACTGTGTCAAAAAATCTCCGTCGGCGCAAGAAGGTAAGACAATTATTTCGGACGGACATATTCAGATAAGCGGCAAACTCCTCTTCAGGAAGTTCATCCTTGCCCTTGTTCCATACATTCACGAAAAGGTCTTGCACGACATCCTCGCAATCGTCATCGTCAGGAATATATCCACTTGCTATCCTACACAGCTTGGGATAGTATTTCTCGAATCTTTTTCTAAATTGTTCTTTTCTTCTATTGTCCATATACAGAGAGAGGTTTTCAGGAAGCAGCGAATGCTATAACCTAACACTCACTCCTGCCGTAACAAAGCCTTTATAGCCAACGCCAGCTTCGAGCACACCACCGATACGGTCGTTTCCCACGCGCATTGCCACCGGATTTACCTGAAATGCAAATTCTGCCGAGTTGCTACGCTCCGTTTTTGCACGCTTTCTGCCTGCATCGGTCAGCCCTTTCTTGCTGAAACTCGTAATATCAACGCCTGCGGCAAGCGAGCCATAAATCTCTATCAGTCCACCTTTGTAGTAAACCATTTCGGCAACGGGCATCACGAGGAAATTGAGTTGTGTTTTTTCCACTTCGGGCAATGCGTCCTTTGTATTGTCGATCCACTTTGCACTTGCCGTGGCGAACCCTAAATCAACGCCCAACCGGCAGCGTCTGACGTGTCGGCGATAGCCTATTCCCATCACGCCGCTGCATCTTTCGTCCGTATGTTTTGTTCCGGTCAGCGCATCGCTGATGCCCATTCCCCAGGAACTTGCCGTTCCAAGTGTCAGCCCATCGCTATATCCTATTCGGATTTCATTGAGATTTTCCGAAGCATACTTGCCAGTCTGTGCGTCTGCTTGTCCTAAGCCTATTAGGCAGCACAAAGATAGTGCAAATACTTTAAACTTCATAGTCTTTTCTTTTTTAAGTGGTTTATATTCGCTTCACACGTTACATATCAACCAATATTTATTTCACTTATAACGCCTTCGTCCGAAAATACCCCTATTCCATCAATGCCAAATACTGCTTTATTGGGCAGAATCCGTAAAAATGACAAATACAAACAGAGTATTTACCTCAGTTTGGGATAAGATTACAAAGAATGCTCTCACAGATTTCGCCGAAGCGCAGCGATTGTCTTCCCACAGCTTTTCAGCCGTTATACATATATAATAGGTAATACGTGCCCTTCTGAGATGCTTGCATTGCCTGTAATGGAAGCAATAGCTGCGATGCTGCAACATTTCTGCCCATCGGTTCCAACTCATCTCGCAAATACCTGATAATCAAGCATTATTTTATCGGTTTTCATTCTTGCGAAGAATGCAGCGCAATCTTCGCAAAAACGCAACGCAATCTTGCGAAGAATGGAATGCAATCTTCGCAAGATTGCAAACCGTTCGCATTTACCCCTCTTCCGAACCGACTGAAACTCATTAAAAAAAACAAGCGAAAAGCGCACGCAAAGACAGCCACACGCACATCTTGAACATCCTTGCAACCCTGTTCGCTTGCAGCCTTGCCGGCTACCGGGGCAGGCTTATTCCGAAGGCTGACAATTATAGAATTTTAAACAACACAGCATTAAACCTTTCGCGTTTGGCACTGTCTTTGTTAATAGTGATAACAGACAAAAACTATAAATACAGGTTTTCCGGACAGGAAACCAACTGACTATATGGAAATAATAAAAGACAAGAAATTCGGAGGCGAACGTCCTCTGTTCGGCGCAAAGAACATGCGTCTGGAGAATATTGAAATCGTTGATGGCGAATCGGGCATCAAGTGTTGTGAAAATCTGGAATGCGACAATTCCAAATTCTATGGTAAATATCCTTGGTGGCACGTGGACAAGAGCCTCATCACCAACTGCTACTTTGCACCCAGCTCCCGTTCGGCCATCTGGTATGCCAACGATATGGTAATGAAAGACTGCGTTATAGACGGTCCGAAGTTCTTCCGCGAAATGAAGAACCTTGAACTGGAGAACGTCAAGATTAACGATGCTGACGAAACATTCTGGAAGGTGGACGGACTGAAGCTCAAGAACGTGGAACTACACGAAGGCACCTATCCGTTTATGTTCTCAAAGAATATCTACGTAGACGGACTGACGTCAGACGCTAAGTATGTCTTCCAGTATTGCGAGAACGTTGAGGTTCACAATGCGAAAATCGTAACCAAAGACTCATTCTGGGAATGTGAGAACGTTACTATTTACGACTCCGAACTCAACGGCGAATACCTTGCTTGGCACAGCAAGAACGTGAAACTCGTGCGCTGCCACATCAGCGGCGAGCAGCCATTGTGCTATCTCGACGGCATCACGCTCGAAGACTGTACGTTCGATGCCGAATGCGACCGCGCATTTGAGGACAGCCGCAACATCAACGCCACGATTAAAGGCGCAATCACAGAGATAAAGAATCCTATTTCGGGCAAGATCGTTGCCGACAAGGTGGGCAGAATCACTTACGACGAATATGCAAAAGGCAAGGACTGCATCATCGAAAGCAAGGAATAAGCATCTGAACGGAAACAAGAAATCTATGGGAAAGTATAATTTCGACGAGACAGTCGTGCGCCGCGGCACGAACAGCGTAAAGTGGGACGAGGAGAAGGAAGACGGCATTATCCCGATGTGGGTGGCCGATATGGACTTCTCCGCTGCGCCCGCCATACGCAAAGCCGTTGAAGACAGGGCACGGCACGGCGTTTTCGGCTATGCGATAGTTCCCGACAGCTACTACGACGCCATAACCAAATGGTTCAGGCGTCGCCACGACTGGGAAATCAGCAGCGAATGGATTATCTACACCACCGGCGTCATCCCTGCCATCAGCGCATCTATCAAGGCGTTGGCAATGCCCGGCGAGAAAGTGATTATCCAGACACCGGTCTACAACTGTTTCTTCTCGAGCATCATCAATCAGGGGTGTCAGATTCTCGAAAGCCCGTTGAAGCGTGAGAACGACACCTACGTGATGGACTGGGACGACTTTGAAGCGAAGTGTGCCGACGAGAAAGCAACGGTTTTCCTCCTCTGCAATCCCCACAATCCGAGCGGACGTGTATGGCAAAAGGACGAGTTGGAACGGATGAACGAAATCTGCCTGCGCCACAATGTTGCCGTAGTGAGCGACGAGATTCATTGCGAACTCATTATGCCGGGCCATAAGTTCACACCTTTTGCAAGCGTGAGCAAAGCCTGTTCGCAGAACTGCGTTACGCTCAACTCGCCTACAAAGAACTTCAACATCGCAGGCCTGCAGATTGCAAACGTGATTTGCGAAGACGCCGTTTGGCGCAGAAGAATCAACAGAGCCATCAACATATTTGAAGTTTGCGACGTGAATCCTTTCGGACCGGTGGCACTCGAAGCCGCCTACAACGAAAGTGAAGACTGGATGGACGAACTCAACGAATATCTCTACAACAACTACAAGTTGCTGAAGGAAACTTTCGCCAGCGAATTGCCCGAATTTGAGGTTCTGAAACTGGAAGGAACTTATCTGGTATGGGTAAACATCACTTCATCCGGGCTTACTTCCGAGGCATTGACAGCCAAATTGCTTAAAGAAGGAAAGGTGCAGATAAACAGCGGAACGCTATACGGCGAAAAAGACGGCGAAGGCTATATCAGAATCAATATTGCCTGCCCTCGCGCTACGCTGAAGGAAGGACTTCAACGAATTGTTCAGACGCTGAAATAAAAGCTGCCATAAAGGGCAGAATGCTGACTGAAACTCATCAAAGGGTGCTAAGCCGACAAGGTTAGCACCTTTTGTATTTTATCAATCTATTCCTTAATATTCCCCCTCTCGCCTGCTTTCGGACTTCAAAGGGAATAAATATGTTAATTTGTTATAATTTAATAGGGGGGGGTAAACATTTTGGTTAAAAATCGTATCTTTGCAAAACAAATGTAATAATAACCGTCCTAAAACAACTATGAGCCTATGAAAGCAAAGGAAATCCTATTCACCATTCTCACTGCCATACTGGCATACGTGCCGATTGGCGCACGTGCAGACATTTTTACCGGCAAGGCCGTGGACGAAAAGACGGGCGAGCCGCTCGCAATGGCATCCGTCAAGGTGGAAACGAAGATGGATGGTTCCACTTACATCAGCAATTATTCCACCGATTCATTGGGCAACTTTGCCGTGCGGAGCTACCACGAGGGCAGAGCAGTGGTTACGGTGAGTATGATTGGCTACCACAACGCAAAGAAAAGAACCTATTGCGGGAGTGGAAACGCTACCGACACGATACGCCTTGGAGAGTTCAGACTGAAGCCTTCCGACGTGCTGCTCAATGAAGTTGTGGTTTCCACAAAGGCCAAACGCTTCACGATGCAGGGCGACACCATCGTGTTCAACCCCGCCGCATTCAAGCTCCAAGAGGGCGCAAGGCTCAAGGAACTCATAGAAAAGCTGCCCGGCGTGGTGCAGAAAGACGGTAAACTCTACTGGAACGACAAGCCGCTGCGCCTCCAGATGAACGGACGCGACATCTTCGGGGGCAGCGGAATAGTGGCAGACTTGCCGGCAGAGGCTGTGCAGAACATCAAGAGCTACAACAAGGCGACCGAATTTGCCAAGCATACAGGCAAGGACGACGGCAACGAAGACCAAGTGCTCGACATCAAGATAAAGGCGGGCTTTATGGACAAATGGTACGGCGACATCAGAACTTCCCTGCAATCGCCCAAAGGCTATCAGGCAAGCATCAAGGCATCGCGCCTCAGCGACAGGAATCCCGTAATGTTCAGCTTCGACACCAACAACATCAACCGGTATGAGAAGATGGGAACCAACTGGATGAGCAACGGCGACATAGACTATTTCGGCAAGGCGCAGAACGCCTCGCTGGGCTATCAGCACAACTTCAAGTCAGGCGGAAAGGACAACAACTATGTCGCCGCGACTTCCAACTTCAACCACATTGACGGATGGGGAACCGACTATTCCGCCGCACAATACTTCTCGCCCAACAACGTTACTACGTGGAGCCTGAACCGAAACAGCCACTACAAACACGAAATTACGCCAAAGCTTTCACTCGATCTCTATACCTATCTCACCGAGAAGGATTTTATTTTGTCATCCCTGACGTTCAACTATTCACAGAAAAGAAACAACTCGGAGAGCGGCAGCGTGCGTCTGGATACCGAGACCAAGCCATACGGCGACTTTCCCTTAGACCTTTTGCTCTCGGCAGGCGCAAGCGATGCTGCCTACCGGCACCTCATCAACAGGGAACGCACCTATCAGCAGAACATTCAGGAGGGAACGACAACGGACTTCAAAGTGTATTGGACGCACTTCTTGGGCAAGAAAGGGCAACTCGTCTTCAATACCAACCTTGCATATTCCAACGGAAACGACCGTTTCAGTTCGCACCGTGAATTGGAATACATCAGGCAGAACATCGCTTCGCCACTCTATCAGTACAGCCGCTCACCCCATCACAACCTGACCTTCAGTGGATACGGACTCATAAAATACAACATCAGCGACGCGCTCCTGTTTCAGGCAAGCCAAGAGTTCGGGATAATAAACGACAAGGTGCGAAAGCAATCCTATCGTTCCGACGTGGAATCGAGGATAGAGACCGACCCTGAAAGCACGATAGACCAAGCCAACAGCTTCAGCAGCAGAAAACAGCATACAAAAGGACGAACCAACGCAAGCGTTATCTACAAGACCGGCAACTGGCAGTTCACTCCCACAATGTGGCTGACCCTCGAACAGGAGAAGCTCGACTATCAGCGCGGGCAGCTCGACACAATTGCCAACCGGAACAGCACCAAATTCATACCACAGATGGAAGTGAAGTGGAAGATGGACAAATCCAACCGACTGGACTTTAAATTCCTCTACAACACCGAATTGCCCGACCTGCTCTCAACGCTGAACTACCGAGACGACACCGATCCGTTCTGGATAGTGGAGGGAAATCCGAGGCTCCACCGCAGCCATTCGCACAGCACCTCGCTCACCTACACACGGACGCTCGACAAACAGCAGGCAATGATGCTCTTCAAAGTGATATACGCGTATAATATCCACCCGATAGCAACCGTCTATAACTTCGATCCGCAGACAGGTATCTACCGGAGCCACAGCGAGAACGTGAAAAGCGGCAACACGTGGTATATGGAAATGGTCTACGACAAGAGCTTCGGCGACTACATCAACCTATCAACCAAGGCTGCTGCCAACTTCAGCAAGTCGTATGGCTATCTTGCCGCATTCGACAGAAACATCGTTCAGGAGCAGAACCAAATGAAAGTGTTCAGCCTGAACCTTGACCCAAAACTCTCTTACGAGCGCGACTGGCTGCAACTGGAGCTTTCCGGAAATATGAATCTCCAACGCAACCGATACTCTCTTGCGAGCCAGTACAACAGCACGCCCATCCGATACACCTACGGACTGAACGCAACGGCGAAACTGAAGCATTGGGAGTTCAACACGGAGATATACGACAAGGCCGCAACAGGCTATCTCGCACCCGAACTGAACCGACACCGGCTGCTCTGGGACGCCACCGTCCGTTACCTCCTCAACAAGAAAAAGGGTTGGATTGGCATCAGCTTCGATGACATACTCAACCAGAAGCGCGACTATTCTGCCATCATAGATTCCTCGCAGCACAAGGAAGACTGGAATGAGAGTATGCACCACTTCGTGAAACTCACCTTCAATTATCACTTCGATGCGAAAGGCAAGAAGGAATGAGAGAATCTAAGGAAACAAGTTTACAAGGGGACGAGTGGACAAGTGGATTAGTTTACGAGAGAACGAGAAGACAAGTGAACAAGGAGACAAGTTTACAAGGAAACAAGTGGACGAGGAAACAAGTTTAAGAGAGGGCAAGTGGACAGGGAAACAAGTTTACAAGGAAACGAGTGGACGAGGAAATAAGTTTACGAGAGGACGAGTGAACGAAGAGACAAGTCTGCAAAGGAAACCAATCCACAAAAAGATGAATCAATAAGAAGACGAAAAGAAGAAGATAGCAAAAAGGGATGTGCCACGGCACGTCCCTTTTCCTTTTTAAGAGCGAAACGTGAACCATTCTCCGAGCTTAGGGCTTCCATTGCTCCACAATAGGAACTATATCTTCCCTTATATAGGACTTACAATGCTGAATATAGGGAAACGATATTAGTTTCATAGCTTTAAGACTATTGTTTCATAGCTTTGAGACAGTTGTCTCATAATTATGAAACTTACACAGATACCTAATATTAACAAATGCGAAAGCTAAGGAAAGCAATTCATTCTCCCTATATACGCAGATATGGAATAATACAAAATCGCAGCAATCCCGTTTGGGATTGCTGCGATTCCATATTGTTTCTCGTTGCTCCTGTTCAACGCTTTCAGCATTCTGACCGATACGAAAGGAAGACCGGGCTGACGGTTTGCCCGCCTCACACGCAGCGGGGCAGGGAGACTGCCCGAGCAATGAGGCCGAAAACTACTACTTCCTGAACTTCTCTGCCTGACTTCTGATCAGCTCTGCATCGTCGAAATAGTTTATCTGCATAGCCGAACACACCTCGTCCATCGTTGCGGCAGCAGCCTCGCGCGCCGCTTCCGAGCCCTTCTTGAGGATGTTGTAGATTTCCGGAATGTCCTGTTCAAACTCACGGCGACGTGCACGGATAGGCTCGAGCATCTTGTTGAGCACGCTGTTGAGCAGCTTCTTGCACTTCATATCGCCGATGCCGCCTGCCGTGTAGGCTGCCTTCAGCTCGTCGAGATTGCTGAACTCGGGCCAGAACTCCGCAAAGTCGGCATCGGTTGAGAATGCGTCGAGATAGGTAAACACGGCATTGCCCTCCACGTGTCCCGGATCGGAGACGTTCAGATGGGTCGGGTCGGTGTACATTCCCTTTACCTTCGTCCATACCGTATCGGCATCGTCGGAAAGATAGATGCAGTTTCCGAGGCTCTTGCTCATCTTCTCCTTGCCGTCAGTACCGGGAAGTCGGCGCGCCGTGGCATTCTCGGGAAGCATTATGTTCGGTTCCACGAGCACCGGTGCGTAAATCTGATTGAAACGGCGCACGATTTCGCGCGTCAGCTCGAGCATCGGCTCCTGATCCTCGCCGGCCGGCACCGTCGTGGCCTTGAAAGCAGCGATGTCGGCAGCCTGCGAAACAGGATAGCAGAAGAAGCCCATCGGGATGTTTGACTCAAAGTTGCGCATCTTGATTTCAGTCTTCACGGTTGGGTTTCGCTGAACACGACTCACCGATACGAGGTTCATCATATAAGTGGTAAGTTCTGCCAGTTCCGGAATCTGACTCTGGATATAGAGTATGCACTTCTCGGGAGAAAGCCCTGCCGAGAGGTAGTCCAGTGCCACCTCGATGATGTTCTGACGAATCTTCTCCGGATTCTCGGCATTGTCTGTAAGTGCCTGCACGTCGGCCATAAACACGAACATCTTATCGTAGTCGCCGGCATTCTGCAACTCTACACGGCGGCGGAGCGAACCAACGTAGTGCCCGAGATGGAGCTTGCCTGTCGGGCGGTCGCCCGTCAAAATAATCTTTCCCATATATTTTTATGTCTTTATTTTTATTGTTCCTGTCCTGAAACGCTCTTTATTCCATCGGGACATCGTTGCCTATTTCCACCACGGAAGGGGCTGAGGGGGCAGCGTGTCTGTGCGTTGTGTCTTCGGGAGCACGCTCTTCCACAACTTCGGGTTCGAGAGGTGCTTCCTCCTCAATGGTTTGCGGCACCACGGCCGTATCAACAAGGTTCAGCGTGGAGGCATCCTCCGCATTGGATTCTTCTTCCATCGGTTCAGCCTCTGAAACAGAATCATTCGCTGTGTTTTCCACATCCACCTGATAAGTTTCCACTTCGGCTTCGGGGGCAGAACGGAAAAGGAAGAAATAAGCTCCGACGACAAGCACCAATCCTATGAGGAAACTCAGCAGAGCGAGCATTACGCGCCCGCGACTGTCGCCTTTCTGCGGCGCATTGCCGTCCGGAAAGGCATCCGGCTGCTTTGCCGTCGCCTGTCCGATATTGTCGCCTATCGTGCGCACCTGCTGTTCGCCGAACTGCTTTGCACCGGAAACGATGGGCAATGTAATCTCCATTACCCCCTTGCAATGAGGACAGGCGCATTCGATGGTCTGTCTTTCCTTTGATTCTATCAAAAACTGTGTGCCACAGTTATCGCAAGTTATCTGATATTTCATAGTTTAATGTTGGAAATTACTTTATCCGTTGCACCCGAAAGGCTCGCCACGAAGTCCGCCGAAGCTCTGCCCGACTTCTCCAATAATGCTTTGTCGGCTGCCAATCGGGTCATTATCTGTTCAAAAGAATCATAGTCTGTGATTTCAAAACCACCACCCGACTTCAGCAATCCCTGTGCCTCGTCGAAGCGTCTGTTGTTCGGACCGAAGATAACCGGCAAGTTCCAGACGGCTGCCTCGAGCACATTGTGGATGCCGACACCGAATCCTCCTCCCACATAAGACACATCGCCATAATGATAGATGGAGGAAAGAAGTCCGAAGCAGTCTATTATCATTACGTCGGCCTCGGATGCCTGCTGCCCATTTGCCTCTGTATAGCGCACCACCTTCCTGTCGTGAATGAGCGAGAGAATCTGCTTCAAATGCTCTTCTCCGATTACGTGAGGCGCAATGATGAGTTTCCATTCCCTGTGTTCATTGAAATATTTCAGGAATATTTCCTCGTCCGGCTGCCACGAAGAGCCTGCAACGAAAACCGGACGCTGCTTCTCGCTTCCACCTACGAAGCTCTCCACCAAGGGAAGTTGCCTGCTGGCATCCTTTATTTGCAGCACACGGTCGAACCGCGTATCGCCCACCACCATCGCATCGCCGATACCGATGGATGCCAAGAGTCTCTTGCTCTCATCGTTCTGAACAAAGAAACGAGTGAAGCATTTCAGTACACGGCCGTAGCTGCGTCCGTACCATTTGAAGAAAACCTGATCCTTTCGGAAGATGCTCGACACACTATATACGGGCACTCCACGATGGCGCAGCACGTGAAGATAGTTGTACCAAAACTCATATTTGATGAAGAAGGCCATTACCGGCCTTACGGTGCGCAGAAAACGGCGTGCATTCGTTACCGTGTCTATCGGAAGATAAGTAACGATGTCTGCCCCCTCATAGTTCTTCCGAACCTCATATCCCGACGGAGAAAAGAATGTAAGCAGTATTTTGTACTCCGGATAATCCCTGCGTATCGCCTCGATGAGCGGCCGCCCCTGCTCAAACTCGCCCAATGAAGCGGCGTGAAACCAAATGTAACGTGCATCCGGGTCTACCTGTTCGCGGAGAACTCCAAAAGAAGCTCTCTCGCCCAGCCACATCTTGCGAACCTTCTCGCTGAACAGACTGTAAACGGCGACACCCATCTGTATCGCATACATTATAATATTATATAGCATAGCCGGTGGATTTGCGACACAAGCGTTGGAACAGCCGATACTATCCCAACACTTCTATTGCAGCGTGGAGACGCTTCAGGGTTTCTTCCTTTCCGAGGAATGCCGTAATGTCGAACATTCCGGGACCTTTGCCGATGCCGACGAGGGCAAGACGGAAAGCATTCATTATGTCGCCGAGCTTGTAGCCCTTATCCTCTACCCACTTCATCACGACGGGTTCCTGACCTTCTATGGAGAAGTCCTCGATGTCTGCCAATACCTTCGACAGCTCTGCCATCTGTTCTCCGGAATATTCCTTCCATCGTTTCTTGGCAGTCTTCTCATCGTATTCGGTCGGAGCAATGAAGAAGAAAGAGCACAATGGCCACAGCTCCTTCACGAAGTTCACACGGTCTTTCATCAGATGAACCACGGTCGTAATCTCTTCCATCGTTGCATCCACGCCGTTGTTGGCTACTATCGGGGCAAAGAGCTTTGCTATTTCCTCGTCGCTCTTCTTCAGAATGTATTCGTGATTGAACCATATACCCTTCTGATAGTCGAACTTCGCACCGCTCTTTGAGCATTTTGTGATGTCGAACGCCTGCACCAGTTCGTCGAGCGTGAAGAGTTCCTGTTCGGTTCCGGGATTCCAACCGAGCATCGCAAGGAAGTTCACAACTGCTTCAGGGAAATATCCGCTCTCACGGAAGCCCGAACTTACTTCTTCGGTCTTAGGGTCGTGCCACTCCAATGGGAAAACGGGGAAGCCGAGACGGTCGCCGTCGCGCTTACTCAACTTACCCTTGCCTTCCGGTTTCAGAAGCAACGGAAGATGGGCAAAGCGGGGCATCGTGTCTTCCCAGCCGAAAGCACGGTAAAGCAGCACGTGCAACGGCGCGCTCGGCAGCCATTCCTCGCCACGGATTACATGGCTGATTTCCATCAGATGGTCGTCCACAATGTTGGCAAGATGGTAGGTTGGCAATTCATCGGCACTCTTGTAAAGCACCTTGTCGTCGAGTATTTCGCTCTTTACACGGACATCTCCGCGAATCATATCCTCAACGTGGATTTCCTGTCCGGGTTCTATCTTGAAACGAACCACATACTGCTGTCCGTCTTCTATCAACTGATCCACTTCCTCTTTCGAGAGTGTAAGCGAATTGCGCATCTGCATACGCGTCTTCGCATCGTACTGGAAGTTCTCAATTTCACTGCGCTTGGCATCCAATTCCTCGGGAGTGTCGAATGCTATATACGCCTTATCGTTGTCAAGGAGTTGGTTTACGTATTCCTTATAGATTTCGCGGCGTTCGCTCTGACGGTAAGGACCGTGCTCTCCGCCAAAAGTTACTCCCTCGTCGAACTCTATACCAAGCCATTTGAATGATTCCAGAATGTATTCTTCAGCACCGGGTACAAAACGATTGGAGTCCGTATCCTCGATACGGAAAATCATTTCTCCACCATTCTGACGGGCAAAGAGATAATTAAACAATGCGGTACGGACACCACCAATGTGTAAAGCTCCTGTCGGGCTTGGCGCAAAGCGCACTCTGACTTTTCTTTCTGCCATAGCGATAATGTAAATTTTGTGCAAAATTAGTGTTTTTTTTCGACTATACGCCATTTTTTTTGTATTTTCGCATACTGTAACCGATTCAACAAGTTTACGAATATGATAAAATTCAAGAACCTTGGAGACAACTACTGGCACAATTTTGCAATGAAATCATTGCTTGTGGTCTTCTCAGTAATTCTCATTGTAACCTTCCTGCCGCGAAACGAGGGCAAGATGTTCCACTACGACCAAGGCAAACCTTGGCTCTACGGACAGCTCATTGCGAAATTCGACTTCCCGATTTTCAAGTCTGAAGAGGCTCTGAAGAACGAGCGCGACTCGATTATGCGCACCTTCAATCCCTACTTCAACATCAATCCGAGCGTTGAAAAGAACAAAATCAAGCAGTTCAGGGAGGCTTATGCCAACGGAATACCGGGATTACCGCCCAAATACGTGGATGCCGTGGCAAACAGACTGCACGAAATCTACCAGTCGGGTATCGTCAATTCCACGCAATTCACTACCTTGCTGAAAGACAGCGACAACGTTATCCATATCATCTCGGGCAAACAGGCCGTTTCGCAGCCTGTGAGCAAGATATACACCACGATGGGAGCCTACGAGAACTTCTTTATGGATCCCGTGCTCGGCCCTAAACGCACCGAACTTCAGCAATGCAACATCAACGACTATATTGAGCCGAACCTCGTTTACGACAAGGAACGCAGCGAAAGCGAAATGAACGATATGCTCAGCCTCGTGCCGCAGGCTTCGGGAATGGTGCTCGAAGGACAGCGAATCATCGACCGTGGCGACATCGTGGACACCAAGACCTACCGTGTGCTCAACTCTTTCGAGCAGGCAATGGAGAAGCGCAACGAGGGAAAGGACGAAATAACCTCCACGATTCTCGGACAAGCCCTCTACGTTTTCATACTCATAGGCCTCTTTACCTACTATATGGCGCACAGCCGTAAGGAAAAGTTTGAGAAGCCGCGCGAAACTTCCCTGCTCTATTCGCTGATGATCATCTTCCCTATCCTCACTTCGGTAATGATGGAGCACAATATTCTGAGCATCTACATCATACCGTTCAGTATGGCACCGATATTCTTCCGAGTGTTTATGGATTCCCGAACGGCGTTCATCGCCCACGTTACGATGATTCTCATCTGTGCACTCGCCGTGAAATACCAGTACGAATTTATCATCGTTCAGCTCGTGGCAGGATGGATAGCCATCTATTCCTTGGAAGAACTGTCCAAACGCAGCCAGATTTTCCTCACAGCTCTGCTCGTTACGATTGGTTCGGCTGCCATCTATCTGGGTATGCAACTCATTCAGACCGATGACTTCTCGAAGCTCGACCGTACCATCTACTACCATTTCACCGTGAACGGTTTCCTCTTTCTCTTTACCTATCCCCTGATGCTCGTGATAGAAAAGACCTTCGGATTCGTATCCACGGTTACGATGTTCGAGCTGTCGAACACCAACAACGAATTGCTGCGAAAGCTCAGCGAGGTTGCTCCGGGCACATTTCAGCATTCCATCACGGTGGGCAACCTTGCTGCTGAGATTGCAAACAAGATTGGTGCAAAGAGCCAGTTGGTCAGAACCGGCGCATTGTACCACGACATCGGCAAGATGGACAATCCGGTGTTCTTTACCGAAAACCAAGCTGGCGTGAATCCTCACGACAAACTTTCGCCATTGGAGAGCGCAAAGATTATTATCAATCACGTGTCGGCAGGCCTTAGAATGGCAGAGGAATACAATCTGCCCAAGGAAATCAAGATGTTTATCAGAACCCACCACGGCACAGGACTTGTGAAATACTTCTATATAACCTACAAGAACGAGCATCCCGATGAAGAGGTGGACGAAGCACCGTTCCGTTATCCCGGCCCCAATCCTTATACCAAGGAACAGGCCATTCTGATGATGAGCGACACCGTGGAAGCGGCATCACGTTCTCTGAAAGAATATACGGAGGAGAGCATCAGCAATCTCGTGAACAGGCTGATAGACTGTCAGGTGGAGGAAGGTTTCTTCGGCGACTGTCCTATCAACTTCCGCGACATCAGCGTGGCAAAGATGGTGCTCATCGAACGTCTGAAGGCTATGTACCACACCAGAATACAATATCCGGAACTGAAATCATAATTCCTGATTGGGAATTTTCAGAACCCCTACTGTCCAACAAGTGGACGGGGAACAAAGGAAACGAGGAAACAAGCAAGCCATCCCGGCATATTCAGCCAAACAACGAACAAGTAAGTCGCTGTGGTATGCCGAAAGAACAAGCCCTCTTGCTTCCTCGTTTCCTTTGTCTTCCCGCCCACTTGTCCTTTTGTTTCCTCTCATAATTTGTCCACTTATTTCCTCATCTATTTATCCCCTCGCTCCCCCCTCCTTTAGACTATTTTCCAATCTTGCGAAGGATGTGTTTCAATCTTCGCTATTTTGCATTGCGTTTGTGCGAAGATTGTTTGGCATTCTTCGCAAGATTAGAGAGCATTCTTCACATATTTGAAAGTTAAATTTTTATCTTCTGATTATCAGGTGGTTATAAAATGGTTGGCAATTGAATTATTGTATAAAAATGAATTATGATTTTATCGGAAACTGATAAGATAAAATGTCAGTTCTTCTATGTGTATTTGCTACGTAAAATCAGGGAAAGCAAATTCATATTCACTCATACCTCTTTTATAGAATCAATATTTAAAAGCTGTATTTATAAACATTGAAGCCAAACAGTTTCAACGTTCGACAGGTTAGGATAAATAACATTGTTGTGTTAAAAATGGGTTAAAAACAACTTTTTGCAGGTTAAAAAGGATAAAATGGGATATGTTGTTAGGAATAATCACTATATCTGCGATTGAGAATATAGCTAAAAAAATATAAATAATCTGCTTACTTGTTGAAAACCTAAACTGAAAAGGCGATTTATTGTTTGATTTGTAGTAATACAAACGCAATGAAAAACTGATGGAAAAAGGCAAAAGCATAGATTAACCCTGATAATATAATAATGTATGAAGACTAAATTTTATCTACTATTGGCTTGTCTTAGTATGAACTTGTCGGGATTCGGACAGCGTACTTACAGCGTTTCCAAACCCTCGAAAATCGGTATCGGAATGAATGCCTTGCTGAAAAAGCAAGACGACAGATGTCGGCGTTCTCCCCAGATGCGTGGACGAATATCGGCTGAAACGGCACACGTGCTCATCTCTTGTACCGACAGTAAAGCCGTTCAGCAGCATTTTATCACTTTGGGAATCACGTCTGTAATACATTCCGGCGAGATGGTTACAGCCGAAGTTCCTTTAAACTATGTTCGTACAATCGCTTCTTTCAAGGAAGTTAGAAACATAGATGTGTCGCAAGAGGCTTTTGCCTTTAATCATAACTCAAGAAAAAGCACCGAAGTAGACAAGATTCTGGTAGGCGACGGATTGATAACGCCTTATACTGGTAAAGGCGTTATCGTGGGGATTATTGATAAAGATTTTCAGTTCAACCATCCCGCCTTCAGAAATTCAGACGGTACGTCGCGCATTGTCTATATGCACAACAGATTCCGTGGCGACAAAGAGCCTCTTACCGACGGTAAAAAGATATTGAAGGAAGTTACCGATGGCGTGAAGGAAAGCCACGGCACGCACGTGTTGGGCATCGCGGCAGGTTCACGCGTCAAGGATGTGGAAGACTATGGTATGGCACCTGAAGCCACGCTGATGGTGTTTCCCTCCAAATTCCGCACGGCAGAGATATTGGAAGATGTAAAGACTATCCGTGATTATGCCAAAAAGCACAATATGCCGTGGGTAGTAAATATGAGCTTTGGCGCAACCATAGGTGCGCATGGCGGTATGTCGTCCTACGATAAAACTCTGTCTTCCTATGTAGGGGATGGAGGCTTTGTTGTAGCTGCAATGGGTAATGACGCCAATCAGAACCTGCATATTACCAAAGAGTTCGAACACGACAATGACACTTGCTTTGTATTGTTGAATCCCGGAGTTATTCCTATGCCGACTTTTGTTGATGTATGGATAAAGGGGGCAAACGATAAGAATGTAACCATTCAGCCTTTTGCCTACGACATCAAGACGCACGAGATTGATACATTGAGCGAAGCCTTCTGGTATGGCGATAAACTGAATGAAGACACGCTGACTTTCGATGGTGCTCAACTTGCAGAGTTTAATAACAAACTGAATATTCAGATGTTGATCAACTTTGACAATTTGCAGTTGCACAAGGCTTCAGACACCGACCGTCCTTTTACTGCTTCCAATAAGAAGTTCGGTCTGTACTTCATAGCACCGAAAGGCACACGTATGGATAGCTGGCTGGGCGTTTCACAGTTTGCAACTTGGGTGGGAAAAGACGATAAAGACATAAAAGTTGATGATGCCAGATTTACTTTTGGCGACCACGATTACAATGTAGGAGAGCTTGCTGCGTCGTCTGAGAAAGTTGTTGCCGTAGGTTCTTACAACACGGCTACCGAATGGACTACTTATAAAAACGAGAAACGTATGGCTGATAATGGTGCAATAGGCGAAATAAGCAATTTCTCGAGTCGTGGTCCGCAGCGCGACAATAACAATCCTAAGCCTACGGTGGTTGCACCGGGAAGTGTGATTCTCTCTGCTTACAACGATAAGTACGATGGCTTCTCCTACGCAGTTACTGCCCAAGGCGCAATGCTTACGCAAAGAATCTTTTTTAATGGAGAGAAATTCTTTTATGGCGAAATAGACGGTACATCAATGGCGTCGCCCGCAGTAACCGGAATCATCGCCTTGTGGCTCGAAGCCTATCCGAAACTTACTTACGATCAGTTGATGACCGTATTGCGCACCACCTCAAAACGCGATGAATTTACCGGAACGGTAGAGCACGACGACTGGAACCGCAGTGCCGGATATGGCAAGATTGATGCTTACGAAGGCTTGAAAGCCGTGTTGAAATTTAAGAATGCCGACCCTACGGGACTCTTTGATGTTCGCGATACGCAGAGAGCACTGACCATTAAACTGACGGACGATGCCTGCAAGTTGCTTTTCAACAACGATGAAAGCTTTGCGGAAATTCAGGTTTTCAATACTGCTGGTATGAAAATCGACAGCCGTCGCATCGAAAACATAGCATCAGGACAGGAAGAAACTGTGTCGTTTGCAACGCTTCCAAAAGGAATTTACGTTGTTTCTGTAAGAACGGCGAAGAGCAAGACCGTACAGAAAATACATATAAGATAGCATCAGTTCCGAAGCCGTTTCGGAAAATTGCTATATTCCCTATGCTTTAGAATTAACCTTATTAATATTAACCAGAATTTAAAAGAAACGGTATGAACAAAGATTTTATCATTTCCACAGTTCTAATGATGGCTTGTGCGTCTTCAGCTTTTACACAACCCACAAGAAACGAAGCTATTCACTGCGATGCCCACACAGATGCCGAGTTGTCAATGAACAAGATCAGTTTTGCTTTCGCAGCTCTTGCGCCTGAAGAGAAGAAACCTTCTTACTATATCGACGGCTACCGATACAACATCATTGACGAGGCGAAGAAGGAAGTGAAGCTTACAAAGCTTGACAAGAGTACGGACGACGAAAAGCCTAACACGTATAGCGGCGATGCCGTTATTCCGGAGAAAGTGAAGATCAATAATGTGGAATACACGGTAGTTGGTATTGCTAATTCCGCATTCTTCCTGAAGAATCTTACGAGTATCAAGTTCCCAGAGACCCTGCGTTATATAGGCGATTTTGCTTTTTATCTGAATGACAATATTAAGGAAATCGTTCTGCCCGACGCATTGGAGACCATCGGAGGCTATGCTTTCCAATTCTGCAACAGATTGCGCAAGCTGACGTTGGGCAAATCGCTGAAATCAATCGGCTATGAGGCTTTCTACGATTGCTGGTATCTTGAAAAGATCACGGTGAAAGAAGGAAACAAACATTTCAAAACCATCGACGGCATATTGTATGACTACAATGCCACGACGCTCTACAAGTGTCCGGCCTACCGTAAAGACGTAACGAAGGTAAAACTGCCCGAAACCTTGAAGACCATTACCGTGGGTGCAATGATGTATTGCGAGTATTTTACTGAAATCACTCTCCCTGAAGGACTGGAAGTTATTGAGGCTGAGGCTTTCCGTTCCTGTATCAAGGTAGGAGAGTTCTATATCCCTTCAACAGTGAAGGAAATCAAGAATGGAAATGCTTTTGCCAACTGTGCCAACCTGAAGAACTTCAAGGTGGCTGATACCAACGCTGCATATTGCAACTGGAACGGCCATTTGTACACAAAGGACAAGAAGATTTTGGTAAATTACAGTAGTGCAAGCGTTGGTGCAGATGGTATAATCCGCAAAACGAAGCGTTCCGAAAAAATAAAACGAAGCGTTCTGCCTCGTAAAACGAAACGTTCTTTTTTAGGTTCCCCCCTCCCAATAAAAAACGCCTCAGATTTTCCTGGGGCGTTTCTTGTTTCTTATCATTCTATATTCAGACATTCAAGTCAAACTTCACACTCTCATTACCTTCAAGCAGCAGCCTTGTTCGCTCCAAATTATTCTCGTATATGTGTACGTTTCCGAGATTCAGAGTTATGTTTTTCAGTGGCAGGTCTATCTGCCGCGCCATAAGATAAAGGTGGTATATATCGGCCGGTAGTCCAAGGTTTGCATCACTGCTGCGCTGGTAGGCCGACAGAACAAGTTCTCCGTCATCAATTTGGAATTGTACCAGGCTGAGGCACGGAGCTTGATTGCTTTCTGCGCCTGTCTCACCAAGGAACAGAACATAATTCTTCGAGTTGCGCTTCTCGCGGTTTATCCTCGCTAACAAAGGCGGCAGTTTCTCAAAGTAAGTCGGATAACTATTGACGAGTACGCTCCCGCAATAGTCCCACCAGTTGATACCTGCCTCGCGGTATCTCTCCACCTGCCGCTCACCCTTCATGAAGAGTTGTAGTTCATTCCTCAACTTCTTCCTGGCTATGCCGTGGCTCTCGAAAATGTCGAGCAGGTCGGCCGGCGACAATGAAAGTTGCTCGTTAAGCAAGTAGCGGATATTGCCTTTCTTGTTGGTCTGGGTCTTTCCTTGTTCCAGAATTTTGTCCAGTATCTGATAGTATTTATTCATCGTTCAAACGGTATTAGAATGTTATTCAAGCGGCATCCGTATAAAGCATGATGTCCGTATAGGACGAACTGTAATTCATGTGGGCGTTGAACTCCCTGCGGTGGCAGTTCCTGAACGGGTCGCCGAGGTTCGGGTGTCTGCCCATCCAGTCACACAACTCTATGATAGAGGACTTGTTCGAGGTGAAGTAGATGAAGCGGTGGCCGGAGAGAACTGTCAGCACATCGAGGTAATCGGACAGTTTCCAGTACATTCTGTAGGTCTTGCTGTCCGTACTCAGATAGGGCGGATCTACGAGGAACACCACGCCCGGCACGTCCTTGTAACGCTCAAACACCTCCTTGTAATCACAGGAGGTAATGGTCAGCCCGTCGAGATAGTCGTCGCAAGGTGGATAATCCACCCCCTTTATGTTATTATATAAGGTCTCCTTCTCCAAGTCTGCATACTCGGTGGCATACTTCATCGAAAACAGAATGGATGAGGACAGCGTGATGTAGTCAACATATCCGCGCTCCCGCTCATGCCTGCGGATACACGACAGCACCTGCTCGCGCTGCTCTCCCATGATAGCCTTGTGTCGCGGAACGTCCACTATTGCACGCAATTCAGCAAGCAGGGCATTCGTCTGGGGTAAGGCTTCCAGCCGTTTACGATAGCCGTCAAAATCATTATATACAACGGTGGAGTTCGGCTTCTGGCACTTGGCGATATGGGACAGTAGCCCGCTGCCGCCGAACAAGTCCACGAAGGTCGTACCGTCAGGGAACTGCTGGAGCACCTTGATGTACTCCTTGGCAAACATCCGCTTCTGTCCCTGGAATGGAAGCGGTGCCGAAAGGTATTGTTTTCTCATTGTCGCACTTATTTGGTACGGCAAAGGTCGCCATATTCGATGAGGCAGAAGAACATTTACACCAAATCACACTGCAAGCGGCTTGCAGTCGCTTTGGAACCGTTTGATAAGCATATACACCTTGCGCTCGCTCACCGCATACTTATCCGACAGCCGGGCCACGATATACGACACTTTCTCGCCGTGTTCCAGCAGCGTGGTATAATCTGTATATAAGTCCACAAACTCCTCGTCTTCCAGACGAATTCCCGCTGTTTTGAGCCTTTTTATCAGCTCCCTGTTAAATTTCAAGACCTCTATTATCTTCATTATCACAAATTTTTGTATCTTTGCATTGTCTCACTTATTATAGCGCATAATGCGCACACAAAAAAAAGACCACATGAGCGGTCGAAGGGTATATTGCCCCCGGCTGCGCTCATGTGGCGTTTTGTGTTATATAGTAAGTGAGACGACTATTAACAGGCCGGGGGCTTTTTTATATCCCTCCCCCGAAGGGACTCTCCTAACTATCCACTATACTTGAAATAGTTGCTTCCAAGCATCCGGACGCTCCAATAGTAGCACAAGGCCACCAGGGCGCACCACATCGCCTTTGCAGGTGCGAATCCGCTCTTGGCAATCTTCCTGAAGCAGTTCACGAACAGGCGGAGATCAGCCGCCTTCCGGTCGCGCTCGTTGCCCCCGCGGTCGTAGTCATCATCGTGGATGCAGCACGCCGCGTAGAACAGTCCGGCATACGGTGGTGTGAACCATCGGAATATGCCGCTCTGGCAGCCACAGCCCTTACTCATGGCCCGCCTCCTCTCCGTATGCCGACCAGTCGATGGCGTCTTTCTCCTTCCAGCCTGCGGCAAGGGTAGTCTGGATATAGGCCATCGCCTTGACATAGAAATCCGTCAATTCATCGAGCGTTTCAAACTTGCGGTACTGCGGCTGCCCGTCCGTCCCGAACTTGAACGTTACCGGCAAGGTTGCCCCTGCGGTCTGCACGGCGAGGTCGTATGCCGACTTGTAGTTGAACTGGTTCTCCGCCGACAGCCACACGGGCATGTCCTCGTAGATGAAGCCCGACAATATCGCCTCGTCCACCTTTGCGTTGTACCAGTCCAGAATAAGGCTCTTTATCTCCTTCAGTTCAGGACGGTGCCCGAACTCCTGCTCCATATAGTCAGCCGAACCGTCCTCTTTTTTTCGCACGTCCCAGCGGACGCGCCACTTTCCTTTCACGGGGTTGGTGCATTCCAGCAACTCCACCTCCGCACTTCCTTGTACTCTCATCAGCTAAAAACATATTTGGTCCTACCTTTGCCGAAGGTCTCCGTCCTGATGGTTGTCTCGAACGGGAAGCCGTCCGGCAGTTCACTAATCTGCGCGAGGATGTTCTTCATCTCCTCGCTGTTGGTAAAGAACTTCTTGGGCTCGCCGTTCTGCTCGATACTGACGATGCAGCGGTCCTCGCCCTGCTCCGTGTGGATTCCCGTCTCGTAGTCCTTGACCACGATGGGGAGGTTTACCAACTCCCTGATGCTCACCACAGCACCGGGGAAACGCTTCTTGCCGTCCTCCGGCTTGTAAGCGATCTTCAAATCCTTAAATGATTTCATTTCTTTGCCTGTTAATTGATGAAACATATTATTGCAGTCGGCATGCTTGGCCATCCCATACAGGGAGGCAATGATCTCACGCCGTCTCTTTCTTGATTTCACTTCATTCAGTTTCGCCGCCGCCTTTTTCTTGATGCGCTTGCGTAGCCGGACATACTCAGGGCGTATCACATAGCCGAGGAAGTCGATACCCTCCGTTACGGGGAATATACGCTCGCTTGCCTTTACCTTCAGGCCTATGCCTTCCATCTGCCGGTGTACGATAGCGCGTATCTCCCACAGTTCCTGCTTGGTACCGGCCAGCACCACGCCGTCATCGCAGTAGCGGTAGAAGTGGCGCACACCGCACTCATCTTTCAGCACATGGTCGAGGTGGACGGACAGCAGCAGGTTCCCAAGTCCCTGCGAGGAGCGGAGCCCTATGCTCAGCCCCTTGGGCATCATGCGGACGAAGCCGTCGAGCAGGGTAATGAGCCGCCTGTCCTTGAACACCCTCCTCACGCAGTCCATCACCGTGTCCTGGTCGATGCTCTCATAGAACTTGCTGATGTCGAACTTGTAGCAGTAGCGTGTCGTTTCCGGCTGTTCCTGCATGTCCCGGTGGATGTACGCCAGCAGGTCGTGCATGCCGCGCTGCTTGATACTTGCCGAGGTCGTTCGGATAAACCGCTTCTTCAGGTGCCTGTCCACCACGGCCATAATGGCATGTACCGCTATGCGGTCCTTCATCGTCAGGATCTGGATGCGGCGCGTCTTGCCGTTCTCATTGATCTCACGCTCGCGGTAGTCCCTGACGGTGTAGGTGCCGGCCTTGATACGGTCGCTGAGTTCACGGATGACCTCCTCACGGTGCGCCAGCAGCCATTGTCCCTGCCGGCTCTCCTTCCGCCTGGTACCGCGGAGCACCTGGTCGAATGAGTCCGACATATTGCCATACTCCACGATTTCCTCGATGATGTAACCGTCCCTGCGCATCTTTTCGTTTTACTTATTTGTTCGTTCATCACTTGAAGGCACGAGCCTTCCTTTCTCCGGGCCTGAGTCCTTCGAGCCTGTGGTGAGGCCTACCGGACTCTACCCGACACTTGATGTTCCGGCTTTCCGCCTGTAAAAAGGCGCTTTTGCCGTGGCTTGTTCCCCTCGGTGCGGTATTGGGGACACGTCCATCCTTGCCGTGGAACCGATTACTTAGTTTGCCAGACGCGAACCGACATTCGCATTCGAGTTCGAAGCATCGTTATTCGCATTCGAGTTCGATACACCGCCAGCCGCATTCGCGTTGTTGCAGCCGCGATAGACCACACGGGATATGGGGAACTCCGCCATAGATATCAAGTGCAAAGGTACTCAATTTCAGCGAGGAAGCGTAAAAATTCTACCGCCATCGACGGGCTTACGCCCGTATTCCGATGTCCTCGTTCCTCGGACATTACGCTTTGTCGCTTCGCTCCCGCTTTCGCGTTTCCGCCTACGCCACCTCGCTTATCGACTTGTACGCAGCCACGCTCTGCGCCCTCACGAGCCAGCCGCGGAAGGCCAGACGCGAACCGACAAACGCAAACGAGTACGAAGCATCGCTACTCGCATACGAGTACGATACACCGCCAGCCGCAACCGCGCTGTAGCAGCCGCGAGAGACCACACGGGATTGTGCGCCGCTGAACCAGTATTTGTCGCCATAGTAGGTCGAGGATGAGCCCGACACGTTGCCCACCGGTATCACGTCCATGTACCTGCCGTGAGCCACCGCCGTTATCCAGTAGTCGCTGTTCGTCGTGGCCTTCACCCAGCGCACGCTGCCGTCCGGCATCCAGATGCGCCACTTACCGTAATTTCCGCTGTCATTAGGCACGTCCACGCCGTCCATCATGTCATACTTGTTGCCGTAGATGTCCTCATAGCCCAGGCAGCAGGTGTTGTTCACCTGCGACACCGCCGCGCCTCCGTATTCGTCCACGCTCCGGTACCAGGCATATTGGTGTACGCCATAGTCCACGATGCTGTTCGTAACGCCGCTGTTCACGCTGGACGCTTCTTCGTACCCGATGGTGTCCCGCATACCGCGGCTTGCCGTGCCGCCCGTCGTGCGGTTGTTCGTGTGCTGTCCAGCGCCGCACTGCTCCTGCGCGTTCCTGCGCCCATAGAAGGCGAAGAACAGGTTCGCGATGCGCGAGTGCATCAGTGCGTCTATCTGCTGCATGCCCCTCTGTACCGAGTAGTAATGGAAGTCCGTCCATGTCATGCTCGCCGTCGTGCTGCCGCCGGTTATCGCCGCCCGCAGCTTCGAGCCGATCACTGTCGAGCCTACCACGGCGCACAGGTGCTCGTCGTTGGCCACCCATTCCGGCTCCATGTCCTCTATCCGCGTGCTGTTACTCAGGACCACGCAGTCGAACTCTGCCGTGTTCAGGATGGTGAAGTGCAGGTTCACGGCCGTCGCCGGAACGTCGGCTATCAGGTACATGCCAGCCTCAAACTTGTTGCCGATGGTCGGAACGACAACCGACTTCACGACCTTGCCCTCCGCGTCCACGAACACCGAGCCGATGAGGTTCGTGCCCGGAACGCTCGGGAAGCGCACCCGTTTGTAGCCTTCCACGCTCACCTTGCACACGCTGTAGGCCGTGTCGTTCGTATAGGAGTTCTGCAGCGTCTCCTTGCCGCTCATGATTTTCTTGCCGGCAAGGCAGCCGCCCTGCGTGCCCCTGATGTCCTCAAGGCTCACCACCGTCGCCTCCGGACTTGCCGGCTTGTGTGCGGCATCATTGCTGCTGTAGCAGCTGTAGTGCTTGCCGCCGAGGTAGTCGTTGATGCCCTTTGACCAGAAGAACGGCTCGTACATCATCCAGTCGCCCTCCGTGCCGTCCAGCTTCGCCTCCGTACCGTCGGCATACTTGTGGCTATCCGCATCGTCAAGGGGATAGTAGGTCATCTCGCCGTCCGGGTTGTTCACCGTCACCTCCTGTCCGGCCATGTTCACATTGTGCGTGCTCGGTTTCTTCGTTACCTTGGCCAGCACCCTGTGCCGCTGCTTCAGGATAGCCGTGATGTGGCCGCTGGGCACATAGGCCGTGCCGCCTCCGTAGCCAGTCCCGTTGTCGAGGTTCGTTACGTTCGCGTCGTCCGCCACCGTGTCGTCGAACGCTATCATCGTGTAGTCCGGCTGCCGGATGTTCAGTTCCGGGAACTTCTCCTTCATCGCCGCGTACTCTTCATCTTCCATGTACGCCGTCAGGTGCACCGTGCCCACCAGAGCGCAGTAGTCCACCGCGTTGCCCTCGGCATCCACGCCCTTGAGTGCCTTGAACCTGCCCAGCAGCGTGCCGTCATCCTCCGCGTCGATACCCTCGATGCGCACGCGCTCCACGCTCACGCACCTGCCGAGGACCGTCTGCCAGTCCAGGTTAGGGCAGGCCGCGAAGCGCAGCGTCCTCACCGTGCGCCAGTTCTGCAGCGTCAGCCCGCTGTCCCGCAACTCCGGCAGGTACTCCAGCCGGAGCGTCTGTATGCTGCCGCCCAGTTTCACCGTCTGTACCGGCGCGCCGGGGGCGAGCAGCACGGCCTGTACCTCCACGCCCCGGGCGTCCAGAGTCCGCAGCTTCGTCTGCGCCGTGAAGTCCAGTTCCTGGCTCGACAGCGTGCCCGTCCTCGCGTTCTTCTGCCCGTACAGGTTGATGTCCGACAGCTGGCGGCACTGGTCCAGCACCAGGCACCACCCCGTGGAGCCACTGGCCGCCGTCTGAAGGTCGAGCTTCCGCAGGGCCTTGCACTTGTTCAGATTCACGTCGCCCGTAAGGTTGTCAGCCGCCCCGCGCATGTCCAGCTCCGCGATGCGGCTCGCGCCATAGACGCGGATAGGGTCGTTCACCGTGAAGGCGTTCTTGAAGGTCAGCGTCACCTTCCCGCCCTTCTCAGCGCGCCGGCTCGCCTGCAGGTGCGGCGCGTTGTTCGTGCCGTAGCCGAAGTAGTACAGGTCGCCCGCCGTCACCGTGATGGTGTTCTCCGGCGCATCCGCCGCACGGCTCATGTACATGTCGATGTTGTCGGAGAGGAAGTTGCCCGTGCCGTACTTCGCGTCGAGCAGCGAGAAGCGCTTCCGGATGAACCAGTGGCGGAACGCCTGCTTGTCGCCCTTCAGCGCGTAGATGTAGGGATATTTCACCAGTTCGCCCTTCACCATGACACCCTCCGTCTGGGGCTTGATGTACTTCAGCTCGCCGCTCTTGTTGTAGGCGCGCCCGCACCAGTTGCCCTGCTGCTCCCTGTCGAACACCTCGCTGGCACGCTCCTCCGTCAGGTAGGCGCGCATCTTCCCGGCCATCGCCACGATCTCCTCCTTCAGGTTCGCCAGCACCAGGCACCACAGCCACGAGTCGTGCCCCTCGAAGGCGTACTTCGACTTCTCCGCGTCCCAGGTCTCACGCGTCACGTCGTATAGGTATGCCAGCATCGAGTCGTTGCGGTCGCCTATCTGCGTGTCGCCGTCGTAGTAGAGGATGTACCACACCAGCAGGTTCCATGTCGCCCATATCATGTTCTTGGCCCGCTGGTCCACGTTGGCGAAGAAGTCCGTGAAGAGCCACCAGCACAGCAGGAAGTCCTCGTTGATGTACTGCTCCAGCTCGCTCCTGAACTTCTCCGAGGCGAAGGTGCTCACGTCGGCAGGTGTCGCGCCCTCCGGCACGCAGTCCCTTATCCAGCCCCACAGGCGCTTGAAGGCTGTCTTCTGCTCCTCCGTCGCCGTGGCCCATGTTATGTCTTTCGGGTAGTTGAACTCCAGCGCGTTGTCGAACTCCTCCGCGGCCTGCGCGTCAAGGTCCGCCTTGCCCTGGAACAGGCACAGGGGCTGCGTGTTGTTCAGGAACTCGAAGGCCACCGCCTTCGAGGTGTCAAGACCCGCCACGCCCTTCAGGCCGACAATCTCGTGCCAGTCGCTCTTGTCGTGGTTCAGGTTGTACTGCCCGTAGTAGACTGGCGTGTCCTCCATGCTCTCCGCCGAGAACACGTCGATGGGGAAGCCGTCGATGGCCGTGCGCACGCTGCTGTCCGCCTGCTGCGCCGGGGTGAGGAAGCCCAGCGCCTTCATCATGTCGTTCCACAGCTTCGCGCCGCCCGTGTTCTGCGCCATTGACGAGTCGGAGTAGTCCGCCTTGGCGCAAAGCACCTTCACTTTCTTCTGTCCGAGGCGCAGCGCCAGCTTCAGTTCCTCCTGCTTCACACCGTCGATGTACATCTCCGGGCTTTCGCCCTTGGCGCAGTAGATGCGGTAGTTCTTCGTCGGGTACTTCGTCGAGCTCGTGCCCTGGATGCGGATATAGACGTTCTTCAGGTAGATGTACCGGCCGTCGGGCAGCCACAGGTGAACGTCGGCCAGGAAGTCCGCCTTCTTGTTGTTCTCCGCGTTCACGGGGTCGAGGCCGCCCTGGCGCACCACGAGCATGATGCCTTTGCCCTTCTTCCGCAGCTTCTCGAAGTCGATGCTCCGGCCGTCCTCGCCCAGCACGTCGTTCTCCTCGAACAGCGCCGCCATCTCGTCCAGCGTCCGGCGGTCCACGATGTGGTTGTCCATCTCCTCGTCGTCGCCCAGCGCGCGGTCGTACACCCTCACGTTGCGCACCTCCACGTCGGCGCCGGCACTTTCGATGGTGATGCCCTGGGGGCTGTCCTGCATGAAGTTATCGCTCTCGCCGTAGATGTCCGCCGCGCTCCGCGTGCCGTTCACATACAGTTCCATCAGCCTGCCTTCCGAGCGGCGGCCGATGACGAAGGCTATCTTCACCCACATGTCCTCGCCGTACTGCCGGCCAACGCCCACCTGCTGCGTGGTCCTGCCGCCGTCCTCGTCCACGACCTCCTTCGTCGAGCCCGTGTACATCATCGCCTTGTCGGCCGTTATGCGGAAGCCCTTCGTGCCGCTCATGCACGACACCACGGCAGCGTCCTTGTCCGTGATGTTCGACACCTTCATCTCCACCTCCACCGTGCAGCCTGCCGTGGCGGCATCGGCGGTGAACGGGGCATAGCCTATCCGTGCCCTCGCGCCGTTGCGCAGCAGCAGCGAGTCGCCCGTCCAGCCGCTCGTGTTCCAGTCCACGCTCTCGAACGCAGTCTTTACGTTGCCGTATTCCCAGTGCGCGGGGTCGGCCTCGCCGTTGCTCCTTCCCGCCGCGCTGAGCTTCAGCTTCAGCCCCAGCGTAGCCTCGGAGATGTCTATGCCGCTCTTCTCCACCTCGATGTCAAGGGGATATTCGGTCGCGCCGCACACGAGCTTCATCTTCTGCGTGCCCTGCGTCGTGAAGCGGTTCGTGTAGGTCTGTACCGTCCGCGGCACGCTCACACTCTGTGCCGCCGTGCCGTTCAGCACCACGGTCATGGCCGCGGGAGTGGCGCCGGCGTCATATACGGCATACTCGAAGGACAGCTGCTCGTACTGCCCGGCTGTCAGCAGCGGTGTCAGGTGTCCGTCCGTCAGGATGCGCCCGTCCCGGAACACTTGCTTCGTCGCTATCAGCGGGCTGCTGCTCCCGGCCTTGTATATGTCCAGGTAGATGCTCTCGCTCCTGAGTGTCAGACCGCCGCCGGCCTCCATCTCCGCCACCAGCTGCACCGTGTGCCGTCCTACGGCCAGAGGGCGCATGGCAATCGTGAAACTGCCGTTCGTGGTGCCGCTGCGCGTCACCGCACGGCTCTCGTGCTGCTTGCCGTCCAGATAGAGGAACACGGTCTTCGTGCCCGTGCCCTGTACGGTATAGGGTATCACGGCATTGTCCGCGGAGCCGTAGCCGCCACCGGCGGTGCCGTCCGTCAGGGCATAGTCGCAGCCCAGCGTCAGGCTCACCGCCTTCACGTTCACATAGGCCTGCTTCGTCTGGGGCTTGCCCGTGTCGGGGTCGGTGGCCGTGGCCTTCACATAGATGTCGGTCGTACCCACCTGCAGGTATTTCGTCAGGTCCAGCGTATAGGTGCCGCGGCTCACGCCGTCCGTCGTCTGGCCATATACCAGGATGGAGCCGCGCAGCACGCGTATCTCGATGATCGCCTTCTGTCCGGTGGTCTGTCCGGCGTCCTCGCCGCCCACATACTGGTGGTCGTAGCTGTAGGTCAGCATACAGTCGCCGCCCTCCTTGATGACGCTGTGGTCCACGCCCGCGCCCAGCACGATCTTCGCCGTCGCCGTGTCCCCGCCGCCACCGCCTCCGCCGGCAGCAAGCGTGAACTGCGTGATGGCCGCACCGCTCTTGTTCTTCAGCGTCACCGTCTGCTTGCCGTCATCCTCCTCCGTCACGTCGCTGTCGAAGAGGGTGCCGGCCTCTATCTCACTGAGTTTGCCGGAGACGGCACGGTTCTGCACGGGGTTCGTGCTCTCCGCGTCCAGTGTCTCGTCCACCTCGGTCTCGTTTACCGTCAGGCTGATGTTGCCCTGCGTGTCCGGCACGGCTTTCTGCCCGTTCAGCGTCACGCTCTTCACCGTGCCGCCACCGCCGAAGTCATCCCAGCTGCTCTCGCTCTCCCAGGTCGCCAGGTTCGTGCCGACGAACTGCTTCGTCAGGTACCGCCCCTGCGACACCTCGAAGGTGATGCACCGGCCCTTGGCGCGCAGCTTCTCTTCCACGGCCTTGATGGCTGTGGCCAGCGTGTAGTAGCCTGTTTCGAGGGGATAGGTCTCGCTCACGTTGATGGTGTTGCCGCCGCCTGTGCCGCTGGCCTCGGCAAGCGTGCCGTCCTGCTCGTTCCATGCGTAGAGTACGGAGCCAAGCAGGTAGAGTTTGTCTTTTTGTATCTCCTTCCTGTCCTCGGTGAGGTAGAGGTCAGCGCCCTGCCAGTTGCCGTAATACTTCCCCTCGTGTTTACCGGCAAACACTCCCTTGGAGGCAATGAAGTACACCCCCGTTACCGCCGAGGCACTCTGCTGCTCAATGGCGACATCCGCCAGTATGCCGTCAAAGCGGGCCGTGGCACCGTTCAGGGCTTGTACAGCCACATCTTCGTACCGGTCGATGACCTGCCGGGCGGAGTCTTTTACCGCAGCAAGGTCTTCCGCGGCCTTGTTCGCAACCTGCGCGGCCTCCTGTGCTGCCTGTGCCTTCGTGTCGGCATTGGTGGCTGCCTGCCCTGCCTTTTCCGCCGCGGTATCTGCCGCCTGCTTGGCTGCCAGAGCCTGCGCTGCCGCATCAATGGCAGGCTTGCCCAGCAGACTTACCGGGGCGGTCACCAGTTCCTCGCCGCGCATCGCCGGTAAGGTCTTCACACCGTCGAGGCTCTGCACCTCCTGCAGCTCGGTTACACTCTGGCTCTCGCTCTTGATTTGCGAGAGTATGTCCTGCTTCAAATCCTGTCTTTCCTGTTCTGTCAGTGCCATATCGTTATGATTTATATTGATTGTATTTCGGTCTTGCCTTCAAGTAATCCGGCTCCGCCTGATGAGCGTATGCCTCGCGCTCGAAGCTGATGTTCCGGTAAGCCTCGTGCCGCTTCCTGTATCTCGGCAGCAGCCACAGCCATTCCAACACATACAGCACATAGAACGGCACATACAGCAGCTCGCGCATCTGTGCCGTATGGATAGCCTCGTGGTTCAGGTCGGTGGCCGTCATACGGCATTCCTTCCTGACCAGTACCACACCAAAAAGATTGATGGCCTTGAACCCCTTAAGGGGCAGCAGCCGGTTGTAAATCACTTTCATACTTATATTGTTTTAACTTTGCCTGTACGTAATGCCTTTTTGTTATAATCCTTTATTGAGGTTGTATATGTATGCATATCCTTTGCCTTTGTATGTCCAGTATAGGTTTTGGCAGGAGTTACTTACCAGTACCCAGCGGAGCGACTGTCTCAATGGTTTCCCCACTTCGTCATACTCCGACGCGATGTTCTGAAGTATCAGTTCCACACAGCCTGCGTCTATAGTCAGCACGTCTGCCTGAAATTCACCTGATGTTGCCGTCTGTGCAAACATTCCGCTCACAATCGGGCTGCCATCCTCTGAACGGATAGTTGTCGATGGGGTAACGGCTCGAGTCTTTATAAAATACGAGTCCATTATCAGCACCCTCGCTCCCTCATAGGCTTCCGAAACAGGGAGCACCACACCACAAAAAGTGGCATCTACATAGAGGTTTGTCTTCAATTTGTATTCTGTGTTTTTACCAAAGATAAAATTCCCATCTCTCAACTTTTCCGCATCGCTTTTATCTATCTTCTTGAACACGGAATATACATAACCCTTTATCTGTGCATTGTTAGTCTCAATGCTGCCGTCGGACAGTATCTTAAAATTTCCATTGGCCGTTACCAGTCCCTCCAGTTTGATGTTATCGGCAAGTAACTTAATGACCGTCTTCGTGTTGCCCTCCCCGTCAGCTTCTTCCACAGCCACCCCGATAAGGGCAAGTTTCCCGTCAGGACCTTGCGCATAAATACCCGAACCAGCCGCCTTTACCATAATACCGCTCTCTGCAAGCACACGACCGTCTTTATCAAAGTTTTGCGCTGCGATATTGACCAGCTTCTCACTCTGCTCGAACAGCGTGCGGTACTTGTAGGTCAGGCTCTCTATCTTATCCGTACTAAGGATGAGCATATAGAGGTAGATGTCCCCCGTGAAGCTCAGCGTGAAGTCGCCCGTGCCGTTCCAAAGTCCTGTGCAGGTGTACTGCTTGTAGCCTTCCGTCGGCATAAGCACTTCCTCCACCTCAAGGGAGTTGAAGTTCTCAAAGCCGGTCTTATCCACGTTCTCGAACCGCACCTTCAGCATGCCTTCTTTCGCGCAGCGGTAGAAGAAACTCAGGTACACCGGCAGGGCTTCCTTCTTGCCGTCGGCATTCGTACTCATCGGGGGTACGCTCTTCAAGCTCGCGTTCTTCTGCGTGATATACTTGTTTTTTATATGCACCACCACACGCCCGTCATCCTTTGTAACACTCGCGCCGTCGCCCTTTTTCGTGAGCACGTTCTTGTTGGCCCAAACCCACTTATTGCCGACCAGCCAGAACACCGTCTCGTTTTCTGTGAGCCACTTGGAGAGTCCATCATCAAAACTGGGATTGTTCAAATATCCCTTATCACTGGCAAAGTCCTGACGGAGCGCGGACACGCTGCTCGCTATCTTTCCCTCCGTTATCTCGAATTTCGTCTTGATGTCCTCACCCGTAACGAGCAGGAAGGTGCCGCGCAGGTATGCGTTGTCGCTGTACAGGCCGTTGCCGTGAGGCTGGTTGTCCGCCGGGAACCAGTCGTCCCTGATGCCGTCAAGATTTCCAAGACGGGCACGGAGGCAGTCCTTGAAGTTCTTTGCCTTCACGCCATCCATCACATCAACGCGGGGCTGTCCGTCTTCCGTGGCTGATATGAGGATCAGATTCTGCCGTTTTGTCTCTTCGGTGTTGCCCATCAGCACAACCTCGTCGGCTTCAGCCGGAAGGCCGGTGTCAAACTCACTCGTTTCTACCAGTACCGAATTGCCGTCAACTGCAGCCACCTCCACCCAGTACGATTTCAGGTTGCCGCCTGTGAAGGTTTGACAGCGCATAAGGTCGTGTTCCCGGAAGGTATTCTCTTGCTCGAAGGTGATCTTGAAATAGCCGTCCACCTCCTCAACGGTCTTTATCTTGCCATTGGCGGCACTCACCACAATCTGACCGCCAACGCTACGGATCTTCTCTACCAGCAGTTCAAACACGGTCATCACCTGGCGAACCGTCAGTTTGTCGATGGTAAGGTTAGCCAGCTCCTGCTCGTCTATCCACAACTGCCACCCCTCGCCGCCGAAGCCGTCCACGAACCTCGCGCTGCGCAGCAGTTGGCGCACCACCAGCGTCAGCAGTTCCGCGTTGCCCTTGCCATCAAGGCGACCGCCCCGCGTGCCCGCCTCGAAGTCGCCGAGGTCCAGTCCCTCGTCAAAGATGATTTTCTTCCGGGCACGGTCCTCGCTGTTCTTGCTCAGGAACTCCTTGTGCGTCCTTCTGGCACTGTACAGGTTCGTGTCCGCCGGCTTCGTCGTGTCCCAGCTGTGGATAATATCCGGCACGTTGATGGAGCCGACCATCGTCCCCGCATAGTTCCTCGCCTCGGCGATGGCATCGTCAATCTTCGCCATCGCCCCCGTCGAGAGGGCATCGCTGATCTCAAGGTCCATCTGCCCCGGCAGGTTCACCTTCCGGCTTATCCGCGTGATACGGCTCTGCCGGTAGCCCGTCTCGGGGAAATACTCCTTGCTCTCTAATCGTATGCGCCGGCCTATAAACAGTTCCGTCCCCGTGTCCTCCATCCACACATGGTCCGTCGGTGCCTTGTAGCGGCTCACGTCTAAGGCGTGCCTGCGGTTGTACTCGTCCACCGCGCTGCGCAGTTCCTTCTCCGCCAGCCCGTAGTACTCGTCCGGCATGCGGATGTTCCACAGGATGTATTTATCGCCCGCCTTCGGCACCAGCGTGCCGCCCGGCAGCTGCGTGTCGTCATCGTAGGGCCATATCGTGATGATTTCAAACTCCTTCGTGTCGCTGTTGAAATTGACCTCAAAGTAATGGTCATTGTCCGTACCCAGCCCGGCAAGTTCGCTGCCCTCCTGGAACGACACGCGCTTTACCAGCCCGCCTATCTCGTAGTCGTTCGGGTCAAAGGGCAGGTCGTTGTCCCGGAAGTAGTATATCGTGAAGGGTTTGCCGTCCTTGTCCTTTACATCTTCGTGGCGCACGCTGCCCACCACGCCCACGCGCCGAGGGTAGATGTCCGCGAAGGCACTCTGCTCGTAGTGGTGGATGATGCCGTACTTCTCCACGTTCACGTCCACATACTGCGCACCGTCAGGAAGCATCAGCCGGCTGTGCCCGTATTTCTCAGGGTCGATGTTCCTCGTGCTGCCTATCGGGAACAGCCGCGTGTAGAACTTCGCCCCGTCGGCCGTGTCGCGGTCCAGCGAGGTCACCCCCTTGTCGTAGCCCAGCGCCACCTCCTCGCCGTGCTCGCAGCGGCACAGGTTCAGCGTCTGACCGTCAAACCACCATTCCGTGCCCACGGCCTCCGCCAGTTCCTTCAGTGCCTCGTGGCAGTACTTGCCCGTGTAGTCTATCACCACGTTCTCCGTACCCTCCACGGCACCCGCCTTGAAGTTCGTCGTGCCGTCCATGCCGTCGTTGATGTTCTTCACGATCAGCCGTACATGGTCCACGGGACGGCCCGTCAGCGTGAACACCGCCTCGTTCCCGCCGTCCGTGTTGTTCAACACGAGGAAACGCTTGATCAGGCTCTCTATGCCGTACAACTGGAGGCTGTATTCCCATTCCACGGTGCTCTTCTGGGCAGGGGCGTATTTCTCCACCGCCCAGTACCGCTCACCGCCGTAGTCCACATAGTCGTTCACGTCGATAGGCACGAACTCGTACAGCGTGAACGAGAGTTTCAGGAGGTTGTCCCCCTGTATCTCCTTGTCCTGCGTGCTGCTCTCGTCGGGTGCTATCCGTGCCTTCACGTTGCCGTAACTGTCATATAGTGTCAGAAGCATTTTTATATCGTTTAATCGGTGTTTGAATGATGTTTTAATAATCGTGCAAATGAGTGCAAACAAGCTCGCTTGATTTGCCGAATGCAGCCGATTATCAGTTTACTAATGGTGTATAATGGCTCCCCTCCCTTCGGAGGGGTTGGGGGAGGCTTTTTATATTATCGGTTCGGGCTCGCGGAACCTTACCTTATAGCGGCTGGCCTGCACACCCTCCTTCCATAGATAGGTCAGCGACCGGTAGGCGCTGCAGTCCAGGTAAAACACCTTCAGCGTCAGCCCCAGTTCCGTGAAGGTAATCGTCAGCCAGCCGTCCCTGCCCGTCTTCAGGAAGCGGATAAAGGCCATGTAGTTGGCCAGCCACTGCTCCCGCGACCTCGCATACTGGGCGAAGTGCAGCGTGATGTCGCGCTCCGCGTTGGCAGGTACCAGCGACCGGGAGTATTTCTTGCCGTCATGCTCCCGTATGTCCACGCCCACATGCTCCTTGGCCTTGCTCGGCGTGAGGATGGCGTTCAGGTTCTCCCTGCCGCCTTTCTTCTCCTCCGTCAGGAACACGCCGTACTCTTTCCAGATGTCCGTGCCGTTGATCAGCACCAGTCCGCCTAATATCTTGTCCATATCACTTCACTTTTATGCCGTCGCGTACTATTTTCTTAATCTCATCCTTGATGGCGCTCAGCGACGCCGCGCTGCTTCCCGTGTTGTCCTCTATCTTCTTCAGGTGCTGCTGCGCCGCGTCCATCTTCCCTGCCACGTCCTCCACACGGTCATCGATGCTTGCCCAGTGCATCTGCCCGCTCACGAACAGTCCCTCCAGTTTCGTGCCCTGGTCCTGGCTCATCGCCATGAAGGCACCCGCCTTGCCGCTCTGTGTCGTGCCGCCGGCCTTGTCGGTCTCCTTGATGATACCCTCCTGGCGCAGCTGGTCGATGTCGCTTCTTGCGCTGTTCACGTAGCCCTCGTATTCGGCCTTCAAATCGTCCAGCCGCTTCCGGTACTCCGCGTCCGTCAGTTCTCCGTTCGTGCGCGCCTGGTTCAGTTTTGCCAGGTTCTCGTACCAGTCTTCCAGGTTCTTCTGGAACTTCGCCCCCACGAGGTTGTTCACCGCCATCTTGTTCACCATCGCCTGCCAGTTCTCGGCTATCTCATCAAACACCTCCTCCGAGCCGTCCGCAAGGTCGTAGAGCGAGCCCAGGAAGTCATCGAACACGTTCGCCTTCGTTGTCGTGGTCAGGTTCTCATAGAGCGTGGCCGTTATCTCCTCCAGCTTGCCCGCCTGCTCGATGTAGGCGTTCAGTTTCTCCGCCACACGGCCGCCGTAGCCGCCCTTGCCGGTGTCCTCGATCTGCTTCCACATATCGACATTGGAGCGCAGCATCTTCATCTCCTCGGGGCTCAGGTCCCACAGGTCGCCGGTCCATTGCCTGCCCATCTGGCGGCTCAGCCGCGCTATCTGCTCGTCGCTGTAGCCGCCCCAATAATAATTGAAACTATGGTGCGCCGAGTGGTAGCGGGCCTGCGCCTGCGCTATGCCCTTGTAGTTCTCGTTCGTCTCGCGCTGCAGCTTCTCCGCGTCGCTCGATATGCGTATCGCCGTCGCGCCCCGTGCCGACTTCATCTCGTCCGTCAGGTCCTCGATGGCCTGCTCCAGCAGTTCGTTCCGCTTGCTCAGTCGGTCGATGGCGGCAGCCACCTCCCTCTCGTTGCTGTTCGTGAACCAGTCGCTCGGCCCCTTGCTGCTCAGAGCGCCGAAGGAGAGGATGTTGCCCACGCGCCCCAGCACTGTGTCCAGCAGACCGCCCACGCCGTTCACCACGATGCCCTCCAGCACCTTGAAGAGGTTCTCCGGAAGGTCGAAGATGGCGTCTATAAGGTTGCCGACGGCGTCCAGTATGCTCACCACCAGGTCATCAATCCACCTGAGCGAGATAAGTTCCGTGATGGAGTCCAGCACGCCCGTAACGAAACTCTTGATACCGTTCGCAAGATCCAGTATCAGTTTCGGTATCTGAGCCACGATGCCTATCACGCTGCCCATACCGCTCGACAGCACGCTCTGTAGCCCGCCCCCGATGCTGCCCAGAGCACTGCCCATCGTTCCCGACAGCGTCGTGCCTATTGTCTTCGCCATCCCTTCGCCCATCTGGGGCAGTATGGAGTCAAGTGTGCCCTTCAACTGGTCTATCTGCCCCATGCTCTGCTGCAGGCCGCCGAAGCCCTCCACGCCCTGCCAGCCCTTGGCATTACTGAGCGCCGTAGTCAGGCCGCTCGTGAAGTTCGCCACCTCGTCGGAGGTGCGGTTCAGCGCCGTGCCGAAGTCCTCCATGTTCTCGCGGGCCTGTGCCGTGGCTGCGCCAAGTTCCAAGGCCTTCTGCTCAAGTGCCTTGTACTCCTCTTCCGTGATGTCCCCGGAAGCCAGGCGCTTCTTGCCCTCGTCCCGTGCCTTCACGGCAGCCTCTTCAGCCTTTACAGCGCGGTCGTAGGCAGCCACGCTGTCCGTGAATTGCTTGATGGCTTCGTCCAGTTTCTGCCAGGTCGCGCTCTGGTCCGTGCCCACATACTTCCGCATCTCCTGTATCAGGTCAGACACCTTCTGCTGTGTCTCGGCGTCGGCCTTCCGGTAATCCTCCGTTTCCACGTATGCGCGGAGCTGCTCCATCATCGGCTCCATCATCTCCTTCGTCAGGTTGCCCACGCCGCTGAAGAGGGCGTTCCAGTCTATGCCCCGGCTGATCTCCTCGAACCGCAGGCTTGCCTCACGCTCCTGCTGCTCCTTCAGTATCTTTGCCTTCTGCCACTTCTTCGTCGCCTCGCTTACCTCGCTTGCGTCCACCTCCGCTATCTGCTGCGCCGTTTCCTTGGCAATGGCCAGTTTCTGCTGCTGGAACGAGCCGTAGGTCTTCAGGTAGCCGCTCATGGCCTGTACCTCGTCCCTCTGCTGCTCCAGGCGTTTCTTCGCTTCTTCCTTGGCGATTTCGGCCTCGCCGTCTTTCTGCTTCTGGGCGGCGAGGCTGCGGCCTTTCTCCAGCGCATCGCTCTGCTCCTGGGTAAGGTGTCCTTTCTGGGCGTCGCGCCATTTCTTCTCCTGGGTGGCGAGTTCCTCTATTTCCTTTTGGTAGTTCTCCCTGATTTGCCGGCGTTTCTTCTCCGAGCCCTCCTTCAGCAGGTCTATCTCTGCCTGGCGGTTCTTCTGCTGGAGGGCAAGCAGTTCAGAGGCAAGGCGTTCCTCTTCCCGTTTGGTGTCCTTAGGCTTCTTTTCTTTTGTCTTCTTGGGTTTGTCGGGGGCGGAATGTCCGCCGATATTATTGCTCTTACCGATGGAGGCAGCCTGTTTTTCCAGATCGGCTGCCTGTTTGAGGAAGCCGTCGCGTTCGGCTTCCAGTTCTTTAGTCCTCTTATCGTAGGCTTCCTTGTTGTACCTCTCAATGGCGGCATAGCCATCGTAGGCACCGTGGGATTCAGCAGTCATCATATAATGACCCATACGGGCGAAGAAACCCATATCGCTGTCGGCATTGCCTGGTTTGGTGGCCTTGTGCTTGTTTACTTTTTCGTCCGCTTCCACGGCCTTGTTCACAAGTGCCTGTGCCTTTGCCTGAAGGAACAGCATCTGGATATACTGCTCGGCTTTCTGTGTCAGCACGTCGTACCACTGGGCCACGGTGTCGTAATAGCCGAAAGCCTCGCCGTACTTGCGGTTCATCTCCTCGCATTTCTTCTTCTCCTCTTCCTTGGAGCCGGTGAAGTTCTTCAGGCTCTCACGGGTGGTGTCTATCTCGAAGCGGGTCTTGATCATCTCCGCACGCCCCTGCGATTCTATCTCGACACGCTCCTGGGCTTTCCGTGCAGCCTCTTCCTGTGCGTCAGAATACTTGTTCCATGCTACGATAAGCCCGGTAATGACGACGGACAGGCCGAGCGTCAGCGTGGCCATGAGTGCCGTCGCCGCCGCGTTGGAGATTCCCAGCGATGTGGCAAGGCGGTAGTTGGCTGCCGTCAGCAGGTTCTTTACTTTCGTTACCGTAACCAGACGGAAGGCACTGTCCTTGTTCAGTGCATTGAACACCTGCTGCAGTCCCATCGTGATGGCCATGACACTCTGCACACGCGCCTGCACCTTCATCAGGTTCTCATTCTCTGAAGCGAACAGGGACATAACACCCGTGGCCGTGGTGAACGCTCCGGACAGGCCGTTCACGCCGGAGATGAAGCCCTGCAGGTTCGCATCGTCATTGGCGAGGATATTGGTCTGGGCACGCAAATCGCCGAGGGTATCGGACAGTTGCGCGGCCTTCTGTGCCATCTGCCGGTACTCCTCGGTGTTCTGCTCACCGTTCAGGCGCATGCGTGCCATGTCGTTCTGCAGTTCGCGCAACTGGCGCGACAGGCGTTTGTTGCTCTCCCTGTTGCGCTCCTGCTCCTCGGTCAGCGAGGCGAGGATGTTCTTGTCCTCCTGCAGGGCTTTCTTGGCGGCGTTCAGTTCCGCAAGCGCCGCACCTTGCGCGTTACCGGGTGCGGCCTGCTCGTAGGCCTTCTGCAAGGCACGCACGTCGGCCTCCACCTGCTTGACAACGGCTTTCTGCTCCCGTATCTTGTCGGTAAGGCTCTTATTCGCCGCTGCTGCCTGCTCCTCTGAAATGCTTATCTTGCGGTATTCCTGCTCCAGTTGGGCCACGCCCTGCTTGGCCTGTTGGTGTTCTTTCTCCAACTGCTGCAGTGCGCCCGTTTCCTCTGCGAGGACTTTCTTGCAGGCACTTATCTCCGCCAGCAGTTCCTGCTGACCGGCACCGGGCTTCATCGTCTGCAGTTTCCGCTGCATCCTGTCCAGGTCGGAGTTCACGCCGTCGATGACCTTCCGCTGCTCCTCAATCTTGGTGTTGATGACAAGGGAGGCACGGCGGGCGGCACCCAGCAGTTGCTCGACGCTCATCTTGCTTTTGTCGAGACCGGCGGTCAGGTTGTCGCGCATCAGGAATTCTATCTCTACTGGTTTCATTCTGTCATTGTTTTAGATTGCTCTGGAAGAAGCCCACGATGTCCCCGGCTTCCTCCTCGGCGGTTCGCTTGTCGCTTTCTCTCTTCTTGCCGTCCACATAGCGCGGAGCGTCGCTCAGCATCATGATGAGTGTCTGGTAATTCACGCCATTAAGGATATAGTCCACGCTCCAGCCTGTCGCGCTCGCTATCTGCCAGACAAATCCAAAGGGGCTATGGGAGCCTTCCCAACGGCTCTTTAACTCCCCTTCTTTCCGTGGCTCAGTCTCAGCTTCATCGGGTTCGTCATCTCGGCTGATCTGATAATAGGAATAAAAGACTGCGTGCCCATCAGCAGCACGAACTGGGAGAAGGCGGCCTTCTGGTACTCCCACTTCATCCAGTGCCTCACGAGCCACGACAGCAGCCACACCGGAAGCCACCAACGCTCCATCGTCAGGGCAATGATGCGGCTCAGCGTCTTGCCGTGCCGCGCCAGGAACGCCATCTGCCCCTCATGGTCCATAGCTTCCAGTTCCTCCGCCGTCGTGTTCATGGTCAGGTAGGCGTGCGCAATCTTTATCTGCCTGGAAAGCGTCGGGCGCTTCATCGTCAGGCGCAGCCGCAGGGGCTGCTTCCTGAAGGGTATCCTCAAATCCTTGAGAGGGAGGGAAACACCCGCATCAAGCAAGGCTTCCGCTCCCTCTCTTTGGATTTTCCTGATTACTTGCTCATCCATCAGCCTTCATCAAGAGTGTCGTTGATCTCGTAAGGAGCGCCGCCGTCCTCAGGCTTGTTCACCTTCAGCTGGCACTCTATCTTCGACACTTCCGTCAGGGTCAGCTTGCCGCCGAGGTTGGCAAGAATGGTGCCGTTAGGAATGGTCATGGTCTGACCGCTCACAAAGTCGATTTCCCACTTGCCGTGCAGATCCACGAGTGAGGTCGGGGCCTTCCAGCCCGTCACCTTCTTGTTGCCTTCCGTGCCGGTCTCCACCAGCGTACCGCCGAGGGCGCTCTTGAAATTCTCGTAGTCCAGTTGGATGAGGTTGAAGGTCGGGGCAATCTGCCCGTTCTTCTGCATCAGCGTCAGAACCGGTGCGTCGGGAACCTGCTCGGCTTCCACGTCCGTACTCTCCGGCTTCGTGCCGCCCCAGTCCCAGCTGCCCTTCTCGATGTAACCCATCAGGGTTGAGTTGAATTTCACGGCTGCGATGCCGTAGATGAATTTGTTCTTGCTCATTTCTTTTTCAGTTTTATGAATGTATATACTATTCCGATAACTCCAGCCAACAGTCCGGCCAGGAAATATTTGAGCCGCATGAGGAAGCCGTTACCGGTACTTTCCTTCGCCTCCTCCTTGTGCTCAGCCTTGCTGTCGCTCGCAATTTTGAGTTGTCGCTTCAGCGTGTTGATGGTCTTGGCATATCTGGCGCACACCAGTTCCAGGCTGTCGCATCCGGCTTCAATCACTATCCGCTCCGGCTCATCAGCCGTCGGTGCCTTGCGGCTCACCTTCACGCTCGCCTGGCCCTGTCTCGCCGTGTAGCCCGCCCCTTGAGGGAGCAGTCGGAGACTGTCCAGGTTCAGCGTCAGACTCACTGCCGACATCGGCACCTTCACGGGTGTTTGCCAGGTTTCTTCGACGCTCACCGTGCTGTCCACGGCGAGGTGGCTCACCTCGTGGCTCGTGGAGGTCGCCCGGCTCACGCTTTTTCTGCTCGACGCGCATCCTGTGAAGCACAGGACAGTCATCGCTGTAACGACAGCTGTTAGCATCGTCGATAGCCTTGCGGAGCCGCGCCATCTCGCGTTTGGTGGCGTTGAGGTCTTTTCTTGTTTCATTGAGTTCTTCCTTTAGAGGGTTTACGATGTTCTCTATCAGTACTCGGGTGGCTTTCTCAGTGTTATCAATCCGGACTGTCTCGGCTTCGGCTGTCGCTTTCTCTGCTTCCGCTTTCGCTTTCCTCACGGTCGATTTCAATGTGATGATGGCTGCTATCGTTGCCACCAGGCCGCCACCCAGCACCAGATTGATAATTTCACTGAGTTCCATACCTTTGTCATATTAGGGCATTACTGCCTGATTCCTATTTCGAGCAGCCACTTCTGCACGTCAAAGGAGGGGCAGGCCTTGCCGGGGTTCAGTTCATGATGTCCTACGATTCGTATCTGGGGGAAACGCTCGTGGAAGTCGCGCACATAGCGTTTCAGGGCTTCCTTCTGCACCGCCGTCCGCGTGTCCTTGGGCTTCATGGCTTTGTCGCAGCCACCCACATACACGATGTGCCGGCTCACGCTGTTGTAGCCTGCTGCGCCGTTGGTAACCTCCCACGGGTCCACCTGAGCATCCTCGTTGTTGTCCACCAGCCGCTCCACGCTGCCGTTAAGGTGGAATAGGTCCGTGTAGCCCACCTGCTTCCAGCCACGCCCACCCTTGCTTACCGGGTCGGTGTGCCAGTGGCGTATCTCCTTGGAGCTTACCTCACGGCCTTCAGGCGTGGCGGTGCAGTGGATTACAAGATACTTCATCGGCTTACTCATCGCCTTCCGTGTTGGTGGATACCTCTGGCTCTGTTTCGGGTTCCGGAGTCTGCTTCACCTCCTCATGTTCCTCTCCGAGGATATAGGCAGGTTCTGTCTTGCCCTTGAATTCCTTGCACAGCCCGCGCCCAATGAGCGACTTGGCGCGTTCCTTGTCCTTCACTTCCAGAATGGTTTCCGGCTCATACACCGTAACATGGTCGTCACGGTCACGAAATATGCTTGTTACTTTCAGTTTCATTTGTATTGCTTTTTGGGTTATACTTATCCTTCAGGAATGCTTGGATCCTTGTAACCGCTCATCATCACGGCACCGGCATCTGCCTTCTTCGGCATGCAGATGAAGTAATGGCGGAAGTTGATCTTGTTTCTCTGATACTCGGGGTCGGTGGCAGCCTCGCTGTAGTACATCTTCGTTGAGCCCGTGGCCTTGAACACGCGCTGGGTGTAGAAGGCGAAGGAACACTGGAACTCACCTGCCTCCGCTGTCGCGCCGACATCCTTCTTCACGCCGGCTGTGGTGTACAGCGGGTTATTTCCGAACTCATAGATGTCAAAGCCATACAGTCTGCCCACCGTTCCGTCGTTGCGGTTGATGTTGTACTGCTCCTTGAACACCTGGGAAACCTCCAACAGGTCGTTGGCATGATCACTGCAAAGCACCAGGCGACGGCCTTGGGCGGGCACTTTCAATTTATCAAGCGCACGCTTCAAATTCAACAGGTCATTTGCCGTCATCTTCAGGCGACCCGTTACGGGGTCTTTCTCGCCGGTGGTCTTCAGCACGGGCGTGGTGGCGGTGTTCTTCTGTGCGCAAAGGGCATGGGCAGCCTTGGCAAACTTCGAGTCGTTTATAGAATTACCGTGGCTCTCCTTCACGCGGGCCATCTTGTCGTAACTCAATGCGTAGAGTTCGTCATCGGTAATAGGAGTTACCTTCGTCTGGAACTTGTCCAGCTTGATGGCGATGTCCTTGTCATCCAGTGCCTGGAGGGGAATAGGATAGGTCGTGTTGTTGACCAGTACGTCAGGGTCCACGCCAACCTCCACAAGGTGGATGACATCGTTGTTCACGATACTCGAACTGTCGGGGATACCGTCGAGGAAGGTAGCCTCCAGTCCACGGCGAAGGTGTTTCACCAGCTCGCCCGTCCATATCTCGGTATAGACACCCTCGCGGAGACTTCCGACAGGGGCGGCCTGCCCGATGACGGCGGCAAGCACATTCATGCCGACGGCACCCGTCATGGGCGACAGGCCGGCAACGGCGGCAAGGGTGCCGCCCATGAGGCAGTTAAAAAGGACTGCCGCAAACATTGCAATCAATCTTGTCATTGCTTCTTTTGTTTTGTTGTTATTACAGGGTTGGTTAAATCTCACAGTCGAAGCCGTACTCGGCCTTGTACAGCCTGCAGTACTGCGCACGGTCGTTCTTGCGCATTTCCTCCAGTTTGTCGGCCGGGACGTCGCTCAGCTTGGCATACTCCGCGGTATTGCCGGCAGGCGCACCACCGTGTATGAGCTCGCTTGCCTTCACTACGGGAGCCATCGCGTCAAGGGTGGCCTTCAGCTCATCGGCACCGATCTTCTTGCCAAGGTCCACAAATTGCTGCTTCTTGGCAAGCAGGATTTTCTTCTCGTCCACGGCAGCGTCCACCATCGCCTCGATGCGGGCGGCAAGCAGCGCATCCTTCTCCTTCTTCAGGTCATCAACCTCTTTTCCTTTCGCCAGCAACTGGCCGATGGCGGCGTGGATGGCCGCTTCGTCGGCATCAGCCGGCAAGCCCAGCATGAGGGCTAACTTCTCTTGATCCATTGTCTTTTGCTTTTTGGATTTGTTATTACTATGCAGTGGCGGCAACACGTCTGCCGCATCTTTGCCCAATGTCAGTCGCACGCCGTCCTTGTGCAGCGCGATGGCGTCATCATTCGCTCCGATGTCCACCAGTGACACCTCGAACAACTTGCTCTTTGTAATGGTCGGGGCGGTCTGTCCCTGTACCAGGAACTTCTGCTCCTCGCTGGTCTCCAGAATGTCTATGCCGACGCTCACCATCTTCAGGGAGCCAAACTCCCACTGCTTCTTGCAGCGCTGGCTCAGTTCCGTGGCCTCGTCGAACACCAGTTCACCGGTGACCTCACCTTCTTCCACCTTCAGGTCCTTCACCACGCCGATGACCTGACCGCGCTCGTGCATGTACAGCAGCACGGGGTTGCGGTTGTACTGCTCGACGTTCATTCCCGCCGTCAGCACGCGTGTACCGTAGCTGTTCAGGCTCTCATTGCTGATTCTCACTCGATTTGTCTTGCTCATATCATCGCTTTTTTGATGCAAAGATGCGGTGTTTTCATCGCCCGTCAAAAAAAGTGTGAAACGGTTGCACACTTCTATGCAAGCAATGCACACTTCTTTTCCAGATTGGCTGAAAAACAGCATCTTTGCACTGTTTTTTAATCCATTTCATTTTATGACAAAGGCAGAGATAGAACAAAAAAAGAACATCGGCAGGTCGCTTTACCTCTCCGGGATGGAGCAGACGGAGATTGCTGACCAGTTAGGAGTGTCGCGCGTCACCGTCTCCAAATGGTGCGCTTCGGAAGGTTGGAAGGAGGCACGTGCGGCCAAGAACATCACGCGCCCGGAACTCGTAAACAAACTGCTCCTCGCCATAGACAACCTCATCGGACAGGTAAACGCATCAGGAGACCCGGAAGCCATCGGTTCCCTGGCAGACAAACTTTCCAAACTGTCGGCCACCATCGAGAAGCTCGACAAGAAGGCCAACGTCATCGACGCCATAGAGGTGTTCATGGCCTTCAACCGCTGGATCCAGGACCAGGCTTCATACGACCCGGAGATTACGCCGGAGCTCATCAAGGCTATCAATAAGTACCAGAACAAGTTCCTCATGGAGCGCATGCAGCACCCATCGGAACTGTAAAGCACATATTCTATGGCAACAATCACAGAACTCAAGCAGATACAGGAGGAGTGGAGGGAGCATTGCCGGCAGATACAGTCCATTACCGACACCAGGAGCCTTGTCCGGGAAACCGCAACGCAGAAGGAGCAGCGCATACGCCGCCTGCAGAAGGACTATGCCGCTTTCTGCGAGTATTATTTTCCGCACTTTCTGCAACTCCGCGACAAGGTGACGGGAGAGGTCATCCGCACCATCCACAATGCGCCGTTCCACAACGCGGCGGCGCGCAAGGTACACGACACACCCAATCTCAAGGCGGTGTTCAAGTGGCCGCGCGGTCATGCCAAGTCCACACATTTCGACATCTTCATGCCGCTCTGGCTCATGTTTCAGCCAAAGCGGCTCATCAATTTCATGGTGCTGGTGGGTAAATCCGAGGACAGTGCCGATCGTCTGCTCGGAGATATTCAGGCTGAACTGCAATATAACAAGCGTATCATCGCAGACTTCGGCAAGCAGATGTCTATGGGTAACTGGACCGAGGGCGAGTTCACCACAAAGGAGGGTGTATATTTCCTGGCGTGCGGACGCGGACAGTCGCCGCGTGGTCTCCGCAAGCGTGAGGCGCGTCCGGACTATATCGTCATCGACGACCTCGACGACGACGAACTCTGCCGCAACGAGCGCCGTGTCCGTGAGCTCACCGACTGGGTCAAGGAGGCGCTCTTCGGTGCGCTTGACGTGGGGCGCGGTCGTTTCCTTATGGTCGGCAACCTTATCTCCAAGACTTCCGTGCTGGCGAACATCTGCGCCACCAAGGGTGTACATGTGTCCGAGATAAAGGCCGTCGATAACGAGGGCAATCCCGTATGGAAGGAGAAATGGACCAAGGAGGAGGCACGGGAGTATGCCGACTTCGTGGGGTACCGCGCCTGGAACAAGGAGATGATGCACAACCCCATCGTCGAGGGCACGGTATTCCGGCAGGAATGGATACGCTGGGCAAAGCGTCCGGCATGGAAGGACTTTACCGAATTCGTCCTCTACATCGACCCCTCGTGGAAAAGCAAGAAGACCAATGACACCAAGGCTGCCAAGCTGTGGGGAAAGCACAAGACCAACCTCTGGCATCTCAGAGCGTTCGTCCGCAAGGCCTCCGTCGCCGAGATGGTGCGCTGGTGCTACGACCTCTACGAATGGAGCCAGGAAGTCGGCATCGCCATCCGCTTTGTCATGGAGGCGAACTTCATGCAGGACATCATCCTCGACGATTTCACCATAGAGGGCAACATCCGGGGATACCAGCTTCCCATCACGGGCGACACACGCAAGAAGCCGGACAAGTTCCAGCGCGTTGAGGCCATCAGCCCGTTATGGGAGCGGGGCTTCGTCTTCTACGACCAGACACAGAAGGAAGATCCGGACATGCTGGCCGGGGTAGCGCAGACGCTCGCCTTTGAGAAAGGCATGTCCGGTAATGACGACGCGCCCGATGCCGACGAGGGAGCCATCTATATTCTCCAGAAGAATACAAGACAGCAGATTTACAAACCGAGGTTCGGGCACCGTCCGACTTCTAAAAACTTATGGTGATATGTTCAAACTCATTAAAGACATCGTTTTTGCCGTCCGCTTCAAGCGTGCGGTCAGAAAGGCGGATTATTTCCACCACATCACGCACCGCAAGTACATGGTCATCGTGGTCAAGGGTAAACTTGAGGTGCTCTCCAAACAGGAACTCAAGAAGTTCGTATCAAACGGAATATTCCTCAAAGGGACAACCATCGGGGATATTGAAGCCAAGGCTTTGTATATAACAATGTAAAACGTGGCTTATGTTTATCACAGACGAAGATTACAAAGTTGTCATCGGCGACCAGGCACTCAAGGTGGTGTCACAGGTCAGTACCGATAACAGGGAGAATGCGGAGGCGGAGGCCATCGAGGAAATGGCCGGCTACCTCCGCCCGAAATACGACACGGAGGCCATATTCTCTGCCACCGGAAGCCGGCGCAACAGGCTCGCCGTCATGTATGCCTGCGACATCGCCCTCTACCACATGGCTGCCTCCACACCTCAGAAAATGGGTATGGAGATACGCAAGGAACGCTACGAGAGGGCGGTCAAGTGGCTGGAGGGGGTACAGGCAGGAAAGATTGTGCCCGACCTGCCGCTGGCCACAGACGAGCAGGGAAACCCTGTCGGAATACCTTTGGTATATGGCAGTCAGAAGAAGATAAGGCATAACTGGTAACTATCATGGGAAAGAACAGAAAACAGGCAGCAAGACCGGCGACTGTGCAGACGCCCTACGGCACACTGCACCTCGCCAAGAAAGATATTGGCCGATTCAAGAAAACGGTCGTGGAGCTCCAGCGCACCACGGATGCGCTCATACGAAAGGATCTGGGCGACTGGCGTCAGGCATGGCAGCGGGCCATCAATGTGGATAACCCCAACCGGCAGCCTCTCTATGACATCTACCGCGACGTGGACATTGACCTGCACCTCTCCGGATGTATCCAGCAGCGTGAGGGCTTCGGCATGGCACGTTCCTTCAAACTCACTGGTGAGAATGGGGAGGAGGACGAGGAGGCTGTGAACTATTTCAACACGGCATGGTTCAAGCAGCTCATGAAATACAGCCTCGATGCCAACTATTGGGGACACTCGCTCATTGAACTGGGGAACATCACCACCGACATCAACGGGCGCATGACCTACGACGGTGTCAAACTGATACCCCGCAAGCATGTCATACCTGAATACGGCAGGATCATCACTGACCTCGGGCAGGACTGGAAGGACGGTCTCGACTACCGTAAGCCGCCACTCGCCGACTGGTACATCGAGGTGGGGCTGCCGGACAGTCTCGGCCTTTATCTCAAGGCGGCCACGCAGACCATATCGAAGAAGAACGCGCTGGCCTTCTGGGACACCTTTGCCGAGATATTCGGAATGCCTATGCGCATCGCACGTACCACCACGCGCGACGACAAGGAACTCGCCAAGATGGAGAAGATGATGTCGGAGATGGGCACTGAGGGCTGGGGCATATTCCAGGAGGGTACGAATATTGAAGTGGTGGAGTCCAGCAAGGGCGATGCCTTCAATGTCTATGACCGGCGCATTGACAGGGCCAACTCCGAACTCTCCAAACTCATCATCGGTCAGACGATGACCATTGAGGACGGTTCCTCGCTCTCGCAGTCCGAGACGCACCTGGAGGTGTTCCAGAACATCATCGAGGCAGACTGTGACACTATCAGGGATATGGTGAACAACCAGCTCCTGCCCATCATGATTCGTCATGGCTTCCCGCTCGCAGGCATACACTTCGACTGGGACTACAGTGTGGACTATACACCAGAGCAGCAGGTGGCCTACGAGCAGCTCGTACTGAACAACTATGAGGTGGACCCTGCCTATTTCGAGGAAAAATACAACATGCCCGTAGGCGAGCGCAGGCAGCAGGCTCCCGTTCTTGCCCCCACAGGTCCCGACGGTGGCGATGAAGACCCCAAGGACAATAAAACACCCAAGCCTGATAAAAAGAAGCGACAGGAGCAAAGCAAACGCCCTTTTTTCGACTGAGCCCCTCCGACTACGAGGGGCTGCACCAGCGTTATGCACGTCTGCTGGGCAGCAGCCGACTGCAAGCCACTTTCAGCCGTGAGGAGGAAATAAGGAAAGAACTCTCCACACTCTTTGAGGGAATGATGAAGACGCTCCACAAGGTGGAGGGAGCGCAGTTCCGCATCGAGATACTGGAAGCGCCCAGGATACGGAAGTTCATAGAGGCACATGCCGCGGCGCTGGATACATCTTTCAAGAAGGTGGAGATGTCCGATGCCATGCGCCGTCGCCTGGAACGCTCCAACTATATCTTCTCCGGCATGAAGACCTTCCACGAACTCAACGAGGCGTTCCCGTCGCTCCTTGATGAGAACGGCAATCGAAAGCCGTTCAAACAGTTCTTGAATGACGTTCAAAGGATAGACAAGACCTACAACGCCAATTACCTGCGTGCCGAGTACAACTTCGTGCAGGCCTCGGCGCAGATGGCGGCCAAGTGGGAAGGCTTCATGCGCGACGGCGACCGATACAACCTGCAGTACCGCACGGCCGGCGACAAGAAGGTAAGGCCGGAACATGCCGCCCTCGACAGGGTAACACTACCCATCACCGACCCGTTCTGGGAGGAGTATTACCCACCCAACGGCTGGAATTGCCGCTGTACCGTCGTACAGGTGCTCAAGTCCAAGTATCCTGTTACGTCGCACGACGAGGCTATGGCACTGGGAGAGGAGGCAACGGGCAAGGACACTAAGGGAATCTTCCATTTCAATGCTGGGCTGGAGCAAAAGGCCGTGCCCGACTACAACCCCTATACCATCAGACGGTGCAACGACTGCGACCTGGCCAAAGGAAAGACAAACCTCGTGTTTATCCCCGACAATGAACTTTGCGCGGTGTGTCGGCTAATTCGTCAGCAACAGGCCGAGAGAACAAACCAAAGGCTCACACCGCAGGAGTTCAGGGAAGCCACAGGCATTGCCAACCGATGGGCTGATGAGCATCTGACGCCAACAGTGATAAATGGCACCCCGGCCAAACGCACGCTGGTGATGACGGCAGACGAGCATGAGATAAAAGTGGGAAAGAAATTCTTTTCAGAAACTGCCGCCAAGAACAAAAGGAATCCCGACTTGGTGCATGTCTTGAAAAGCGCTACGGAATTTGAACAGTGGCTTCCTTTCGCAGAAAGGGTAAGGGTTGAGGATGGTATTGACCACGACTATCAATTCAGCGTTTACACCGTGGAATATCAAGGTCAGACCATCGAGTTCAAGTGTAAACTGACTTCCGGCGAAATCCTCTATACCATGAGGTTTATATAATAAAAAAACGATGCTGTAAATTCCGAAGCCTGCACGTTGAAAACGCCGACATGTGAAATTCCGCATCGTTCTTTCCGCAAATATACGAAAAAATCCGTTACTTCCAAACAAAAGTAGCGGATTTTTTATCTTTTCGCTCGATTTTCACCATTTACAGGCTTCTGATGGCCACGCACTGGTACATCTCGATGTTTTCGATGATTTCCTCGTGGTTGTGGTTCGTCTGGCTGCCTACAAGGTCAAGTTCCATGAAGGTCTCTCCCTCGGCACAGGCCAATTCCCTGTGAATGGTGTCCAGCAGGTCGAACACACGCAGCCCGTCCTCGCGCAACTCGCTGCCCAGTGAGGTACTGCCCTGCCAGTCGGTCACCACATGCAGGTTCACCTGTGCCTCGGCACGGTATTCCACGCCCGGCTGTATGGCGTTCCAGCGGATGGGCACGAACTCCACGAACACCGCGGGACGCTCCCAGTTCTCCTCCTGCTCGATGAACTCCACGTTGTGGTTCCACAGGTCTATATGTTTCACCAGGCGCTGCGCACCCTCAGGCACGGGCTCGCCCTCGTCCACATACACATGCTGTCCATCCGCCGTTTCATACAGGCGCGACAGGCGCTCACAAATAAGTCCGTACAGTTCCTTTCTCATTTCTCGTTAATCTCAAATTCTAAATTTATATATTCAGTGATGTTTCTCTCGATGATCTCACGCACGGCTTTCTCCACCTCCGGGTTCGTACCCAGGAAACGGCGGCGGGGTATCCTGATGGTCGTGCCGGCTTTCTTCAGCGCCATAAACTTCCAGAACTCCGACTGCTCGGCTATCACCGCGTTCTGCTTGGTCTTCCGCGTCGTCCCGTCCTTCTTGCGGCTGAATGCTCCTATGGCTTCATAGTACTTCGCCCAGAAGAAACGCTTCATCTTCTTCGTCACCACGATTTCGCAGCCTTCGTTGTGGTACCGGGCATCAGGCTCGGTGGTATAGAAGGTGATGCTGTTCTCTGTTGTCCGGCTCATGATGCTCTTGCGCAGGCGCTCGTTCCTGCCGGCAAGCAGCTTGTAGTCCGAGTTTATCGGGCCTTTACGCCGCTCCCACGCCTCGCTGAAAAACGCCTCGCGCTCGAAATTCTGGTCGAACTCGTCCGACATCTCCACACGGATGTCGTTAAGGATGTTTCCTAAAATACGTCGGGTCTCGGGTCTCATCTTCGGGAAATAACAGCTCGGGGAACAAAAAGCCTTCTGCTGAAAGCTCCGACAAGTCCTCCACATGGGAGGTTGTCGATGCCTTCAGCAGATTGTAGAAGGTGCGCTCGCTGATGCCGTACTTCGGATAGACATACCGTTTCCATATCTCGCGGTTCGTCAGGCCCGTCTTGATGTAGGTATCGTATATCTGGTTGATGTCGGCAACACGCTTCGCATAGCTCTTTCCTTTCCTCTTGCTCACCTTGCTGGTCAGGTTTATGGGGTTATCGTTTCTCATTATAGGGGCGGATGTCAAGGGTCATCGTGCAGCTCACCATCACCCTGCCGCTGCCCTCGCACTGCGGACAAGGAATGACCGGTGCTCCGTACACGTTCCGCACCAGGCCCGTGCCGTGGCATTCACGGCACAGGGCTACCTTCGGCGATTTGGTCACTTCCTTCTTCATGTCGTCTCCTCCTTCTTCGGTTCTACATAGAATGCTTCGTCCTGCACCACCTGGATGCCGCAAACGGCCATCGCCTCGATCATCGTCGCAGTGCGGAGGTCGCCCGTGGGGGTGTCATAGACGGCCACCTCCTTCAGGTCACGGTCGGCGAGCAGCCGGTCCTTGGCAATCTCTTCCGTCTGGCGGATGTAGGTCATCGGGAGGAAACGCTTCGCCAGCTCCAGCGCACTTGCCCAGGTGAAGCCCTTCAGCGTCTTCAGTTTCGGGGTGCCCGTGCGGAAGCCGATAGTGCCGTGCGCCATGTCGAGGCTCTTCTTCTTGGAGAACAGTTCGGCCTGGTTCTCCGTGGCAAAGGCCTGCAGGGTGTCGAACGCCTGCTCACGTTCCTCCGAGAGGGTGGCTATCTTCTCGGCATACTTCTCACGGTATTTGGCACACTGCAGCTCAATGTCCGCATTGATTTTCTGCAACTGTGCATCGCTCTTGGCGTAGGTTGCGAACGCTTCGTCGGCGGCTTCTCTGCTTACGCCGGTAATGATTACTTTTTTCTTTCTTGTTGCCATTGTCTTTTCTTTTTATGGGTTATTAAACAAATTTGTTTTCGCTGGTCAATAGCTGCCAGTTTACTTCCTGCCGTTCGGTTTCAAGTTCGTAGGCAAGTTGCTCAAGACTGTTGCTATAATCCTCGTTACTCATGTCCTTGCCGAGTTCCTTGATGTGCTCCATCGCACGCTTTACAAAATCTCTTGATGTCATATTGCTCAACTCTCTGCGATAGTGCCCATCGGGAAATAAATAAACGTGGTCGCATTATTCTGCTCTTGGGCCATTGGGTGTGGCTTCAGCCCACCCTTGCGTATGATGGTCCGTAGCTTCGTCTGCAGGGTGTCCAGGTCAGCAAGGGACAGCCGGGCGAATGCCTTTCCAGCAATCTTCGGGTGGCGGCAGAAATCATTGATGCGCTGCCAGTCCGTCGTGTCGACACCCGCCTGCTGCATCAGTTTCAGGCACAGGCTGCGTTTCTTCCTCACCTTGCCCTTCCACCCCGTCTGCTCCTCCAGCGAGGCGCACATCGCATTATACTCCTTTGCCGTCATCTCGTGCAGGTGCGTAGTCCGCCTGTCTGTAAAACTCGACACGAGTGTCTCCTTGTCGGCACCTGGCAGTTGCTTCAACAGGGCGTAGAAGCGGTGGTAATTGTGAATCTCGCCCATCATAGTTTGCTGAGAATTTTGTCAATGTTACTGCTCGACAGTTCAAGTCCTTTCTGATAGCCTACAAGAAGCCCTACAATACCACCGGACACCACACCAATCACAATCCCAAATACGGGGGCAAGCACCGTAACAACCCATGACAGCGGGTTCCACCACCTTGGGGCCAGTACATTCTCGATTTTCTCGTTAATCTTTTCTGTTTTCATATCCTTACTTGATTAAAATTGAACGTTATTCCCATTCGCATACCCCTGGCTTCCATCTTAACGGACCGGCGGGTATCGTCCGTCACTGTGGCCTCGTTTGAGGCGCGGGCTATCTCGTAGCCACGTTTGCGCAGGTTGTTCCTGAGGCAGATTTTCTCTCTCGGGCATTGGACGACTCGCATCTGTGTCTTCTGCTCCAGTCCGAACAGCACGCGCCGCTTCTCCTTTCTGAATGTTTCCTTCCGGCTCTCACCAATCTTGCGGTGCATTTCCTTGAAGGCTTCCTTACTCATGCGGTCCTTGTTGCTTTCACCTGCCTTGAACCGGTAAGCCTTTCCGTAGAGTAGCAGGTTCTTCGTCCCGGCATTGCCGCCGTTGGCTCGGTTTGCCCTGGCGGCATGATCGGCGGCATTCTGCTGCATCGCTGCCACAAACTCACTGGTCTTCCACAGCCCAAGCGCCCTTGCCATTCTGGTGACACTTCGGGGCGATGTCCCGAGTTTGTCGGCCAGTTCCTGGTTCTTGGTGTGGCAAAAGTTTTCCTTCAGCCACTCCAACTGCTCCGCTGTCAGGTCTTTTATGCTCATAACCCCCTCCTTGCCAGTTTCATTCGTTCCGGCAGCACTATGGTGGCATTGCACCTGTCGCAGCACGTACCCTCTTCCTTGACCGGGTAGGGGTCGTTGCCGTTTCCCGCTATCTCCTTGCCGCAGATGCAGCAGGTTTGCTTTTCCTCTTCCTCAAACACCGGCTCTATGCCGCAGCTCGTCGCCACGTCCAGTTCCAGTTTTGCGCCCTTGCTCACCCACCAGTTCTTCAGCATATAGATGTAGTCACATTGCAGCAGCAGGCCGATGTCCACCTTCATGTGCCTGCGCCAGTCGCCCGGTTGGGGCAGGCCGTTGTTGAACGGGTTGATGGGGCGGTAGCCCTCGGCTTTCAGACGCTCCTCGGCGGCCTTGAAGGCAGCCTTGCGCTCGTCCATGTCATAGTGCGCTATCGCACCGCTGATGTAGATTTTCTTATTCATTCCTTTATTTTATTTGATGTTCTTAAAATGCCTTCTTCCCAAACTACGAAACTGTTACCTGCATCGGGATTGAAACGTCCCTGGCAGTATGCCCTGAACCCCACGACCCTCACCTTCACGCCTGCCTTGTAGCGAAGTCTGAGCGCAGGCTTGCCCAGTGGCTGTCCCTTAGCTTCCATGCTGATGAAGATGAAACTCTTTCTTGGAAAAGCCTCTATCAGCTTCTTCGTCTCCGGCCATTCCCAGCCGCTCTCCTGGTAACTGTCCACGATGATGAACTTCGCCGAGTGCCGCTTCTTCAGCCGCGCTGTCAGGTCTTCTATCGTGTCCTCCGTCACCACGCGGAACCAGCCCTGGCACTTCTCCATCTCGAAGAGTTTTACTCTTTCCTGGAAACTTTGGCTCACGCCCTCCTCATAGCTTAGGTAGAGTACCTGCCCGTAATGGGTCAGCTCACGCGCCAGTTGCATCACGAAACTGCTCTTGCCGGCTGCGCTCGAGCCGCTGATGAACCAGGTGGAGTTCTCCTCAGGCAGGCCGAAGCACTCCGCCCAGCGGCCACTCCAAGGCAGCGTCTTGTAGGTCTTCGCCGCAATCTCCTTCGGACTGTACGCTCGCTTTGCCATACCTACTTTTTCAGAACCTCTATTAAGCAATCGGCAGCCACACGAGATAACCATGCCGCACTTCTGAATACATCTCCAGCCGTATTATCACCTTCTAATTTAGCCTGTTGGCAGGTTTGGATATAAAGGTCTTTTGCTATCTCATACCTGCGCTGCTCCCAGTCTATCTCGTTAGCCTTGGCCATTTCCTTACGCATGCCGATAACGGCTTCCATAGCCTCCATTTCTATTTTTGTCATCATATCATACTCCTTTCTTCAGTTTCTCAATTTCAGTATATACTCTTCTTAGTCCACCCCCGCTCTTGCGCACGATTGGGCCGATGTCCATACCCTCGGGGGCATTCACCGTCGCCACCACGCGGGCCTGCTCCAGCAGGAACGCCTTGCGGTCTTCCGCCTGGTCGGGCGTTACCTTGCTGTATTTGCCGCCGTAGCGGCTGAATATCTCGGCATAGCCCACCTTCTGACATTCCACCATGCGGTCTATCTTCGCACGCAGGCCGTCAGCTCCCATCATGTACCAGCCGCAGCACATCTCCGTGGCGTTCCACAGGGCCTTCAGTTCCAGGAAGGCCTCGTATTGCAGGTCGCCTGCCTCGTCAAGCACCACCAGCGGGCGTTCCATTGAGCGCAGATAATACACCAGATCTTCGTAGGTGTCCTGATACTTACCCGTAGCGTCCACACCGAACTCCTTGGCGATTTTCTTCACCAGCGCACGTTTCGTCTTGACCTGTGAGCAGTCCACATACACAGCGTTCCGGTGCTCATGCACATACCAGCGGGCGGTATAGGTCTTGCCGATGTTCGGCAGGTCGCACAGTATCACGCTAAGGCTGCGCTCCTGGCACGCCTCCAGCTGAATACTGATGTACTTGAAGGTCTCCGTCTGTGCACCTTTCCACTCAATCGTCTCGCGCAGGCTCACATCCAGTCGCCGGGCTATGCTTATCCAGTTGGCATCGCTCAGCGCCTTCTCCGTCTGCCCTTTCTTCAAGCCGTTATACACGCTGGCCGATATGCCCAGCGCCGATGCGTGCTTCGCGTCGCTCGGATAGTTTCTGCGGTTGGCGGCTATTGCCTCCAAAATCCGCTGTTTATTGCCTGTTGTAATCATATTCTAATGGCATTTAATCGTTATTCTTATATATCTGCTACGGCGTGGCTTGATGCGCTTACCGGAGGCATAGGTAGAGATTTTTCCTCATGCGTGGCAATGGTCAGCTCCTTCGGCTCCTCCAGTGCCGGTGCCTTCGTGGTCTTCATCACACCCACCTTGCTGATGGCGCGCTCCTTCAGATACTTATTAAAGTGACTTACCTTCTTTTGCTGCTTCTCGAATTTCTCCCTGTCCTCGGCTGTCTGCTCGGCCATCACGCGGTTGTAGGTCTCCACCTTCTCCACCTTGTCGATGTACCGCTCGCCCTGATAGATGTACACATCCTGCGGCTGTCCTTCCTCGTCGGGCAGGTAGCACGCCGTTACCTTGTAGTTGTTCGGGGCAAGGCGCTCCAGCACCTCAGGGCCGCTCAGCCACCAGTCGGCATAGTTCACGCGTACCGTGGAGTTCCTGCGCACGCTCGTTTCCACGCTCACGCCTATCCATCTCGCCAGCATCCGGCGGTCCAACGGCCATAAGTCGGGATTCACGTTCTCCACAAGCACCTCCCAGCGGGTCTTGCCGGGCCACTTCTTCTGGTCACTGTGCAGTGAGTGGTTCCATTCCCAGTTGTCCTGCCGGTCGTCGGCCACAAGTTCGTCCCAACTGTAATACTTCTTTTCCTCGTACAACTCGTTGCTCGCGTCGCTTACTTTCTTCTGCTCCACCCGGCGCTTGCCCTTACCGAAAGGACGACCGATGCCCGCGTGGTTCTTATGGATGATGCTCGTCTTCTTTGCACCGTTGTAGTGCTCCGCACGTTTCTCCTGCGAGTTCTGCGGGGCGCAGAAGCGCACGAACTCGAACACCACGCCCGGACTCAGGTAGTTGTCCCGCCACTGCGACATCAGGTGATTCTCCACCTCAATACCCTTCGGCGTACCCCAGCCGTTAGCGGCAAGAAGCCGGAACATGTCCCTGAAGCATTCCACCACCAGCGGCGTGTCCTTCTCCCTGGCGTAGCTCGCGCCAAGCACGCACTCGCTCACGTCGTCGTAGGCATAGTAGGCATGTACCCACTTCTTCGTATCCTTCAGTTTACGGCTCAAGTCCACGTCGTCCATCGTAATCTGGCTCAGCGAGTAGCGGCCGTTGTGGCGGTGCATGTGGGGCAGCTGCTCGTGCATCAGCGTAACAGGCATCAGCAGGCGCTGGTTGATGCGCAACTTGTTCGCCGGCTGGTTCAGGATGTTGCTGATCGTGCTCTCGCTCAGAATTAGTGGCTCACCATTCTTATCGGTGAAGTCATCGGGATTGAGCAACTCGCCCGTGTCGAGGTGGAAGATGTCAAGCTCGCCGCAGAGAAACATCTTCCACTGTTCCCAGACGGTCGTGTTGTAAGGCTTGTTCTCAAGGCAGGAGAGGCTCAGTACGGCTTCCTCCACAGCTTCTGTTACCAGTCGCTTGTTCTGGTTGCCGAACTTGCCGCTGATGAGGCAAGCATAACCCTCGCGTCGGTACTCGTTCACCTTCTTCCTGAACCTCAGTGTGCTCGTAGGGAGCGTGTGCCCGAGTTCCGTCCGCAATGCCTCGATGGCATCGGCCATGTAATCCCAGTTGTACTTCTCACCCATCAACTTGCGCGCAGTAGAGGCACGGTCGTAGAGTTTGATGCAGCAGTTCAGCACGCTCGCATTCGTAACATACTCCCTTATCTTCTCGGGATATTGCTTCAGATCCACGCCCGTCTTTTCCTCATCGCGGAAGAACTTCACGGCCTCATCGTCCGTCTCGTAGTTCTCCATCACCCAAAGCCTCAGATGGGTCTGTGCACCGTCAGGATAGAGTTCCTTAACCTTTTCCTTGTATTTGCCGGGCAGGCTGTCAATGGCAACGAGGGCATAGTTACCCAATCCCTTTCCCTGACGGACTACATCTATCTGACCACGCCCTGCCTTCTTTGCATAGTTGGCGCTGGTCATAATGCCTTTGTTCACCAGTTCACGGGCCGAGATGCACAGTTTGCCTTCGTAGTACTCCATCGCGCGCCTCCTTTACCTCAGCCCTGTAGCCCAGTCCTGAATACCCTGTATGTCGCTCGTCATTACGTTGTCGTAATGGCGTACCTTCTCGCCATGCTTGAACACGTCGCACACGGGTTCTTTCTTTGAGAACTCCAGCAGAATATCACCCAGATAATACCTAATATAGCCGTCCGCGTCATGCAGAACTTCCCATTCGGGAGCCGCAATCATCACGATACCTTTACGTTCCAAGGCAAGGGAGCGTATCTTCCTTGCAAGGTCATTACCCTCATTCATGTCTTCAAAGTGAATGGCGTTATACACGGTACGCTTGGAAACCTTGAACACCTTCGCAATAAACTCGCGGTCCTCTTTCTGAATGTGAATGTACTTTTTCATAATCTCACTTATTTATTTGTGTGTTATACTTGGGACGGATGCCGGGAGTCGAACCCGGAGGTAGCGATCCTGCTGTCCGAGCCATCCGTCTTGTTATCCTACAATCTGTTACCTTGTTTTTCCAGATATTTCTTCTTGATGATTTCAAATATCATACTGTTCAGTTTTAGGACGGATATGTATGTTTCGTCCTTGTAACGCACTTCTTTATTTGGCTCCACATCGTTCATGTCGCAAATAACTTCACCTACAGCATCTAATAGCCTGTCCAGATTATCATCATCTACTTGATACAAAAGTGTCTCATTCATAATCTTTAATCCTTTAAATTTGTTAATCTCGCCCCTTTTTCGTATCTTTGAGCGCGTTTCCAAGTGGAATATGCTGCAAAGATACAGAAATTCTGTAATATACCAAACTTTTATTCAGAAAATTACAAAATAAATTTCAGAAATTATGGAAATATGGGAAAGAATACTATCCAAGGATGAGATTAATACAAGGTTTCATTGGGCTGTTAGTGCGATACTATCCAATAATTTAATACCAAATAAAACAGCGTTGGCAGAATCTTTGGGCGTAAAGCCTTCGAAGTTTTCAGAAATTCTGAACGGAAGAATGAAAGTGGGTATTGATATGGTTGCAATAATGTGTGACTTTTACAATATCTCCCCAGATTGGATATTGATGAGTCGAGGGAATAACATCTTCCGAGCCTCTGAACTCCCTGACTATTGTGTAGATGATGAGAAGTGGATTAAGAAAGTATCCTCAGATGAGAAAAAAAATAAATTTGAAGGCCAAAATGCTTCTATTGCGCCTTTTCTGAAACTACTACACGAGAAAGATACCACGATAAGAGAGCAAGCAGAGGAAATAGGACAGCTCAAGGAGCAGGTCCGCCAGTTAACTATTGAAAAAGAAAGGCTTGCTTCCAATGCCCGCTTGCCAGACACTGCGAGCGCAGGGTAGAACTTTTTGGTGTCATTAGGGGTGGAAAGTTCACGAAATAGTACCCCCCAGTGGGGTGTCCCCCTCCCCAAATGCCCCAATAACACCCATGTCAATGGCCTCAACCCCTGTATATATAGGGGTTTACGCTAAAATATGGCTTTCAAAAGTTGTTCACAAAGTGTCAGTTTCTTACATCAATCCCCCCTTTTTGGGATTGTTGCTATATCCCCACAGGGGGGGGGCTTGGCAGGAGTTTTGTCCACCTAAACTTTTGAAATTGTCTACCTAAACTGTCCATCTAACAGTCCACCTAACACCTAAAATCGCCATTTTTCCCCTTTTTTCACCCCTCCGCTCAAACCATGTTTTAAGGCCGTTCTGATACCGTATTCGCACTGTTCAATCCTGGGCGCGTATAAAGTCCCTGCACGCCCGAAACGCCCGTGTATAAAGGGCTTCCACGCATATCAATAAAAAAGGCCACACGCGTAAACGTGCAGCCCTATGTGAGTAAACCTTTCGTCAGTCTCATGTAAACGAAAAGCCCCTCGATGTAAACCAAAATTAAACCTATGTAAACGTTTCGTTTTGTGGAGCCTCAACCATCAAACTACGTCTAACTGTTTGTAAACTAACAACTTCACCCATTTTTCGACCCTCTGTCATTCTATACGCTTCGTTTTGTGCCCCATAATGGCGTAGCAGCCATTGCAGAAGGTACGGAACGGATTTTCAAGGGGGCTTTTGCCTACAACAAAAATGTGAAGAAAGTCATAATGCCTAATACTGTAACAGTAATTGATGTTATGAATTTTGTCGATAACAAGGAGTTGTTGTCTGTAACTTTCTCCGATATAAAAGAACTTGACACGCCTGTAACCTCGTCTGTTGATAACATTGAGGCCGGCAATACTGAAGTATCTGTTTCCGGCAATAGCCTGACAGTTTCTTCTTCCGAGTCTACTACCGTTGTTATTTACGATGCAGCAGGCAGAAGCGTTTTCAATTCCGTTCAGACGAAATCGGCAACTACTTACTTGCCACACGGTATCTACGTCGTGAAGGTTGGCAAGACGGCTCATAAGATTGCCATTTAGGAATATTCATAAAACACGATTTGCTGATTGATTTTCGGTCAGACGTGTTCTTATATCTTTAAGACTTCCCCCGATAAACCCTATATGGGCTTGTCGGGGGATTGTTTTGTGAAGTATAATCTTCTCATTATTCAAAGTATAGAACAAAGAAACTAAACCATTTGTAAGTATCTGAAAATCAGTACTTGACTCTTCGGTTTTCAAACGTGCGAAGAATGCAAGTGAATCTTCGCAAAAACGCATTGCAAACGTGCGAAGATTGCAGCGCATTCTTCGGTCACTTGCAAATCGTGTTTTTGAAGCATAGGATGGAAAGAGAAAAGAAGCATAGACAGAATATGTTTCGTCAGCCGATATATTGGGTATATTACCTGTTCTGAAATGGTATGAAGCAAGATACTGAAGCAACTGAAAGCTGCTATTTATTAATCGGGTTTTGAATGTATCGAGGATTAATAAACAAGTTTTAGTTTTGTTATTTTTGTGGTTTGCATTATCTTTGCACTACGAATGAAATACGTTGAAGTCATACTGCCTTTGCCCTTGGAAGGAACATTTACCTACGGTGTGCCCGAACCTCTCGAAGCGAGGGTGCAGCCGGGAGTGCGTGTGCTTGTTCCGTTGGGTAAAAGCAAGACTTATGTAGGCGTGTGCGACAGTCGGGCTTTGGAACTTTCCGAAACGAAAAGTGCCGGGAAACAGGCTGACGGCGGGAAGAAAGTGGAATACAAGAACATTCTTTCCGTACTCGACGACACGCCGGTGCTCCTGCCGCAGCAGTTGAAGCTGTGGCATTGGATAGCCGATTACTATATGTCGCCCATTGGGGATGTCTACAAGGCTGCACTCCCGTCAGGCTTGAAAGCCGAAGAGGGATTCAAACCGAAGACGGAAACGTATGTCTGCTTGAGCCGTAAGTTTAGAACGGAGCAGTCGCTGCACATAGCTTTAGACTGTCTGCGGCGTGCCGTGAAACAACAGGAAGTACTGATGGCGTATCTTCAGCTTTCAGGCATAGCCGAAAATCCGGTTGCCTTGACCATTGATGCCGAAAATCCGGACGATGGCGAGCCTTCGGAACTCAATGCCGTTACGCAAGAGGAACTGATGAATGCGGCGCATTGCACGATGGTTGTCTTGCGGGGATTGCTCGACAAGCAGATTCTCGTAACTTACAAGAAGGAAGTCGGTAGGTTGAACAACGATGGAAATGCGCATCGCGATACCATCAAGCCATTGAACGAAGCGCAGACGGAGGCCTACAATCAGATTCTTCTTCAGATGCTTGGGCAGAAAGTAACCCTGCTTCACGGCGTAACCTCTTCGGGAAAAACGGAAATCTACATCCATCTTATTCAGAAAATGCTCGATGAGCACAAGCAGGTGCTTTATCTTCTGCCCGAAATAGCCCTTACGGTGCAGATAATGGACCGACTGAAACGGGTTTTCGGAAATCGTCTGGGAATTTATCATAGCAAGTACAGCGATGCCGAACGCGTGGAAATATGGAACAAGCAGCTGTCATCGCATCCTTACGATGTGATTTTGGGAGCACGCAGTGCCGTTTTTCTGCCGTTTCAGAACCTCGGACTGGTAATTATAGACGAAGAACACGAAACGAGTTTCAAGCAGCAGGATCCCGCTCCCCGCTATCACGCCCGTTCGGCTGCGATAGTTCTGGCACAGATGTATGGCGCAAGGACGCTTCTCGGCACGGCAACGCCGTCTATGGAAAGCTATTATAACGCCCAGCAGGGGAAATACGGTTTTGTAAGACTGGACAGACGTTACAAGGATATACAACTGCCGGAGATAGAAGTCGTGGATGTGAAGGATTTGCAGCGACGGAAGATGATGGCCGGACCTTTCTCGCCGCGTTTGCTGTCGGTGGTTCGCGAGGCATTGACGAACGGAGAGCAGGCGATTCTGTTCCAAAACCGTCGTGGATTTGCCCCGATGGTGGAGTGCAACACGTGCGGGTGGATGCCGAAGTGCCCCAACTGCGATGTATCGCTTACGCATCATAAGAATATGGGACTGCTTTCCTGTCATTATTGCGGCTACACCTATCGTGTGCCCGAGGCTTGCCCGAACTGTGAGAGCAGGGACATTCGCAACCGAGGATACGGCACGGAGAAGATAGAAGACGAGATAATAAACATCTTTCCTGAAGCGAGAGTTTCCCGAATGGACTTGGACACCACCCGAACAAAGAATGCCTACGAACGGCTGATAACGGAATTTTCGGAAGGAAAGACGAATCTGCTCATCGGAACTCAGATGATTTCAAAAGGACTGGACTTCGATAAGGTGTCGGTGGTAGGAATCCTGAATGCCGATTCAATGCTGAATTATCCAGATTTCCGTTCCTACGAGCAGGCTTTTATGATGATGAGTCAGGTAAGTGGACGAGCGGGGCGCAAGGGAAAGCGGGGATTGGTAATCCTGCAGACCAAGAACCACGACCTGCCGGTCATACAACAGGTGGTGCATAACGATTATGAAGGCTTTTACCGTTCGTTGCTCGAAGAGAGAAAAGACTTCCGTTATCCTCCGTTCTATCATCTGGTGTACGTGTATCTCAAGCATCGGGACGGCGACACCGTTAATTCTGCAAGTCTGGAGATGGGTTCCCGTTTGCGGGAGATATTCGGAAACCGTGTGCTTGGACCGGACAAACCTGCCATTGCCCGTGTCAAGACGCTGCATATACGCAAGATAATTCTCAAGTTGGAGAATGGAATAGACTATAAACTCGTGAAGACTTACTTGCGACAGGTGCAGGAAGCTATGATGAAGGAGAAGAGATATGGTGCGCTGATGACGTATTATGACGTGGATCCGTTGTAAACAGGGTGGGTCTTGAGCAAAGAGCGTTTCGCCATCAACTTCAGTTTGCAATAACGAATCAGTCCCGTCAGGATGAATTTCCTGACGGGACTGATTCGTTTGTGCCACTTCTTGCCCGAGAGCATCCTTCCGGGAAAGTGTGTTTTTCAGCTTTTTAGAAATCAATATCCAAACCTACACCGAACACTTTGTTGGTTCTTGTGAAATCATCGGTGTTCTCCACCTTGATATCCTTGCCTCCGGAAGTGATTGTGCTTTCGTATTCCTTGTTGAAATGCTCGTAGTTCGTGAAGAAATACGCCACATTGAGGTGCATATTCTTTGCTACCTTTACCTTTGCACCGAAGCCCAAACTGTAACTGTTGGTGACGAAACTGAGGTCTGAAAGATACTTGCCGTCGCCCAATCCGTAGACAGTACGCTGTCCGCCTGCGCTTACGGTAACGGCCGGAGTGATGTCCCATTCAACACCTGCGAGGTACTCACGTGAGTTCTTGCTCAGATAACGCTGCTTGTTTTTGTCCATACGTGCATCCTTGTCGAAGTAGTAATTGTAGCTACCCATCACACGGAGGTTTTTCAGGATTTCGTATTGCGCACCGATTGCAAGAATACCCGGGAGGTCGTTAGGCGTATTTACGCCGTTAGGAAACATCTTTGTGTCGTCGTGCTTCGTATGATTCTCGATGTTGAACTTGGTAGTAAACTCATAGCGTGCACCGAAATTCCACTTGCCCACCTTATAGTCTATGCCGATGATAGGCGTAATGCCCCATCCGCGCTGTGTGCAGTCCAGATATTTGTCGGCGAACTGACGCTTGGTATTGTTCAACTGGTCGGCACCTGCCTGATATTGCTTTGCAGCACCTTCAAGTTTGGCCTTTGTAGCAGGGTCGGTGGTAAGATTTGCTTGGTTCTGTGTCTGGGTAGCCAACTGAGCATAGCCCTTTGCTCTCGTATCGAAATAATCGTACAGGTTCTGATTCTGTCCGTCAATATTGGCAGATACGTTCAGAATGTTGCCTTCGTACTTGTTATAGATATAGTTGAAGCGCGCACCACCGTAGACTGCCAAGTGCTCATTTATCTTATAGGTAGCACCCAACTGCAATCCGAAATCGTATTGTTGTCCGTTGATATAGCTGTCAAAACTATACGAAGGTGTTGCAGATGTTATCTTCTGACTGTATAGCATTGCCGGAATCATAGCAAGCTGTCGTTCAAATGTAGGCAGCCCACTGTTGAAAGTAGCCTTTCCACCGCCACCAACGATGCCGAAACCTGCCTGAAAGCCCCATTTCTCGAAGTTGCGTGCAATCTGAAATGAAGGAAGAAGTGGCACAGAAGCCTTGCCTTTAAATTCCTTGTAGCCGTTTTCGTCGCCTCCGTTCAGCTTGAATGGCTGGTAGAATGGTGTGCCCTGCAATGAAGGAACGGACATAGTGGAATTTATGACACGGGTCTGATAGATGTTCTGTGCGTTGAATGATAAGTGCCATCCTTCTGAAAGGAAGGCAACACCTGCGGGATTGAAATAAACTCCATCGATACCGATTGCACCTACTCGGGCAAAATTGCGGTTGAATGCAATATGCTGGTTTGTGTTAGTGAGCAGACCACCGGCTTGAGATGCTGTTGCTATTGTCAGAAAAGCTGCAATAGCTGTTAGTTTTCTTTGTTTCATTAAATACAGTAAAATATGTAAATACTTGTAAATTTGGTTGCAAAGTTATGTAGATTGTTCTAAACTTCCAAATAAATTGCACAAAAAAGTCTGCAATGTGAATTTTATTGTGCATATTTTTCGTATTCTTTTCTATTATGGGACAATAAGAGTTCTGTTTGCAACGGCTTTTTACGCAACTGTTAAGTAAGATTAAGCATATCGTGATGCGTTTTTTGCCGTGGTTCATCCGTCTTTACCGCTGCTCTTCTTTGTCCGTTGCAGCATTGCGCTGCGCGAAAAGATTAGCGATTTGTAAGTAATTGAAAATCAGATGATAATAAATCAATCTCTAATCTTCGCACGTTTGCAGTGCATTTTTGCGAAGATTGGATTGCATTCTTCGCATACTTATAATCCATATCTCGCAAAAATGATTTTTGGCATTATTTCTTACAATCTCCGTGTTTGATTTTCTGCCAATCTGTCGTCATTAAAAAGCATTCGGCTAACCATTCCATTGATGAACGACCATCTGAAAATAATGAAAAAAGATGTGAACATACAGACTTACTATCAAAGAATAAGGGAGAGATAAACTAAAAAAACGTGAGTTCGACGAATTCAGAACAAAGCAAGCTGTGTGTCCAATGTCCTTTGTACATTGATGCACGGCTTCTTTGGAAACAGGCAATAGGCCGCAATGCCTCCCAATAAATTGACGATGAAATTGTCAAAGGACCGATGCCTGGAGTGCTCCACCTGTGCAATGTTCTTGAGTTCATCGTTCACCGTTTCTATGATAGCCCTCTTTCTGAGCAGCAGTTTGTCCGAGACGCTCATCAATGCTCCTTTCATGTTGCTTTTCAACTTGGTAATAAGCTGTATGCCATCAACGAAAAGCCTTTGGAAGAGCCCCTTGCTGATATACCCCTTGCCACCGACCAACTTACCATGTATAAACTCTACAAAGGCTTTGTATTCCAAAGGCTTACGGTCATCAATGTCACCTGGTGTAATCATGAAGTTGAGAAGTTCTCCTCTCTCGTTGCAGATTAAATGCAACTTGAATCCGAAGAACCAACCCATGGAGCATTTCCCTCTTTGGGCAATGCCCTTGAAAACCTTATGAATGTGTATTCTCTGGTTTCGACAGACGCGAAGAGGCGTGCTGTCAACAAAACTGATGCCTGTGCATTTTCCCAGCAGGACCTTTTTGATAAACAAAGCCAATGGAATGGCGACTTCTCTTTCCAATTCTACGAAACGGTTGTACGAAACTACCTCGGGAAATAGATGACGTAAATGCTTGCACACCTTCTCAAGATAGAAATGCTTCAGGTAGTGATAGCCCGAATCGTGAAAGAGTATCATAATCAGTATGATTTCTGCTTCTGACATGGTGGAATCACGGTGTTATTTCCTCTTATTGACGGGTTTTAGCGTATATTTTGTCATCATTGCATCAAAAAACTTGCAAAAGTCATCAATAACACAGAAAATTTCAATAACTTTGTCTTCGGTGAACATAGCGATTTTTGTTTGTAATTCTTTGTATTTTAGCACTATAAAGTTACAACAAATTTCGCTAATTACCAAATTTACAAGAACTTATAATTCATCGAACTCACGTTAAAAAAGAATATCACTATCTATAAATTTCTTACAGAAAAAGGACTTTGAATAAGATTTTTTATCTACCTTTGTAACAGAACTTTCAGCACGTCTGTATGCAGCCGTGCATCATAAGGAGTTCAACTTTAGAAAGAGCGTTTGATATTATCCTTTGTCCGAAATGTGGAAATTTCAACTACCAAGGATAATGGCAATACGCTCACGCAAGGGATTATTATACCTTTTTTAAAAAGGGTAATATATCTTTTAGCGTGGGCTATTGTTTGTTATTTGGTAGTAGGTATTCCACAACCTCGGACAAGATAACATTCAATAGTTCCCACGCTTTTAAACTTTAATAAATTATTCAACTAACCACCTGCTTCAGGGAAACAGCAGGCAAAGGAGAACACATTTATGAAAAAAATGTCATTGCCGTCCACTAAAAATCGCTAAGCGTTCTTTGAAATATTTGAAATATAGTTGGTTACAGAGATTTTCAAGGTGCGACGATTTGATTTTGTATCTTTGCAGTCCAAACAGATGACTGCATATGAACAAGCCCAAATACGTTTTCTCCCAATTGGTCGCTTTTATGGATTCAGACAAGTTTCGTCACATCGTTGATAAGTATGGCGGTAACCGCTATGTGAAGCACTTCACATGTTGGAACCAGCTCCTTACACTCATGTTTGGCCAGTTGAGCAATCGTGAGAGCATGCGAGACTTGATTGTCGCCATAGAGGCACATTACCAGAAGTGCTATCATCTCGGACTTGGCAAGCACGTGACCAGAAGTAATCTGGCTAAAGCCAATACAAATCGTGACTATCGCATCTTCGAGGAGTATGCCTACTACCTTGTGAGTAAGGCCAGGCGCAAACGGGCTGCGAATATCTTCAAACTTGACGGTAATGTCTATGCTTTCGATTCCACGACCATCTCGCTATGCCTGAATGTGTTTTGGCGGGCCAAGTTCCGCAAGCATAAGGGCGGTATCAAGATACATACCCTATATGACCTGGAGACTCAGATTCCCGCCTTCTTTCATATCACCACAGCATCAGTGCATGACTCCAAGGCGATGGGGGAAATCCCCATTGAGACTGGTGCTTACCACATCTTTGACCCTGGCTACAACAACTTCAATGAGCTCTATCGCATACATCGTGCAGAGTCGTTCTTCGTTGTCAGGGCCAAGACCAATTTGCAGTACAAGTGCATCAAGTGGAGACGCAGGCTGCCCGGGGGAATAATGACAGATGCTGAGATAGAGCTGACCATCTATGGCAGTCAGAAAGGCTATCCAGAACATCTTAGGCTTGTACGATTCTTCGATGAGGAGCAAGGCCGTGAGTTCATGTTCCTGACTAACGCAATGGAACTGACCGCACTGCAGGTTTCCGGACCTCTACAAGAATCGTTGGCAGATAGAGCTTTTCTTCAAGTGGCTCAAGCAGCACCTCAAAATCAAGAAATTTTGGGGAACAACTGAGAATGCTGTCAGAATACAGATTTACTCCGCCATCTGTGCCTACTGCCTCGTTGCCATTGTGCAATATGATATGCGATTGGATAGAAGCACTTATGAGGTGCTGCAAATCCTCAGCATGGCACTTACAGACACAACAAATCTCAGAGATCTCTTCGACAAAACTATATTCAAAAATGACAAGACCGAAGCGGTTCAGGTGAATCTAATTTATTTAATTTTTAAACTCGTCTATTTTTAGTGGACACTAGTGAAAAAATGTTTTTAATGCTCTTAATGAGTATGATCTGCGCAACAACTTTCGCACAGAAGGAAGTCATTGTGAAAGCAGGAACTATCGTTCCACTGAGATCCAGCAATACGGTTGCTGCGGCAGATGTCAAAGTCGGAGACAAAGTTTTATTTACGGTGTCTCGCGACATCAACATTGATGGGGTAACTGCAATACCTTATGGAACGCTCGTTTCAGGAAATGTAACATTAGCGAAAAAGTCTTCTTGGTGGGGAACAAGAGGAAGGTTGAGCATGGATATAACAGAAATGGTAATGCCAAATGGTACGGTTATACCACTACAAAATGGAAAGATCCACATTAAAGGAAAGAACAGAACTGCTTTATCAGTATGCCTGTTTGCATTTTTTATCTGGCCCGGATGTTTTATCTGTGGTTCAAAGGCAGAAATGCAGGCTGGATATGAAGCACAAGCAAATGTAGCGTCCAATACCAGTCTAATTGTAGAATAAAAATGGCTCATTTACATACAGAAACGTCAAATAATTCTTTATTTGACGTTTCTGTACGTTAGTTCATATATCCTATATTCCTTATTATCCCTGTTTATGTAATAAGGAAGGAGGTATTATTTTCTTTCATTCAAAATATTTATGTATCTTTGTAACATCATCCATCAAAGAAAGGAAAACGGTATGAAATATCCCATTGGTTTACAGAGTTTTGAAGAAGTAAGGAGCGAAGGGTTTCTCTACATTGACAAGACCGATTTGATATACCGATTGGCAGCAGAGGGAAAATATTATTTCCTCAGCCGTCCACGTCGTTTCGGTAAGAGTCTTCTTATTTCCACATTAGAATCTTACTTCGCAGGACGCAAAGATTTGTTCTCGGGACTGGCAATAGAGGCTTTGGAAAAGGATTGGAAAAGCTATCCAATTCTTCAACTCGACCTGAACAACCAGAAATATGAAACGCCCGAAAGTCTTAATGAAATACTCAACCTGAATGTTTCAAAGTGGGAAGCTATCTATGGACGCTACGATGAGGAAGTTACGCTCTCTTTGCGATTTTCTGGTGTGATAGAACGTGCTTGCAAAAAGACAGGGAAACAGGTGGTAATACTCGTGGACGAGTACGACAAGCCACTCTTGCAGGCTATCAACAACGTCCCCTTGCAGTCAGCCTACCGTTCAACCCTGAAGGCATTCTATTCTGTTCTCAAGACGCAGGACCGCTACATTCGCTTTGCCCTCCTCACGGGCGTAACAAAATTTGGAAAAGTCAGCGTGTTCAGCGACCTCAATAATCTTCAGGATCTCTCGATGGATGAAGCGTTTCAGTCGCTCTGCGGCATTACCGAAGAGGAAGTTCACAATTACTTTGCAGAACCCATCCAAGCCTTGGCGGAGAAGAACGGAATTACGGAAGAGAAAACGCGCGCCCGACTAAAGGAACGGTACGACGGCTATCACTTCGTGGAGAATGGCATCGGCATCTACAATCCTTTCAGTCTGCTCAACACCTTCAAACGATTGCAGTTCGGCAGCTACTGGTTTGAGACGGGGACGCCCTCCTACCTTGTGGAGCTTCTGAAGGCAGACAACTACCAACTGCCCGACCTGACGGAGGAACAGGTTACAGGAGATTTCCTCAACAGCATTGATTCGCTGTCCAACAACCCCATTCCGGTCATCTATCAGAGTGGCTATCTTACCATCAAGGACTACGATCCGGAGTTTCGCATCTATCGCCTCGGCTTTCCGAACAAGGAAGTAGAGGAAGGATTCTTTACCTATCTGATGCCTTTCTATACCCGTGTGCGCGAATCTGAGACGGTGTTTGCTATTGCCAACTTCGTACGCGACCTCCGTTCAGGGCGTCCCGAGCAGTTTATGAAGCGAATGGAAACGCTCTTTGCCGACACCGACTACAAGATTGTGGGCAACTCCGAACTGTATTTCCAAAACGCTTTCTACCTTGTTGCCAAGATGATGGGCTTCTATACGAAGGTGGAACGCACCACGAGCAACGGCCGCATAGACCTTACGATAGAGACACAGGACCACGTTTACATCGTGGAGTTCAAGCTCGACGGCTCTGCCGAAGCTGCCTTGCAGCAAATAAACGACAAGAATTATGCCCAGCCGTTCGCTATGGACGGTCGGAAACTGTATAAAATCGGTGTCAATTTCTCGTTGGAGAAACGCTGTATAGAGGGCTGGCTGATTGAATAGTCTGCCCAAAGAAACAGGTTTCATCGTACAGGGATGTTCCTATCCGTTCCTTATTGAATACAAGAAAAAGAAAATCCCCCGTTGCCTTCACAATCTGAAAAGCAATGGGGGGATTGTTTCAAATTAGAACTTCACTTTAGAAGTAATATGCCAAAGCGATTTGCCAAGAATTGTTACGGCTCTTGCCCTTCGAGCCTACTATTTGTCCGGCAGCATCCGACAGCGCATCGAGAATCTTCACATCGGCAGTCTTGCCGAAAGCAACATTGTAGTTGGCACTGACCTGCAAATGATTGAGAACCGTGAAACCAAGACCTGCATTCACGCTGAAGTTGCTTTTCTTCAGGGAATAGCTGCTGCCATTTGTCCACTTAAAGTCCTTGTCGCCCACATTGAAGCCCCACTGTGGACCGGCGAAAACGAAAATGTTGGCTGAACTTCCCAAACCGATAGAATAACGCAGGTTTACAGGGATTGTAATCTGCTCTTGCTTGATGGTTCTTTCTTCAAGTTTAGTGTTGGCAACCTTTGCAGAACGCACATCGTAAAGCGCAGCAGCATCCACACCCAGCCCCAACAATGGAAGACTGAACTTGACAGTTGGACCGGCAAACCAACCGGCACGATTGGTCTTGTCGAATACTTCGCTGCTCAAATGTATATCCGTAACGTTGAGACCTGCCTTCAAACCGAACTTGAGTCCTTGTGCATTAGCCATATTGGCAAACATCATTCCTAATGCAAGAAATGCTAAAATAAAAACTTTCTTCATAGTGGTAGTAAATTATGGGTGTCCAAATATCTCTGAAAAAAAATACAAAGACACCGAAGTTAATGTTATTGATGATTATTAATCATATCCTTTGAGCCTTGATTCAGGAAACGGATGGACGAGAGGGAAAGTAAACTGAAATATAAGGAACGAAAGAATAGGCAGATTTCTTCATTGTATATTCAAATTAAATAATGAATCACACACGTTTATCAAACGCTTCAGTCTCACGTTTCCGTTATATTCTTCTACTTACAGGGTGTTTTCTTCGTCCACTTGTTACCTTGTAAACTTGGAAACTCTGAGTTCGCATCCGTAGCGAACTCAGGTTTGTGAACAATTAATGGCGCTCTCTGCGCACCGTTACGCGCGCTGCGTTTGCGCCCGAAGAAGATGTATTGCGTGAACGGCGTGAGGAACGAGCCGAACTTCCCGAATTGCTTCTGCCTGCACGACGATTCTTCTTTACAGATTTAACGTTTTCGCCTGCATTGGCAATGCTGTCCAAACTGTCTTTCTTAGCCTGATTGCCAAAAATGTTCTTCTCAAATGCCACCAATTCATTCTCTATCTTCTTCTGTTCAGCAGTCATTGCTGAATCCGTTGGGCAATACTGCGAGAGCGTTCTGCCAAGCATATTGGTAGTTTTGTATATTTTTCCCTGATAACGGTTCATCGTGAAGTAGTCTTCAACGCTCATCGTTGCAGCATTGTTCAGATTGCTCGTCATAATGGTCTGCTTTGAAAGGAATGGAGCAAGGTCATCATATTTCACCCAGAACAAAGGATACTTCACTTCGTCATCGCCAAAGTCATCACTGCGGTACATAATCGGACAAAGCGCAATGACCTTTCGGTGGAAGGTAGACGTACCCTGATCATAATACGCACTTTCTTTCAAATAGTATCCCTTTACTTCTGCCGACGGAATATCGCTGTTGTCCAGACGGATTCCACGATCCGTGCGCTCATAATAGATATGGTAATTATCCAGAAACTGCAAAGGCTTCACGCGAGACGAATCGTTGAACACCTCGTTTCCGTCCATTCTGTATTCGTAAGCATTGATGCCACCATTGCGCGTACCCATCATCATCAGCTTGAAGATGTAGCTGAATAGATTCATCTGCGAGCCGACAGGCTCCGTCGGGTAATAAAGTCCTGCGTTTGCATCCTCCACGAGATTCACTTCGCGATAGATGTCTCTGCGCCAAACCACGTCTTCATTCATCGCCGCCGTAGTTGGGAACGAAATCTGAGCACGTGTGGTAATCGTGTTTGCATTCGATCTGCTTCCTTGTCGCTGTTCGTTTCGGCGACGTGCAGGCTGCGCGCACACACTCATAGCCACAAAAGCAACACATACAATTATGAATATTCTTTTCATTCTCTATATCTTATAAAACTATCAAAATCCTTCAACAGGAAGATGGTAGATATTAATGTTTGAATTATCGAACTATAACCTCCATATTACGTCCGTTCAATGTACGTGTAGTACCATCAGGCCCGTGTACAACTACATTCGTTATATAGAAGCGTTTGTTTCTGCTCAACTGACGGAACTGTGCCTTCTGCTGTTCGGAGAACGAAGCTCCGTTGCTTGCCAACGGTACGGCATTACCCATACTGTCGAAGAACACGGTACGGAAACTTGTTACCGTGAATGGAATATCGAGCAGACCGTCGTCGATTGCCGCGTGGATACCATTGGCTGCCATCAGACTGGCCTTTGACAGAGCACCACTCTTGAATCGGTCGGCACCCATTGCAATGTAAGGAGACGGATCAGGCAACTTGCGAACACGGAATTCGTACTCCCCTATCTTTCTTCCCTTTGCCGAAACAGAAATCCTGACAGGCTGACCAACGGCTGATGGTCGAGCAACAAACTTACCACCACCTTTGGCTATAAGCGAACCACCCGACATAGAAGCCTGTACGTCGCCCTGTGCAGTATTAGGAATACTGATGGTTATCGGGTTGTCGAATCCTGCATAAAGCACATTCATCAGGTCGGCAGCGATTGTAGCCATTCCTTCAAATGCCGGTGTCTTCTGCATTCCGTCAGGACTTATGTAGCTTTCAGGCTTCGGTCCTCCCACAACCCAATAATCCTGAGAGAAGTCGCGCTTGATAACGTTTCCCATCAAATCCTTTACGAGGATGTAACCGTTCAACGTATGCTTTCCCGGAGCACCAGCCTTGACCTTATACTGATTGCCCTGAATCAACTGACCATTGACATAAACCTGTGGCTGCTGCATTGAATCGACGGCTGCCATAAACATCTGCGCTGTGAGTTCTTCGCCCGGATAAAGGCGAGTCTGGCTCGGAACGACAAACGCCTGCAACTTGTTCACACGAAGATCCTTCAATCCAACATTTGCCACCAGCGTATGCAAAACCTCTCCTTCTGCGTAACGGATATCGCTCTGCAACTTTGAAAGCAAGGTAATTGCCGCTGCCGTAGGCATATCCTCAAACATATATTCCTCCCAATTCTTGCCCATTGAGTGCGAAGGAACCTCAGTAGAGAGATTACTTGCTATAATTTCCTTCTTTACAGGGTCGGTAATAAAGCCGAGGATTCTGTTGCGATAGCTGTTGATTGCCTCAAAGAGCTTATGTCCCTGTCCTGTTCCCGGTGCAAGCATCACGAACGAAGCAGCTTCTAAGTCTTCCTTATTACGAATATTCAAAGGATCGCCATCAGTACCGTCGGCTTCTTTCACGATATCAACCTTCAACTGCTGCGCATAATTGAAGAGAGAATCACTCATAGAGCGAACGGTCGTTGCCATATCAAACCACTCTCTTGCCTTCTGAGGGTTCTTCTGCATCATCTGTTCCAGTTCGCTGAAGATAGCTGCATTTTCCTTCGACGAGTTTCCCGTTGTACGGTTAAGGCTTTCCTCAACGATAGAGAATCCGTTGAGAACCTCCGTAGATACGTTTAGCGCAAGCATAGCCATCAAGACGATATACATCAGGTTGATCATCTTCTGGCGTGGGGAAACCTTTCTCTTTATGATTGCCATTTACTATTTATTCTTTTTTATTGTCATCATCTTGCATTCAGAACGCAAGATTGCGTACAGTCGGTATTACAATTCTTCCGTTGATTGTGCTGCCGCAGGGGCAGCAACTCGCATATTGACAGTCATAGCCTCAATCATCCGGGCATAAACCTTATTCAACTGCTCTATCTGCTGAGCCATCTTTCGGGTCTGCTCATTGATCTGATCAATTGTTCCGATCTGCTGACTTGCTCCCTTGAGCTGCATTTCATAAACCTTAGTGATACCGGTAAGTGTACGGTTGAGATTCTCCATCTCTTCGCTATCACGCGTGAGTCGCTGGCTCTGATCATTGACACGTCCCAACATCTCGGTAAGACTCTTCAAAGCGTCCACGTAGTTGGTCTGCGCCTCAACCATTTCCGGTGTCTGCTGCTCAGCATTTGCAATGACCTGACTCTGCTGATTCACGACGGCTGCCGCAATGGCATCTGCCGTTGGCATTGTCTGGCGTGCAACTTCATCAAACGGTATGTTTGATGCGGATGCAGACTGACTCACTCTTGCAGCACCGTCAGCCATAGATTCGCTCTCCATTCCTTCTTCCTCATAATGCGTAGGAATCTCCTTACCATCGTCAGTTTTGTCGAAAGGACGGTCGAAAGCCGAAAGGAAGAACACCACAACCTCGGTTCCCATACCGATGAACAGCCAAATGTTGGCTCCGGGAAGGTGGGTGAGCTTGAAAAGGGCACCCAAAATAACGACTGCTGCGCCCCAACTGTAGCCATAGTTGAGGAAAGTCTGACCGGGAACAGTATCAATCCACTTCTGCAGACGATACACAATATTATATTTGCTATACTGTGACATTATCTTCTATTCTTTTTACTTTTCTTAATGCTCTTCTTCATTTGTTTTGCAGCCTCGCTTGACGAACTTGCCAAACTGCGGACACAACGGAAGCCAATGTAGCTTCTGGGCTGATTCTGGTATTCCCACGTACGCCAAGCACTGCGGATGTAGCTCTCCGGATCTTTCCAACTACCACCACGCACGCTCTTTTTCTTCAAACGGTACGGATCTTCTTTCGCAGCCTTGTAGTCCAACTGCGGATTAAGGTCGTTCATTGCGTCCACACCTGCCTCGGTGTAAATCGTACTTGTCCATTCAGCCACGTTGCCTGCCATATCATACAAGCCGTTAGAGTTGGAACTGTAAATACCTGCCCTGCTCGTAATCAAGTTACCGTCCTTCGTGTAATTTCCCCGGTCGGGCTTGAAGTTAGCATAGAAACATCCGTTTCCACTCTTTACGTCCTGATTTTCCCACGGAAATTCGTCCTGATTCTTTCCACGCGCCGCATATTCCCATTCAGCCTCAGTAGGCAAGCGATAACGCTGCACGAAACGTGCTTCCTTGCCAAGACCTTTCAGCAGGTAGTCCGTACGCCAAGCGCAGAAAGCGTTAGCCTGTTCCCACGTTACTCCCACTACCGGATATTCATTATAAGTGGAATTGCTGAAATAGTTGCGCAGGTAAGTCTCGTTGTCAGAGTTACGGAAATCATTTACCCAACACGTTGTGTCAGGATAAACGTTTACGATATAGGTGTTCAGGAAGTCCCAAGGGCCAGACAACGGACGATTGATTGTTTCTGAATGTATTCTCCCCTCATCGTCGATATAGGCAGTATCCTTTGAAATCATCACAACCTCATTCGGATCCACCGTAATATCCGTATTCAGATTACGCTCTTCCGGATTCAGACGGTTGCGGCGCAATGCCGCAGTAGTGTAATCATAGATTTCATATCTGTAATTCAACTGACGTGCATCAAGGCTCTTTTCGCCAGTTGCGGGATTGGTGACATAAAGACTTTCAATGGCACGCTGCTCGTCTTCGGTAGGTTTGCGCGGCAGACGCTTGCTCCAGTCCAGATGAGGAGTAACGGGATCGCCATTCTTGTCTTCGGTAATGATATAGGTTTCGTCGCCTCCGTATGCAGGATCGGCAAGACGTGTTCGGAGAATGGAGTCCTTTACCCACTCCACAAACTGCTTGTACTCAGAGTTCGTCACTTCAGTTTCGTCCATCCAGAAGCCATCCACGGAAATATCCTTTACCGGAGTTTCCTTGCCCCAAAGGCTGTCCTGCTTCTCGATACCCATCTTCAGCCATCCTCTCTTTACCATTGTCATACCGTAAGGAGCCGGTTCGCGAAACGACTTTCCGCCTCCTACGCCGGTAACTTCGCCACCACGACCGGAGGGCGAAGCCGACTTACCGGAAAAACATCCCGTAAGTGTTCCTATAACTACGACACTAAGACAAAGAGTTATTATACTTTTTCTCATTTTCATATATCTTTCTACTAAAGGAATCTAACGCTTTTATGTTTATTTCTGCCTTTTTTCTGCAAATTGATGTCGGTCTGATAACTCACGAACAGTTCGTGGCTGCCGTTTCCGGGGTCTGCCGTTCCTGTGTACATTTCATAACTGTAACCGATGTTTATGCCGTGGAAACTTCCTCCAACGTATGCCGTAACCGAATTGGTAGGACTGTAGGAAACTCCACCGTAGAGCATCTTCTTGTCGTTCGTGTACAAAAGACGCGCAGAAACGTCGGCCCGATAGCCATTTCCGTCATATCGCCCCAGCACCGAAGTCGGTATAGAAAGAAACGGATTTCTTAATTTAATATTGTATCCTCCCGTCAAATAATAGGTTCGGTCTATTTGCAGTTCGTTGGTTTCGCCCAGTTCCACCAACGGCGCATTCAGATGCTGAACGGATGCGCCCACATACCAGTTTTTCTTCGTGTAATAGAGTCCGAACCCCATATCCAGCGAGTTGCCGCTGACTTCCGAACGTGGCAAAGCAGGGTCGCTTGCATCTTCAAGATCGAGCTTTGTTCCATTAAACTTTTCCATCAGCACGCCCAATTGCACTCCGGCTGAAATCATACCTCCCAACAGATTCTTACGGAAAGCGTATTGACCGGCAATGCGCTGATGCGTAAAAAGACCTATCTTATCATTCAGCACGGACACACCTACGCCGTGATACTGCTTCATAAAATACAGCGGCATATCGGCACCCACGTAAAACGACTGGGGATTGTGCTCATAGCCTGCAAAATCAAGTGCATAGGCACCCACCACGTTCATTTTGTTGCCCTTACCTACGGTTGCCGGATTGAACGAAGGTTCCATTGCCCAGTAATGGCTGAACGACACATCGTATTGAGCCAGAACGGAAGTACTGGCTGAAACAACGATTGCAATTATGAGTATTAAGCGTTTAAACACGACTTTATAACGATATTTGTTGCTTATTATTGCATCAGGGCGAAGAATATCCTCCGAAGTTGAAAAAATAAGCCAAGTGAAAATACAGAAAATTCTCAATTCTCTACTTCCTTAACAAAAAAAGTGCAACCTATTGCTAAAAGCATTATAGGCTGCACAATTATTTATCAACAAATTATTTTTCCCTTAATATTCGTCCTCATTCCATAGGAAGTCGTCCTTTGAAGGATAATCCGGCCAGATATCTTCGATGCTGTCGTAGATTTCTCCCTCGTCTTCAATCTCCTGCAGATTTTCCAACACTTCCAATGGGGCTCCAGAACGAGTAGCATAGTCAATCAACTCGTCTTTTGTTGCTGGCCACGGCGCGTCTTCCAACTTTGATGCTAATTCTAGTGTCCAATACATAATACTTATTATTTAATTCGGTTTCGATTTGCGTGCAAAAGTAATATATTATTTTTTATTTGCAAGTTTTTTGCCAAGTTTTTTCTTCCACCTTGTCAATAAAGTTCAAGTAACGTGAAAGCACGAATAAATAGTCGGACAGGCGATTAATGTATGCCATCAGATTAGTGTCCACTGGTGAGACTTCATCGAGCGAGATGATATTTCTCTCCGCCCTTCTGCAAACCGTTCTTGCCACGTGCGCAACGGATGCAGCGTGCGAACCGGCAGGCAAGATGAAAGCCCGGAGCTGCGGAACTATTGCCTGCAGTCTGTCGATTTCATTTTCTATTATCTTAATTACTTCATCAGAAACGATAGATTCCTCCAAACTGCGCTTTGGATTGTCGCCCATAGCAAGATTGCAGCCAAGCGTGAATAGTTCGTTCTGAATGGAAGAGAGGATTTTAAGGGTAGCTTCGTCGGTTACGAAACTGGCAAGCAAACCGAGTTGTGCGTTCAGCTCATCGACAGTGCCGTAGGATTCTATGCGCAGCGAATTTTTCTTCACTCTCGTTCCGTCTACAAGACTGGTCATTCCCTTATCGCCGGTCTTTGTGTAAATTTTAAAATTTCCCATTATATCAAGATTAAAAATTTATTTTAAAGTTTTGCTTGGGTGTCTTGGGGTTCATAAACGCCACACCACAATAATACATATCGAAAGAAAAACTTATCCGTTTGTGCTGCATCATTATGTTCCACACGGCCTTGGTGCGCTCCTCCTTCAGCAGACCATTGATAAAAATCACGGAATTATCCGGCAGACAGTCAATGAAATCCGAAAAATCATTCAAATCAACATCCTTCTGACTAAGAATGTATAAGGCTGCATCAGGCGCATTCATCCCGACATTAAAAGAACGAATGATGGTTTTCCTGCATCCGTAACTTATATAGGTGCTGAAACAGGATTCCGAATCTCCGCCCATATAGCAGTATTCATATTGCAGAAAGTTGCTCAACCGGAACAGAAACTCTGCTTTTCTGCGCGTAATTACACTTATTTCAGGATATTCCCCCAACAGTTCTTCGTATGCATAGTATGGATAATGCTCGTTGATGACATAACGAACAAAGGAGTAGGCCGAAGGCGACTGCACCCCAAAGCCTCTGGAGCAGCCCATTCGCTGCAACCAAACCTTATATCTGCGCAATTTCTCCAATGTCATTAATTTATTTTCCATACATTATGCAAAGATAAAAATATAATGGCAAATACGAGTAGCAACATCAAAATATGATGTAAATAATAATAAACTTATTCATTTTTTCAGCCTATTCCCATAGTTTGGGCTTATCCCGAACCAAGCTCAATTACAAGTAACCGAAGAATGCAGCCCATTCTTCGCAAAAACGCACTGCAAACGTGCGAAGATTGGACTGCATTCTTCGCACGTTTGAAAACGAGGACTTTACAAGCTGATCTTCAATAACTTACAAACACAGAGCCCGTGCGTATAAAACTCATTGTCAATACTCGGAAATTATCTTGACAAGATACAAAGAGTTTCTCCTGAAATTTGGAAAGTGAGGAAGAAATAACATTTAAAGAAAAAGTCCGATTACCATTGCTGATAATCGGACTGTTCCAATAGAATAAACCTATAAATGGTTCATAACCTTTCTGTAATAACGCTGTGTCTTGGCGACACTGTAATTGATTCCTCCGTGCCAAGAGCGAATAGCTCTTTCAACACTATTCCGTGGATTGTGAACAGATTGTATCAGTACAAACATTTCACGTGATTTTACAGCACTGTATCTGTCGTTCAGCGAATAACGCTTCTTGCTGCCCTGACTTTTCAGAATCTTGTTGCATTCTGTTACCAGAACCGGAGAAATCTGTAAAATTCCAACGTGAGCACCATTTACGGCTCTTGAATTTCCACTACTCTCTACTTTACCAATTGCGTCCATAACCGGACCCCAGTTGAATTGCTTTCCCTTGCCTGCAGTTTCTGCATTGACAGAAGTTATTGCTGTAAACATAAAGAAAACAAAACAAAATAATTTTGTTATTCTCATCATTAATAAATTTCCGGAACTTGAAAAGTTATCTCAAATGAAATAAAATTAGCGACACGTTCCTATGTGAGAATAGAGTTACCACCGTGTCTCAGTTCCATATTTGCGATGCAAAGATACATAAAAAATGACTGACAATCAATTCCTTAAACTACAATTAACAAACAGCCCTATTCAAACGTTTGCACAAGGTGTATATCATAAAAAAACAAAAATAATGTATTAATCACGATAATCGAACTGCCGAATATAACCCTTTTTCTTCCCTAAACCCCACTCCAAGATAAACAAACAACTATCCTTATCGCATTTCATTATTATTTATCCACCCTTTCGGTTCTCTCGCATTACTTATATGGAATCAGAGCAAATGCTTATCTCGGGCACGGTTAATCTCAACTGTCTGCACATAAACAAAAGAGCCTCCCGAATCCACTCGGAAGGCTCTCAACTATTGGATATATCACAATTTATTATTCAGCAAAGTTTTATCTCAGTCCACCTATTCACTACCATCTTGCCACTCCCTTGTTTATCGCAACACGTGATAACAGATGAATATAAAGACCGGATAACATCCTCCAATCATAAAATACAAGACATTACTTTGAATCTTATTCCGTGAATGCAGCATACTTTCCACTATGTGGAGGGCCGTAATCAGGGAAATAGCAAACGTTGATATTCCCAGTTCAGCAGTTACATTACCATTCAATGCCTGTATCGCAAAATCAACCATCCAGACTATAAAGCCTGCAATGATAGCCCAAGAAAGAAGTTTACATCTCATACCTCACATTATTATATATTCATTCCTGATACCTGAAAGTGGTTTTTCAACGGTTTGCCCCACCAGTATCTTCTGCAAAGATAAGAAGAATGATTTGAAACACCAAGATTCAGCGCAGCATTAAGCCCACGAAAACAACAAATAAACAACAATCAATTTATTAAAAGAACCTTGAAGATTCCAAATCGAAGTGCAAAAAAGAGTAGCCCTCGCCGAGAGATGCAGACGTTCTCGAAGCGTAGCGAGAGGTTGTCTGCATCTCTCGGCGAGGAAAAAGCAACAACCGGCAATACAAATTAAAAAAGGGAGACCGAAGTCTCCCCAAGATTAACTAACTTTGTATTGTTTATGTACCATCAATTAATCTCGGAGCAAAGGTCGCAAATTTTCGCCTTACTTCAAAAGAAAACCGCAAGAAAAGAAATTGCCGCCATCGTCGGCATCAGTCAGGCAACACTCTCACGTGAAATCAAACGCAACAGCACGCCCTCGGGAAAGTATATCTGGACGAAGGCGCACGACATGGCCATGGAGCAAAGGAGGCGAACGGTGAGCAACTCCAGGCTCTCCGACGAATTGGGCTGGAGAATCAAGGAATATATCGTTAATGACCAATGGTCTCCAAGACAAATATCAGGGTATCTGCGTGTGAATGAGGGGATAAGGGTGTCCCATCAGTCCATCTACAACATCATCCACAATGACCCGACAGGGAAACTTGCCGGGCACACAAGACACAAGATGAAATACAGGCATCACCCAAAGGGGGGCATCTTCCTGTCAAGGACAGGGTGAGCATCCATGAGAGAAACAAGGAAGTGGACGGGAAGAGATTTGGAGACTTTGAGATGGACCTGATCGTCGACCCTGCCCAGCGCGCCATACTCACACTGGTGGAGAAACCCACCAATATGTTGCTTATGCAGAAACTGCCATTTGGGAAGCAGTCGAAGCCTCTGGCAAAAGCAGTCAGGAGACTGCTGCTGCCATACAAGGACAGACTGAAGACCATTACCACTGACAACGGACCTGAGTTTGCCGCACATAAGGATATCACGAAATGGTTGGGCGTGCCTGTGTACTTTGCAGATCCATATTGTTCATGGCAAAAGGGAGCCATTGAGAATACAAACAAGTTAATCAGGCAATATATACCTAAAAAGGATTCCTTTGAGAACTATACGGACAAGAGGATTATGGCCATACAGAAGAAATTGAATGAAAGACCAAGGGAAAAACTAAACTTTTCCACACCAAAGTGCGAGTTCTTCAAACATGTGTTGTAATTTTGCACTTGCTGGTTGACTCTACAACCTTTAGGTTAAATTCTCCCAATATATAATATAACAGAAATGGCATACGTTATTCTGTATGATGTGGTACAAAGATTATAAGCAGTTTAGAAACCTGAATCCATCGCCTATAACAACACTTTCATATACATTAGTGGGCACTAATTTTACCGATTAACAAACACTTCTAATACAACTATGAATTATTATAAACTGAGAACAACAACTGAAAACAAAGTTTGGAAAAAGTATTTTGTCATAGACGAATGCTTTCTTAACAACGAGAATACGGTGAAATTTCATAACATATATAACAAGCAGAACATACTTAAAAATCTTTATATACGGGCTTTAGATTCAAAAGGTTTTGTAGTATATGATGAAAGAGAATTTTCTAAAACAACTGCACCATATTTTTGCAGCGTGGAGAGTATCATCCTTATTAATGATACTGTTTTCCAAAACGACTTGTTTGATGATATCAAAGGAGTAAATTTTCTTCCCTTAGAGATAAGGGGCAGCTATACAAGTTCCTATAAACTGATGCAGTGTGCAAACATTACATCTGATTGCATTGATGAAGAAAAATCCATTCGGAAAGATTTTACCTTTCTCAGCAAACTGATATTGAAAGAATCTGAAATTCCCAAGCATATTGACGCTTTCTTTCTGTCAGGTTGGGATAAATACAGTCAATTTGAAGTCATAGTAAACGAACGGATGAAAGAAAGGCTGTCGAAACTAAACCACTCCTCTGAGTTCTTGATTTTTGACAGACTTGAATTAAGTGCTGCAAGTGATACATAAGCCGCCTTTTAACGGCTATCCTATACAATATCTGTAACTTGAAAATAAACGAGATTGTCAATCCTATGATATTGTCAAGTCATATAAAGTTTATAAATAATATAGGCAATAATGAATATTCTAACACTCAGATTATCAGACTTTATACCTCATAGTTTCATTGCAGAAAAAGAATTCTACTATTGTGATATTCGTGGAATTGCTGATTTATATGGGTGGCAAATTATTTTCTTTAGAGAAAAGAAATCGTCTGAAACCACTGCAATCTCAATGATAGATGTTTTTGAAAATAAGCAGTTGCTAAAATTTGCAAGAAAAATTATTCAAAAAATTGGAATCGGATTTGACTTTGGCTCTAAAGAGGATATTATTGTAGATAAATATGGGCATCCCAATTTTACAGATAAAACATTTGAAGGGGAATGTAAATATAATTATGTGATAAATGATAACCTGTTTATCTCATTTTCGATAAATGATGGTCTGGGCTTTTCAGGAATTGAAATCATACAGAACAAAAGCATCATAAATGAAAAAATAGACTTTTATTTATCTGCTTTGTGAAAAAACGCACTCTCCATAGTAGAATTGAATCATATAAAGTTCAGCATAATGGATATTTGGCAGGCTGAAAAAGCTCCAGATGTCCATTATGCCAAGTTTTATCCCAGCTGCAACATTTAGGCCTGCAAGAGTGTCATATCAACTTACAGATAACAAAAAAGAGTCTCCTCCCACGATAAGATGGAAGGGAACTCAAAATAAAAGAAGGCGGCCACCTACTCTCCCGCATTGCATCGCAGTACCATCGGCGCAGCCGGGCTTAACTTCTCTGTTCGGAATGGGAAGAGGTGGAACCCCGGCGCAATAACCACCTGATAAGTTTTATCGGACCACCATCCCCGCTCACTCTGGGGAGGAACCGTAAGGGCGACTATCGCCACAAGCAAAACAAAGGAAAGACGCCGCAAAGAATCCTCTCTCACTTCCGGACCACACGGGGAAACCCGAACCGGAATACAGCTCAAAGCATAAACCAACAAGCGAAAGCTTCGGGCAATTAGTAGCGCTCGGCTTTGACGTCGCCGTCTTTACACCTGCGCCCTATCAACGTCATCGTCTATGACGACCCTCAAATAGGAGCTCTAATCTTGCGGAAGGCTTCGCACTTAGATGCTTTCAGCGCTTATCCATACCAGACTCAGATACCCGGCGGTGCACCTGGCGGCACAACCGGCAAACCGGAGGTCTGTCCACCACGGTCCTCTCGTACTAGTGGCGGCACCACGCAAAACTCCAACGCCCACGATAGATAGAGACCGAACTGTCTCACGACGTTCTGAACCCAGCTCGCGTGCCACTTTAATGGGCGAACAGCCCAACCCTTGGGACCTTCTCCAGCCCCAGGATGTGACGAGCCGACATCGAGGTGCCAAACCACCCCGTCGATATGAGCTCTTGGGGGGGATCAGCCTGTTATCCCCGGAGTACCTTTTATCCTTTGAGCGATGCAGTTTCCATACACTTGCACCGGATCACTATGCCCCAGTTTCCTGCCTGCTCGGCATGTCTGCCTCCCAGTCAAGCGCCCTTATGCCATTGCACTCTGTAAGGCCGGTTACCAATCGGCCCGAGGGCACCTTTGGAAGCCTCCGTTACGCTTTTGGAGGCGACCACCCCAGTCAAACTACCCGCCAAGCAGTGTCCGCACAAATCGCGCGTTAGACCTCAGACAGCCAAAGGGCCGTATTTCAAGGATGGCTCCACCGATGCTGGCGCACCCGCTTCGAAGCCTCCGGCCTATCCTACACATCGGATGACCGAGGTCAGTGCTAAGCTGTAGTAAAGGTTCACGGGGTCTTTTCGTCCCATCGCGGGTAATCGGCATCTTCACCGATACTACAATTTCACTGAGCTCATGGTTGAGACAGCGTCCAGATCATTACACCATTCGTGCAGGTCGGAACTTACCCGACAAGGAATTTCGCTACCTTAGGACCGTTATAGTTACGGCCGCCGTTTACCGGGGCTTCAATTCAAGCCTTCGGATCGCTCCTGAGCTCTCCTCTTAACCTTCCGGCACCGGGCAGGTGTCAGGCTGTATACGTCATCTCTCGAGTTTGCACAGCCCTGTGTTTTTGTTAAACAGTTGCCTGGACCTATTCTCTGCGCCTCCCTGAGCTAACAGGGAGGACCCCTTATCCCGAAGTTACGGGGTCAGTTTGCCTAGTTCCTTAACCATGAATCTCTCAACGCCTGAGTATGTTCTACCCGACCACGTGTGTCCGTTTGCGGTACGGGTTGCGTGAACATGAGCTTAGCGGATTTTCTCGGGAGTATGGTTACCTCTGCTGTCGGACCCTCCCGGGGGAGGCTCCGTACTGTCGGGGTTCGTCTCGGGATGCGGATTTGCCTGCACCCCTCACGGACTACGCCCTTCAACGCCCTATTCCGTCAGGGCGCGAGAGTGTCACTGCTCCGTCTCCACGTCGCTGAACACGCAAGTCACGGAATGTTAACCGTGTCTGCCATCGCCATCGCCGTTCGGCTGAGACTTAGGACCCGACTGACCCCGGGCTGATTGGCATCGCCCGGGAAACCTCGGTCTTGCGGCGGGGGGGAATCTCACCCCCCTTGTCGTTACTTATACCTACATTTGCTTTTCCATGCGCTCCAGGATAGGTCACCCGCACCATTCGGCGCACATGGAATGCTCCCCTACCGATACTTTTTATATACAATGCTATCCCGCGTCTTCGGTATCCGGCTTATACCCGATTATTATCCACGCCCGGACCCTCGACTAGTGAGCTGTTACGCACTCTTTGAATGAATGGCTGCTTCCAAGCCAACATCCTAGCTGTCACCGGGACCAGACTTCGTTAGACTAACTCAGCACGGAATTTCGGGACCTTAGACGGCGGTCAGGATTCTTCTCCTCTCGGGGACGGACCTTAGCACCCGCCCCCTTACTGCGCGACTCCAGTCCGTGAGCATTCGGAGTTCGTCAGGTCTCGATAGGCGGTGAAGCCCTCTCGACCTATCGGTCGCTCTACCTCTCACGGAGAACATCGCACGCGGCACCTAAATGCCTTTCGGGGAGTACGAGCTATCTCCAAGTTTGATTGGCCTTTCACTCCTACACTCACCTCATCGGGAAGCTTTTCAACGCTTATCCGTTCGGTCCTCCATCCCGTGTTACCGGGACTTCAACCTGGGCAAGTGTAGATCACTTGGTTTCGCGTCTACCCCATCTGACTAAACGCCCTCTTCAGGCTCGCTTTCACTGCGGCTACGGGGCTGAGCCCCTCAACCTCGCCAGACATGGTAACTCGTAGGTTCATTATGCAAAAGGCACGCCGTCACACGCAGGGCGTGCTCCGACCGCTTGTAGGCGGATGGTTTCAGGAACTGTTTCACTCCCCTCGCCGGGGTGCTTTTCACCTTTCCCTCACGGTACTCGTACACTATCGGTCTCACGGGAGTATTTAGCCTTGCCGGATGGTCCCGGCGGATTCACACAGGATTTCACGTGTCCCGCGCTACTCAGGATACCGCTACGCTCCCTCGGGCTTCGAGTACAGGCCTGTCACCTTGTACCGGGATTCTTTCCAGAATCTTCCTCTCGCCTCCGGGATGCGACCCCGCGGTCCTACAACCCCCGCAGCGCGTCGCCACGCCGCGGGTTTGGGCTGCTCCCCGTTCGCTCGCCACTACTGGGGGAATCATTGAATTATTTTCTTTTCCTGCAGGTACTAAGATGTTTCAGTTCCCTGCGTTGGCCTCCCGGCAGCAGCCGGGATGGCATCCCTCCAGGATGCCGGGTTGTCCCATTCGGAAATCCCGGGATCAAAGGTCATTTGCACCTACCCCGGGCTTGTCGCAGCTTATCACGTCCTTCATCGCCTCCGTGAGCCTAGGCATCCGCCATCCGCCCTTATATACTTTCTGCTCGACTCGGCTCCAAAAAAGGAGCGAGTAGCTCATACTTTCAGCTGTATCTAGAAATCATTTGCGCACACACTCCACAAAGGAGCGCGCACTTTCGTCTTTACTTTACAGTTTGCTTGTGTCAATATGTCAAAGATCGTGCATTCCCGCAAACGCCAGAGGCGCGGGGGAACGGAAGTGAAGACGGAGGGCTCGAACCTCGGACGGCGGGCCTAGAACCCGGATCTCCAGAGTCAATACAGAGCGAGGCGCAGCACAAGAAGGGAAATGAACCCACCAATGAATACCAAACGCAACTTCCGAACAGGAAAACTTCCCCGGAAAAGGCACCCTCTCCAGAAAGGAGGTGTTCCAGCCGCACCTTCCGGTACGGCTACCTTGTTACGACTTAGCCCCAATCACCAGTTTTGCCCTAGGCCGCTCCTGGACGGTTACGGACTTCAGGCACCCCCGGCTTTCATGGCTTGACGGGCGGTGTGTACAAGGCCCGGGAACGTATTCACCGCGCCATGGCTGATGCGCGATTACTAGCGAATCCAGCTTCGTGGGGTCGGGTTGCAGACCCCAGTCCGAACTGGGACCGGCTTTGAGGATTGGATGGAGCTCGCGCGCCACCGACTTTCTGTACCGGCCATTGTAACACGTGTGTAGCCCCGGACGTAAGGGCCGTGCTGATTTGACGTCATCCCCACCTTCCTCGCACCTTGCGGCGGCAGTGTCCCCAGAGTGCCCGGCATAACCCGATGGCAACTGGGGAGAGGGGTTGCGCTCGTTATGGCACTTAAGCCGACACCTCACGGCACGAGCTGACGACAACCATGCAGCACCTTCACAGATGCCCCGAGGGGCGTCACCATCTCTGGATCCTTCATCTGCAATTCAAGCCCGGGTAAGGTTCCTCGCGTATCATCGAATTAAACCACATGTTCCTCCGCTTGTGCGGGCCCCCGTCAATTCCTTTGAGTTTCACCGTTGCCGGCGTACTCCCCAGGTGGGATGCTTAACGCTTTCGCTTGGCCGCCGGAGCAAAACACCGACAGCGGGCATCCATCGTTTACCGTGCGGACTACCAGGGTATCTAATCCTGTTCGATACCCGCACCTTCGAGCTTTAGCGTCAGTCGCACTCCCGTAAGCTGCCTTCGCGATCGGAGTTCCTCATGATATCTAAGCATTTCACCGCTACACCATGAATTCCGCCTACGTTGCGTGCACTCAAGCCAGCCAGTTCGCGCTGCAGTGCGGATGTTGAGCATCCGCATTTCACAACACGCTTGACAGGCCGCCTACACTCCCTTTAAACCCAATAAATCCGGATAACGCCCGGACCTTCCGTATTACCGCGGCTGCTGGCACGGAATTAGCCGGTCCTTATTCATGCGGTACCTGCAATAAGCCACGCGTGGCCCACTTTATCCCCGCATAAAAGCAGTTTACAACCCATAGGGCCGTCTTCCTGCACGCTACTTGGCTGGTTCAGGCTCCCGCCCATTGACCAATATTCCTCACTGCTGCCTCCCGTAGGAGTTAGGACCGTGTCTCAGTTCCTATGTGGGGGACCTTCCTCTCAGAACCCCTACTGATCGTTGCCTTGGTGGGCCGTTACCCCGCCAACGAGCTAATCAGACGCATCCCCATCCCGGTCCGATCAATCTTTAGTTCCCGTCAGATGCCCTCAGGGAACCCCATGCGGTATTAGTCCGTCTTTCGACGGGTTATCCCGCAGGCCGGGGCAGGTTGGATACGCGTTACTCACCCGTGCGCCGGTCGACGTCCGAAGGATGCAAGCACCCAACGCCGTTTCCCCTCGACTTGCATGTGTTAAGCCTGTAGCTAGCGTTCATCCTGAGCCAGGATCAAACTCTCCACTGTAAAAATATGTGTACCGGCGGAATCCTACCGAAGTGAAAACAACGGGAAGGATGCGCCGAGCTGTCTCTGTTCCAGAATGCCTATCCTATAATGAAAGTATCAAGTCCAAAAGTACCTGTTCGATATGTTCGGTGTGATGTGTAATGGGAAATGGGAAATGTGTGATGGGAAATATGAAATTTCGCAAGGACACAGAACCACAAGACCACAGGGCACACACACCGGAATTGATAAGGTTCGTTTCTTATACCCGTCCGCTAAAAAAGCGGACGCTTCTTGTACTACTACTCTGTATTATGTAAATCTATTCAAAGAACTCTTTCTTAATCGGCGCTCAACTGAAACTGCTGAAAGGTTCATTTCTGAAAAGCGAGTGCAAAGATAAGACAAATTTAAATTACCACCAAAACTTTCGGCGACAAATTTGGAAATTTATTGAAAAACAAAGTAAAGATTGATTTAAATCAATCAAAATACGCCCCTACACATTATATTATATATAGGAAACAGACTTTATAAACAAACTATAAGAAAAGAAACTGCACTCCTGAAATTCCAGACAGAAGAGGTTTATAAATCCTTTATTCGGAAAAATAAAAACGTTCAGGCAAAAATATGAGGATCATCAGATAGCACTACACGAGCATTCAAGACTAATAAAGATACTGCTTTTTTCTCCATATCTGCTCTATCATAATCTTCATTATTCTGGCATCATTCCATTCGCAGGGAATAATATAATGACTGAAAATCCGACAATAAACACAATAATAAAATCTACAGACATCGAATTGTAAAGCAAAAATTACTATATTTGCAGAAGATTTTTCAAGAACAAGATACTAAATGACAAAAGGAAGATTCCTTAAAACAACATTGGGACTATTAATTTCAATAAGTTCGTTCGGGCAAACAACAGACGGGATTCACAGATACAACACGAATTTCAGCATATCGAAAACAAATTTCGTAGACACAATTCCTATCAAAATGATGGGAAACCAGATTTACGTACCCGTCTACATCAACGGGGAACGGCATCTCTTCAATCTCGACACGGGCTCGTCGCAGGGTATTGCTTATACCGATTCAAAAATAAAATACAGCAACCCCTTGGGAGACATCAATTCAAAGGATGCAAACGGTATCATCGATACGCTGCAAATTGTGAGACTGCCCGATTTTGAACTGGGTCATAAAGGCGGAATAAGAATCAGCAACTACGTTGGTTCACTCCTCAAAAGGCCGCAAAGGCACTACATCTACGACGGCATCATCGGTTTCGACTTGTTCAACAAGGGCTTGCAGGCAAAGATAGATGCCAAACGAGGACGGCTCATCATTACCGACATCAAAAACTATTTCGACAAGGAGCCCGGTTTTGAGGTAAAATACAAACTCCAACGCTGGACTCCTTATCTGGAAATCAACACCTTTCTCGACCATAAAGAGTCGACGCTGCTCGACCTTGGAGCAGATGATTTCTTCGTGATGAACAAGAACAGCTTCGACGCAGAACGCTACAAAGACCCAAGAATCCCGGAAATGATAGAAGAAACCATCTACCGACAATCGGTAATGGGAAGCTATGGCGTAGAAAAGCGAGCCCTGATGTTCATCATCAACTTTCCAACGATAGGATGGGGAAACTTCTCCTTCAGAAACGTTCACGGAACAACCACGCAAGGCGACTCAAAAATCGGTGCGCAGATACTGAACTACGGTACCCTCGTCATTAATCCCAAGCGCAAGCGCATCAAGTTCTGGGCATACACCGGTGGAAAATCCGTAGAAGTAAGCAATAAGATTGAAGACATTTCCTATATGGAAAAGGACGGAAAACCGATGGTGGCCACCATCCGACACACGTCCAATCTCTATAAGAAGGGCATCAGGGAAGGCGACATCATCCTTTCCATCGACGGTAAGCCCATCAACTCGCTCGAACAAATGCAGGAATATCCCTTTGCCGACGGCGTTTCGTACAGGTTTCTCATACAGGACATAAGGGGATTCAAGAAAGAAATAAAATCAGAGATTCAGTAAAACCTGTGAAAGATAGAATAAGAGCTAAACAATTATCAGAAAACTATTCATTACGCCGCACTTTATGATTTCAATCCATCCGATGCGAGTTTCATAGTATTTTAACACGAATAACAAAGGTATTAAGGAAGAAATTGATAATTTTGCAGAAACTCTAATTCAAACGAACGATGCGCGACATCAAACAGAACATTTTAGTAGTAGACGACGAAGAAGATTTGTGCGAAATTCTCAAATTCAACTTGGAGACAGAGGGATATGCTGTTGAAACAGCCAACTCTGCCGAAGAAGCTCTTGAGCTGAATATTGAAAACTACAATCTCATTCTCCTTGATGTGATGATGGGAGAAATCTCCGGATTTGCTATGGCAAAGCGGCTGAAGTCAAATCCGTCTACCAAGAACATTCCTATCATCTTCCTCACGGCACGCGATTCGGAAAACGACACCGTAACAGGGTTCAACCTCGGTGCCGACGACTACATCTCCAAGCCGTTTTCCATTCGTGAGGTAATCCAGAGAGTGCGTGCCGTGCTCAACCGAACAGACCTTTTCAGGGAAACCAACGTCCCGATGGGAGAAACCATCTCGTTTCAAGGACTGGAAATGAATCTGGAAAAGAAGACTGTAAAGATTGACAATGAGGAAATTCCGTTTACCAAAACCGAATTTGAACTTCTCCATCTGCTCTTGAGAGAAAAAGGAAGGGTGTTCTCACGTCAGGAACTCATCGAGCGAATATGGCCCAAGGACGTGCTGGTGCTCGACAGAACCGTCGATGTTTACATCACGAGGGTGCGCAAGAAGATTGGAAGATTCTCAAAGTGCATCGCCACCCGACTGGGATTTGGCTATTACTTCAACTCATAGAATCGACGGTTTTACAAGGAAGACAGCCAATAATACTAATGGGAAAGAACTTGTAAGCCCTCCTTGTCCTCTTGTCCCTCGTAAACTCGTCCTCTTGTCTCCTTGTCTCCTTGTAAACTTGTTCCCTCGTAAACTTGTAAATTTGTAAACTTGTCCCCTTTTATGAACAGAATCAGCATCGGCCGTAAACTCTACCTGAGCATTATGGCCGTTTTTCTTATTTTTTCCATTGCTTTCATCATCTTCCAGCAAGACCGTGAGAAGCAATTCAAAGTTGCAACGCTCGATTTGCAGCTCCAGATGTTCAACGATCAGATGGCGGAGATACTGCAAACGAAGGGCTTCAACGAAATGGAAATCACTCAATTCGTAAAGACGCACTCCAAAAGGGATATGCGAATCACGCTGGTCCGCCCTGACGGGACCGTGTTTTTCGACAACATCAGGAAGGACTATGCCAATATCTCCAATCACAGGAACCGCGACGAAGTGGCACAGGCACTCCGAACGGGCAAAGGATCGACGGTGGAAAGAAAGAGCAAGACGCTGAAACAAGACTATTTCTATTCCGCAACCTACTTTAAAGGCCGACAACTGGTGGTGCGCTCTGCCCTACCCTACAACAACGACCTCATCAAGTCGCTGCAATCCGACCAACATTATATTTGGTTTGCACTCGTGGCTCTGACCTTGCTCACTATCGTTATCTACCGTTTCGTGAACAGTCTCGACAAGAACATCACCAAACTGAAAACCTTTGCCTCGAGAGCCGACCACAACGAGAGCCTCGACACCGACGACCTTCTCGATTTCCCCGACGACGAACTTGGCGAAATTGCTGAACGCATCATCAAGATTTACAAACGGTTGCAGTCTACACGACAGGAACAGGACATTCTGAAAAGACAATTAACTCAGAATATTGCCCACGAACTCAAGACGCCGGTGGCTTCCATTCAAGGCTATCTCGAAACCATTATCAGCAATCCACAGATTACGGAAGAGAATCAACGCCAATTCATAGACCGATGTTACACACAGACCGAACGGCTGACATCGCTGCTCCGCGACATTTCCACACTGAACAGAATGGACGACGGTGCGAAGATGATGGGCAAGGAAACAGTGAACATCAGCAGTATGGTGGCGGGAATCCTAAAGGAAACTGCCCTGCAACTGCAAGAACGCAAGATGAAATTCGAGAACAATCTCCCCGACGACATTATCGTGGAGGGCATCAGAAGTCTCCTTTACAGCGTTTTCCGAAATCTAACGGACAACGCCATCGCCTACGCCGGCGAAGAAACCACCATTACCCTGAATGCAAAGAAGACGGACGGGCATTGGCACTTCACTTTTTCCGACAACGGACAGGGAGTCGCTAACGAGCATCTTCACCGGCTTTTCGAGCGTTTCTATCGGATAGACAAAGGCAGAAGCAGAAAACTCGGTGGAACGGGTCTGGGACTTGCCATCGTGAAGAACGCCATTTTGCTGCACGACGGCACTATCGAAGCACACAATAGAAGCCCACACGGATTGCAGTTTGCGTTCAGTATTAGGGAGTGAGGGAGGATGAACGAGTGAGGGGACGAGGGGACAAGTAAGTTTCCTTATGTTTGCACAAAAATTAATGGCAGGCTATGAATGAAAGAACAGAAATGAAGAAACCTACTTGCCCACTTGTTTCCTCGTCCACTTGTTTCCTTGTCCACTCGTCCACTTGTAAACTTGTCCACTCGTCCACTTGTAAACTTGTTTCCCAACTCAAAAAAGGCATCGGATGGTATTTCATCAGATGCCTTTTAAAGTTTTATTCAGACAAGAACTCGTTTTCTTAACCAATCCTACTCATTGCCTAATGGCTTAAAAGAGCTTATATGCCTTACCATCGTTAAGGCGCAGGATATACATCTTTCCTCTTTCCAATGGCAAGAACAGGGTGTTGCTATTCGCCTTACCAGCCATAACCCTTGCGCCGGAAAGCGCATAAACGGCATAGCCCTGACCAGCCTTTAAACCTTCCACGAGATAGCCGTCAGCCTGTGCAGTAATTCCTACTGCTGCATCTGCCGTAGTTCTGCCGATGCCCGTGATTACATCTACAACCTTATTAAAATGTCTCCATCCCAATGCAGTTTTATAAACGTCTGCCTTGCCTTCCGGAACATAGAGCGTAGCCTCGTCAATATATTCTATATCGTGGAAAAGGTTGTCTGCAATGTTCTGCGGTGTCGCAGCATAGGCATAGACATTCTTCAGCGCACGGCAATGAGAGAAAGTATTCTCGCCGATGGCTGTGCAAGATGCAGGGATATGAACCTCTTCAAGCAGCAGACAGTTGAGGAATGCAGCCTTTCCGACAGACTTCAACGTGCCGATGTATGGCAACTGCAACAACGAGAAGTTATAGTAGAATGCAGAGTCGCCGATGCTCTCCAGTTCCGGCGCGATGCCTTCTTCCCACTCAATGCTCGTAAGCAGACCGTTATACGGCAACGCCAAAGCCTCGATGGCATTCAGAGATTGCGGGAGATGGAGCTTGTCCAAAACAGGATTGAATGCAAGGGCATAGCGTCCTATGGTCTTAACGCCCTCCTCAAGCGTAATTTCCGATGCTCCGGTTACAGGGTGGAAGAGCACCTTTGCACCGTCTTTAGAATAGAGTATGCCCTCTACGGCCTTCATTGCCGTATTGGATTTCGCAATGGAAACGCCCTTCAGGTACATATTCGTGGCAAAGACGCCTGGCATAATACCGGTAGCAGAGGCAAGAATCTCGTAATTTTCGCGACGGTCGCCAATAGGATAAGCTACGAGTTTAGTCTTGTCTTTCGTGTAAACCACGCCGTCTACTTCGGTAAAATAAGGATTTTCCGGTTCAACGGTAATCTTGGCGAGTTTCGCACAATAGAGGAACGGCAATTCTCCGATGACCTTTACGTCCTTGCTGATGTGGAACGAGGTCATTTCGTTGGCTCCCTTGAAAGCCTCACGGTCGATAACTGTAACGGAAGGAGGCGTAACGGCAGCACCTTCAGGTGTCCACGAAACCAGATGTCCGTCTACAATTACCGCGTCCTTCGGTTTTTCGGGCTGCGTTTCGGCACAAACAAGCGATACATTCACGTCGGCAGACAGATTCTCAATAGTATAGGTCAGTCCCTTTTCGCCATCTACCACATCGGAGCCGAGCAGCCAACTGTCTACACTATAACCTTCCTTTGGATGCGCAGTAAACTCAACCGTAGCACCTTCAGCAACGGCTGCGCCGGAATTGATTTCCGCTCCATTTGCTTTTGCTGTTACCGTGGCAAACTCATTGAGCGAACTGAAAGTTACGATATGTGTGCCCTGATTTCGTTCAAAGTCCACCTGAATATCCATTGCGTCGTAAGCATCAAGCGTATAGGTAAGTTTGCCGGTCTGTCCCTCGATGATTTGGTAGGAAGATTCCGTGCCTGATGTAACCTCCTTGTACCATTCCGTTACGCGCATACCCTCGTTCGGAACAGCCGTGAACGTGAGCTTGCTGCCGACCGGCACCAAACCACTCGACGTAACCTCTTCGCCCTTTTCTGTTTTACAGGTCAGCTTACCATAATTAGGCGAACGGCTCTTGAAGAACACCACATAGCCTTCGGGAAGTTTAGCGAATGTTACAACCACATTCAAAGGTGCATTCAACGTTTCTACCGTGTATATCTGCCCGTTCGTGCCTTCAGACGGAAGTGTTTCCGTGAGCACGGTGCCGTTTACTTCCCACTTCTCTATCTCATATCCATAGCGGGGCACAGCCTTGATTCTGACCATACTGCCTGCATTCACTTCCTGTCCGCTCACAACATCCACGCCGCCAGTGTTCCACGCTTCCATCGTGCCGCCCTCGTTGTGGCTGAAAGTTACGGCATATTTCTGAACTTCTCCGGGAGCACCCACCACAATTTTGCATTTCTTGAAAGTTTTTTCGAGTTTCTCCTTAATGGTATTATTTGCCACGTAAATGATCGTTACAGTCTTATCGGGGAACGGAGAATAGCCGAAAGAATCGAAATCAGCACTCAAATGAATATCGACCACACTGAGCGAACCGACTCCATTCCAAGTAATAAAGCTGTCGTCTACTACATTTTTCAGATTAGGAACCAACAGTTCCGACAAGGAAAAGCAGTTGGTAAGAGCTTTGTTGCCAATCGTTACAACTCCGGGGAGATTCACTTTCTTCAAAGCAGCATTGCCATAAAGGGCTTCCGAACCGATCGCCGTACATTCCGTTTCACCCAACACAATCTCAGTCGCCGTGCCTGCAAGTGCCACCAAAGTCTTGTCGGCAGTCCTAATCAACGCGTTGTTCACGCTCTTGAATACCGAACAACCGTTCGCTACGGTCAGCGAAGTTACGGCTCCGCACATCTTGAAAGGATTATCCGTAACGTCGGCAAGCTGATTGCCAAGCTCAACACCAGTAATTTCAGAACAGAAAGCAAAGGCTTCCTTGCCAACACCTTGATTGCAGGGAGACTAATGTTCTTCAGGCTGCTGCATTTTGAGAATGCACCTTCGGCAATTTCCTCTACTTTTCCGGCTTTGACTGTCTCAATGTTCAGACAACCGTTAAAGGCATTCTTGCCAATCTTCTTCACATTGTTGAGATCCACGCTTGTAATGTCCGTGTTGCTCTGCGGATCGGAAGAGCCCCAACCGTCATCGCCACTTTCTTCTCCCTCTGTATAGAAGCAGTTAGCAGCAATTTCCGTAACTTCATCCGGAATAGTTATGGCACCGGAAGCACCACCCCACGACTTCAAAACCCCATTCTCCACGGTCTGCGCATAGGTCATACAGCAGAATTGGAAAATAGCAATAAGAAGTAAAAATACTTTTTTCATACGCCTGTTTAGGTTTAAGTTAATAATATATTAATCAAAAAAATAATGACAATAAGGTTTTCTTGTTTGTTTTCTATGAATGATAAAGTTATAAATAAAATAAGACTTCAACAACTTTTTTAACATAAAAACAAGATTTTTATTCCAAATTATCATTTTAAAGAAGATTCTTCATCATTATATAGTTGTTTTTCGGGTAAGTGGACAAGGGACAAAGAGGACGAGGAAACAAGGAAATATTTGCCTGTCTGTTCACTTGTCTACTCATCTAAAATACAGGCATTTTCCATTCTTGCGAAAAACGCATTCCATTCTTCGCACGTTTGCACGCCATTTTTGCGAAGATTGCGCTGCATTCTTCGCACGTTTGAAACCCAAGAAAACAGCATCTGATTTTCAAGCACTTACAAACGAAAGGGAATACAACAAAATATGAAAAGAGCGCGACAATTATCTGCCGCGCTCTTTGTTTGAGAAAGAAAGACCTGTAATAACTGGATTCGAGACAAACTCCAAATCCACAAGAACAAGCCTATAAATAAGTGAACTGAATCACAAGCATATTATTTCACTACAACTGCCTTGGCCACTCCACGAGTTTTCACTACATATACACCTGATGGAAGACCAATAGCCTGAGAGCCACGTACAGTTTCTGCAAACACGAGCTTTCCGCCTGTTGTGTAAACACGGATTTCGGTAGGTTCAGAAGTTGTGAACAAAAGCTCGTTGCTGCCGCCTTCAACGGTAGTAGCATTCTCGCTTACGCCTCCGATGCCGTTTGCTACTGCAAATTTCACAACCACCGTGGTAGCTTCCGTAATCTTGAACGTATTGTTCACGATGTTGGCACCATTAGCAGTTGAAGACTGGACTGCATAGCCTGTCGCCGGTGTGCAAACAACCTTCAGGTCGGAGTTTTTCTTAACCTTGGTGCCGCTCAAGACCTCTGTGTCGGCAGTAGTGAACACCTTCACCGTACCGTTTTCAGCATTCTCTATCGTTACGTAAGCCATATCGCAACCTGTGCCGTTACCCTCGTAGTTTACTGCCCATCCCTTATCGGTGGCGAGTTTAGACTCTGCGTGATCGGCATCGTTGTATCTGTCGGATCTATCGCCTCGTGAGAACAGTTTGAAACCGGCAGGCGCATTCGGTTCAGCCTTGTATTCGGAAAGTGTGTAATAAAAATCGTTCAGCGTGCAGGCATCCCATTTGTTATCGCCTACATTGATATAGGAGAGATTGTCGAGACCTGTCAAATCAAGACCCGTCAGCTTGTTTCCGTTTACCATCAGTCGGCTCAGGTTCTTGTTGTTGGTAAGGTTCAGGGTTGTCAAAGAGTTGTTGGAAGCATCCAGTTCTCTGAGTTTGGCATTGGCATCCACATTCAATGTGCTCAGAACGTTTGCACCCACACGCAGTACTTCAAGGTCTGGCATATTCGCAACATCAATAGAAGTGAGACTGTTGGTACTTGCAATAATCGTTACCAACTTGCTGTTCTTACTCAAGTCGAGGTCGTCGAGGCTGTTGTTGTTGATTTCGAGATACTGCAATTCAGGTGCATTCTTCAGGTCAATCTGCTCGAAACTGTTGCCGTTTGCACGCAGACAGATGAGCTTTGTATTCTTTGTTACGTCGAGTTTGCTGAGTTCAGAGTATGCACAATCAAGTGTATCGAGGTTAGTCAAGTTGCTGATGTTCAATGTCTGAATAGAGTTCATATAGGTTGAAAGCCAATGCAGGTTGTTGTTGTGGCTTACATCGACAGCCGTAATCTTATTATCGAGATTGGCCTGTGGATAGCTTGAGAAGTCGGCACGTGTAACGGCACCGTAGATAGTAACCTTCGTGCCGCTTGTGGTTCCCTGAACAACGGTGGTTGTGGTTCTTACATCTACCGGAACCTTATCGCCGTTACCCCAGTCGATGGAGATTTCATTGTCGTCGGCACTCTTCGCAAGGAAATATTGCTGTGCAACGCCTGCCGGAACAGTAATCGTGATGTAATCGCCATTGCCGGTTGTGGCATAAACTGGCTTGACAGTAGCGTCTGCTGAAACCACGAATATGCTGTCTTCATAGAGCTTTCCATTTATTTCAACGCCAATAAGTTCTTGTCCTTCAGGTGCATTTCCGGAAATTCGGATTGGGAAACCCGGAACGGCTTTCTTCGTAATGGCATTCCAAGTTGCATAGTAGCCGTCGTTGGCTACCTGAGAAAGAGAATATGCAACGCCATCAACCGGTGTCATAACGATGTTGATGGAATCCATCTTTGCAGTACCGTCGCCCTTCACATCGGAAATGTAGTAGTTGTCTTCGTCGTATTTGAGCAAATCTGTCTTTGAAGTCTCGCCGTTAGAGCCTTTTATCAGCACATTCTGACCATAGGAGCTGCCTCGGTGTGGGGGCATTGCCATATAAGTGAAGTTCAAGGACTGCGGAGTCATTTCCTTACAGTCTCTGATATCCAGTTTGTTCAGGCGGTTTGTACCGATTGCGCTGTGCATATCAAGGAACTGAATGCCTGTTCCCTTCATATTCACTTCTCTAAGAGCACGGCAATTTGAAAGGTCTACACGCTTCACGAGCGTGTTTTCCATATTGATTGTCGTCAGATTAGCCAACTTGCTGACATCCAGTTTGGCTATCTTTGTGTTGCCGAGCAGCAAGGTTGTAATCTTCAGATTCTGTGTCAGGTCGAGCTTTTCAAGCCCTGTGCCTGTTGCTTCCAAAGTGATAAGCTCGGGATTGTTCACAAGATTCAATTCCACTATCTGCGTTCCGGCAATCTTGAGTGAGGTCAGCGTCTTCAGACTGGTAACGTCAATGCTATCAAGCCCCACGTTGTTCGTTACGGTCAGACTCTTCAAATTCGGATAGTTCCCGCCGATTTCCAAGTCCATAAGATTGTCGTTTCCAAGATTCAGATGGTCGAGATTGGGCAAGCTGATTGGATAGAAATGCGTAATGTCGCAATCGCTCATATCAATGGTCCTCAACGTTGTGCAGCCATCCTTGAAGAGCACGGTTGCAAGTTCAGGATTTTTGCTCGCCTGAAACTGTACGAGCTTAGTGAGAGTGCGCAGATCCAATCGTCTGACCTTGTTGTTGGTAATGTCGATAATCTCAAGATTCGGAGCACCTTCAAACAGGAATCCTTCGTAAGTCAATTCATTGTTCTGTGCGGAAAGCTGCTTGAGGCTGTTCTGATTTTTAAAATTCAAGTAGTCAATCTTTCTGTCCTCGATTTCAATTTTCGTGAAATCGCCATATATTATAATGGTGTCGTTCTTCAGTTCGCCTTCGGCATCCTTCACGTCGCGCCATCCCGAAAGCGTGGCTTTCTGTTTTACACCATCGCCCCAGTCCACATAGACGTCGGCGTTTTCATCAACTCGAGCCACGGAAAACTTGAACGTGCTGCCCTCGGGCATATTCGTTCCGATGACTACTTCTCCTTGAGCAAATGCCTCTGTAAAGAAAGAGACAAGCGCGAAACAAAAAAGTAAAATGTTCTTCATAAAAAATAAATTATTATATAACTTGATTTGCAAATATAACAACTTTTTGGAGATTGGCAAAAAACAATGTCAATAAATATACAGAATTGAAACAAAAAAGCACGCTACACAAGAATATTTACAATCATAATGCGCATAAAAACGAGAAACAATAAGACGCTAAGGAAATACCGTGAGGAATGGGATTAACGCTGATGAATGGCGTACTTATACATTGACAGAAATACAAAAAAATAGGAGAACACCGAATGATGTTCTCCTATTTTTAATTATTATCAACAAGATTACTCGAATGTAACCTTAGTGTTGCCGTCGTAAGAAGGATACAACTTGATGGTATAAGTACCAGCAGTTACGCTGATGTTACCGCCATTTGCAGTTGTCAGTTTGTTAAGGTCTGTACCACCCCAACTGATTGACCAAGCATCGTTGGCACGGAACTTGATAGTGCCGTTAGTGAGTACAACGCCGTTAGCCACCCAACAGTGGTTGGTAGGATCGTAGGTCATATCCTGATCGCTGTCCCAACCACCAGCAGTAGCATCGCCGATGATACCAATGGTGTTGATAGCTGTCAAGCTGTATGACTGTGCCCCCAAGTCTACATCAACCTTGTAGAAACCATTAGGCTCTGACATTGTGATGTTGGCAGCATCGCCTGCTGTGCTGAAGCCTGCACCATAGTTCTTGCCGTTCCATCCTTGCTCTTCGGAGAACTTGAAGCCATTCTGTGTCAAGTACATATAGCCAGTGTATTTGCCGTCGAATGCTGGTCCGTGGAGAATGTCTGAGTGGTTCCAACCGTTGGCATCGCCTGCCATATAGAGGAATTCTACGAAATTGAGTTTCTCGATTTTGTATGTGTATGACATCATATCGAGCGTCATACGGTACATACCTGCTTCAGCAATCTTACCTGCCTTAGGAGCGTCTGTTGTCAATGAGCCTTCAAGGTTTGCATCGCCATCTACTGCAACACCAACAACACCTGTCTTGCCTTCTGCCCAGAAGTTGCCTGCATAGTTGTTCTGAGGAATAATCTTCCAGTACTGGTCGGCTTTGGTTGTGGTGAATGTTACCGTGAACTTAGAATCAGCATAAACGTCTGCACCACTGTGATTGAACTTGACAGCAGAAGCAGCATCCCAACCTGCCATATCGCCTACGAGATAGTAAGCCGAGTCGATGAATGGAGCTTCTGGAATAAGTGTAACAGTAATAGTGCCGGCATCAATGAGAACTGCCTGACCATCCTTTACAGCGTTTACGTAAACGTGTGCATCGAAAGTACGGGCTTCCGGACGCTTTCCGTATACACTTTCAACGAGGGCCTGAAGCTCAGATGTTGAAGCCAAACCTGCCAAAGAAGTATTTACAGTAGTTGTTTTGGCACCATCTAAGCCAGTTGGAGTAAGCTCTACACGGGCATTAGCCAGTGAGAATCCTTCTGGAAGTGCAGCACTGCTTAATACGAATGTAGCTGTGCTGTCGCCGGTTGTTGCCAAATCCTGATTTGCTACGGCAGTAGCTTTGAAACCCGGGATAGTGATTGCATCTTCCTGATTGTAGGCCTGAGGATTTGCCCAATCGCCATAGCTGTTGTCCTCACCGCAAGACCCTAAAAAGAGTCCTGCGATTGCGAGAGAGACATATAATGATAATTTTTTCATAACTTTCTTTTAAAACTTTGTTTGGTTTTATTCAACTTTACCTGTTTCGCTTGTGAAGTTCAAGTAGAGCTTCTGACCTTGTGAACCTGCCACACGAGCCTGATCGCCGCCATTGCCACGGTAAACAATCTTCTGGTCGATTACAATGAACTCAGACTTCCACCAGTCGAATCCCGGAATCTTAACGTAAACACGGATACCGTCGCCGTCGCCACCGGGAACTGATGTAGAGAATGCCGGAGAAACAAATTCACCTGTCGCCGTTGTAGGAACTGTGAAGAGTGCATCGGCCTGCAATTCATCCCAACTACCGGCAGGAGTAACAGGACCCATAAGGTAGACGTTAGGCTTGTTAAATGTTACGTTGTAAACGATATCACGACCTACAACAGAGCACTCAACGATCATCAGGTACCAACCCGGGGTGGAAGATGCGATGTTGCCACCGTTGTCGATAATTTCGCTTCCTAATTCGCTTGCAGCGTTCACAGTAATCTTAGTGAAGCCTGCTTCGTTGCCGTCCCAAGCCTTGGTTGTGTTGAACTTAATACCAGAACCATCAATGTAAACGAGATGCCAGAAGATGTTTGTAGCACTGTTTACCGGAGTCATTTCAAGAGCACTATCCCAAGACCAACTGTTGAATGCACCGGTAATGTAAAGTTTCTCCGGAGTCTTAACAGGAGGAAGAGAGAACAACAAGTGAACCTTGTTCAAAGTGATAGTGTTTGAAGTAATTTCCGTACCTGCGATTTCTGTACCGTCGGCAGTAGTCTGAACAGCTTTCAAACGAATGTAGACAGGACCATCGATAGGAAAATCTGCTTCTGTCTTGCCTTTGGCTACATACATATCTGTGAGCAAACTCGCCAAGTCAGCAGAGTTAATGTTCATCTTAGCTGTTGTGAAAGTTTCAGACATAGCTCTTACGTCTGACATATCAGCACTGGTTGCAACCTCTACGGTGTACTTGGTAACTGCCGGGAAGCCGTAGTCTGGCTGAGAGCAAGTCAGCTCTAAAGTAGAAGAGTTGGCCAAGTCGTATACACCGTTAGCAGCAAGGGCTGGTGTATTCAAGTGGAAAGTCGTCGGAGCTTTCAACACTGGGTTGTCATCGTTATCATCGCTACAAGCAGTAAAGAAACATACTGTGCAAAGAAGCAATAATGCTGACTTTAATATCTTTGTCATAATTCTTATGTTTATTAAATGATTGAAGTTGAGGAGAGGTTAGTCCCCTCAACTTATTTTTATTAATAGCCTGGGTTCTGAACCAAGTTGGTGTTTACAGTCAAGTCGCTGGTTGGAATAGCGAAGATGTTACGTGTAGCAGAGAAGTTACGGCCGTTAAGTTCGCCACCCTTCCAAGACCAGTTGTAGTTGTTGTTTCCACCAAAAGCATTGAAACGAACCAAGTCAATGCGACGACGACCTTCGAAATAGAACTCACGGCTCCATTCATCAAGGATATCGTTGAGAGAGAATGAACCAGAAGTTCTCTGCTGTGCGTGAGCACGGGCACGGAGCTTATTGATGTAAGCCGTACCCTCAGCAGTCGTGTTGCCACCGTTCTGACGAGCCGTAGCTTCAGCGTATGTCAGGTATGCTTCAGCAGCACGGAAGAGGAAGAAATCAGTATCAGCGAACTTCAAATCGTGAGCAGAAGAGTTGTCTGAGTAGAAGTTTGTAAACTTAACTACTGCAAAACCTTTCTTGAACTGAGAGATTTCTGTTGAAGTATTCTGACTGACTGTACGATCCAAGCCATCAAAGAGAGCACGGTCGTCGCCTGCTTCAGCCGGCATATCTATACCAGACACGGCAGGTGCATTGTTGTTAGGGAAGAACTTTGCAACCAACTCCTTACGAGCACGGTTACCAGCCCAGTTGGCATTTTCATACAGGTTACCAGCCTTGGCACCGTCACGCTTAACAGTTGCATCTGCATCGAAGCAGCCGTTAATCAAGAATACCGTTGTACCGTATGAAGCAGTTGTCTTACCATCCTGAAGAACAGGAAGTATAGCTTCTACTGAAGAACCGTTTTCGCCGTTGTTACCCATAAAGAGCTGCTGATAAGCCGTCCAACCATTAGTTGTAGCACCGGTATAAAGCTGATACGGAGAATCTATGACCTTCTTTGCATATTCAGCAGCCTTAGCCCATTGTGGAGTTCCTGTATAAACTTCAGCATTCAAGTAGAGACGGGAAAGCAATATCCAAACAGCAGCCTTATCAACACGGCCGTAGTTTGCATCAGCAGATGTCTTTGCCTTTGCATCAGCCAAGTCAGGTTCAATTTCGAGCAATTCCTTTTCAATGAAATCATAAACCTGCTTACGTGTGTACTGAGGTGCAGCAGAAGCAGAAATCTCTGTTGTGAAAGGAACGTTTCCGTAAGCATCCATCAAGAAGTAATAGTTGAGGGCACGGAGGAAACGAACCTCTGCCGTCTTCTGCTTGTCAATTTTACCAAAGTTATTAATGTACTGGTTGCAGATAGTTACACCAAAATACAAACGATAGTAGAAACCACGGAGCATCGGATGAGAAGCACCATAGTTATTGAAGTTGAATTCAGGAATACCTTCGTCAGATACCCAGTTGCAGATAGCTTCGTCGGTTGTCAATTCATTAGAGTTGAACATCTGACGAACGAAACCTGTCGTACCACCATCAAGACCGTCGATATCACAGTCGCCATCAGGACCACTGTTACCTGCCAAACCCAAGTCTGAATAGCACTTGTTAAATAGGTTGTTAGCATCGATCTCCGTTTGGAGGTTAGGGTCGATAGGTGTAACGTCCAGGTCGCCGACGCAAGATGTTACGCCCATTGTAAGCAACAGTGCAGCTGCCGGTACAATTTTCTTAATATATTGTTTCATTTGTAATAATCTTATAGAATTAGAAATTCAAGTTCAAACCGAGAATGAATGAGATAGGACGTGGGTAGAGATTGTTGTCGATACCACCAAACACTTCCGGATCAATACCATCGTAATTTGTAATAGTAAGGATATTAGAAGCTGTTCCGTAAACACGGCCATTCAAACCACGCCAGTTACCTGTCTTGAAGAGATCAGCAAAGCTGTAACCCAATGTTACGTTGTCGAGCTTCAAGAAAGAAGCATTCTGTACCCAACGGTCTGAAAGAATAGCTGCCGTAGCACCTGTCTGCCAGTTGTCTGCAAGAGAAGCCACCGGACGGTTTGACATAAAGCCGGAAGAAGCCCAGATTGCAGCAGCGGAAACGTTGGAGTTGCCTGCCATCATATCGTTGAACACATAGTTTCCAAGACTTGCACGAAGTGTGAAACCGAAGTCCCATCCCTTGTAGTCCATACGAGAAGAAAGACCCATTGTTACAGGAGCGTTAGGGCTCTTGTAGAAATACTTGTCGGCTTCTGTAATCTGACCGTCAGCATTTCTGTCTACAACAGCACCTTCGATAGCCTTGCCATCCTTGTCGTAAACCTGCTGATAAACGTAGAATGAAGACATAGGATGGCCTACTGCGTGTGCCTGTGCGTTACCACCGGTACCGGCAGAGATACCACCTGTTGGAATAAAGTAGTTAGCATCGCTGCCACCTGTCAGGTCAGTAATCTTGTTATGGTTGTAAGTGAAGTTGTAATCCAAAGTCCAATAGAAGTCCTTAGCCTGAATAGCCTTCCAGCTCAATGCAACTTCAACACCAGTATTTGTAAGTGAACCAATGTTAGAAGAAACCTGATTACGGAAGTTAGAACCAGCAGGAACATAAACCGTATTCAAAAGGTCAGTAGTCTTACGGAAGTACCAGTCCAAACTACCGGTGAGTCGCTGGTTAGCAACACCCCAGTCAAGACCAAGGTTATAAGTCGTTGTTGTTTCCCAAGTCAGATTCTTATTTACTGCCTGTGGACGAGCAACTGTACCGTCGCCAGTGATTGGATAGAAGTTGTTGGTGCCGCTGCCCATCTGATAGATATCGAAGTAGCTATAATCGCCAATTCCTTCCTGCTGACCGGTCATACCCCAACCGAGACGGAACTTCAAATCAGAAAGCCAGTTGATATTCTTGAATGCGTTTTCATCCTTAACCTTCCAAGCGAATGCCAAAGATGGGAATGTTGCCCAGTGGTCCTTGAAACGGGAAGCACCGTCAGCACGTACAGTAGCAGTCAGGTAATAGCGATCCATCAAGCTCCAGTTAGCACGACCGAAGAATGATACAAGGTAGTTTTCTGTTGCGTAAACGTAATCTTCCAATACGCCGTCGCCGTTGTAGTCCTTACCACCCTGCTTGTAAATCTGACCAGCCTTGAGGAGGTTGGTAGATGGATAGTACTGAATAGAGTTGCTCTTGTCTCTGTGCCAGAAGTGCTGCCACTCGTAACCGGCCATAATATCGAAATGGTTGTTGTACTTATCATTGAAGTCGTGATAGTACTGAGCGTAAGTGTTGAAAGTCAAGTTGCGCTTCAACTGACGGCTCCATCCTGTGTAACCATAATAAGAAGCGAGAGGAGACGTTGGGTCAATGTCTGTGTCCTGCTGACCTGCTGCGATATCAGCACCAACGGTAGCGTGCAGACGCAAATCTTCAAAACCGTGAATCTTGTAGTCTACTTCAGCATTACCGATGAAATCGCGTGAATGAGCACGGTCGTTCTTCAAGTTCAAAATAGCCAATGGGTTCTTAGTAGCCAAAGTGTTGAAAGTAGAAGGCCAGTTTGGATCTTCTGCCTTTTCAAGACCGGCACCACGCCAAGTGTGATAGAAGCCAAAGTTTGCCGCATCAGGAGAAGTATGGTCGTAGATGCTCTGGCTTGGATCATAGCCTACTGCACTACCAATTGCAGCACCATCAGCATAACGGTTCTTTGCAAACATACCCTTCAAAGCGATGTTCACATTCAAATGATTGTCGAGGAGTGAAGGATTCAAGTTCAATGCAGCCGTGTAACGCTCGAACTGTGAAGTTCTGAGGATACCCTGATTGTTGGTATAGCCAACAGAAGCACGGAACGGAAGTGCATTCTTGCCATTGCCTATTGCACCTGAAACCGTCAGGTTGTGGTCGTGGCTCCAAGCAGTACGATAGATTTCATCCTGCCAGTCTGTGTTGGCAGTGCCCAAAGCTGCAACCTGTGGAGAACCTGCGCCGAACAAGTTTGTAATAAACTCACGATACTGGTCGCCGGTCATCACGTCGATGTCCTTCTTCTTCATACTTGCAGTTACGCTACCTGCATAAGAAACTGAGAGAGGCTGATTGGAGCGCCCCTTCTTTGTAGTAATGATGATGACACCATTAGAACCACGAGAACCGTAGATAGCAGTAGCAGAAGCATCCTTCAACACGTTGAAACTTTCAATATCCTGTGGATTAACCATAGAAAGTGGGTTAGCCATACCCTTGATACCGGTGTTGTCCATTGCCACACCGTCGATAACAATCAGAGGGCTGTTAGATGCGTTCAAAGAAGAACCACCACGAATACGTATCTGCGCACCACCGCCCGGCGTACCACCGTCGCTGGTTACATTGACACCGGCCATCTTACCCTGCATCATATCCTGAGCGTTTACCACAACACCCTTGTTCTTAGCATCCGGCTTCATTGCGAGAACAGAACCTGTAAGGTCGCTTTTCTTGGCAACACCATAACCGATGACAACAACTTCCTCGATCTGCTGCTGGTCCGGCTGGAGAACCACCTCCATTCCATCAACGGCAGCACCTACGAAAGCCTGATAGCCAATGTAGGTAATCTTGAGTCTTGCACCCGGTTGTACGTTCAATGAGAAGTTACCATCGATGTCAGTAGTGGTACCGTCTGCTGTTCCTTCGATCAGGACAGAGGCTCCAATAACGTCATCGCCGGCAGCATCTTTAACATGGCCATTCACAGTTGTCTGTGCAAAGGCACTGATTGACAGGAATATACCGGCCACGAAAGCCAGCATCCTGACAGGAAATTTGCATTTTACCTGCTTCATCATTTTGTTACTAAAGTTATTAATAATTGATTAAAGTAATTGTCGCATCTATTGCGTTTGTCGGTTAATAGCCTGTTTTCAGGCATATTCGAGGGCAAAGGTAGGACTCTTAAACCTATTTTGTACCTTTTTTATGTTTAAAAACGCTAATTAATTAATGCAAACGTTTGCACAAACTATTTAGCATTAATTAAATTGACATAGGTCAATCTTTCTGTGGATTTATGTATTTTTGTCCTATCAAACTTGATTTTAGACTAAAAACGACAACAAATCTATGAAAGAAGGTGCAAATCTGACAATGAAAGATATAGCCCGGGAACTCGGTGTGTCCGTGGCTACGGTCTCTCGTGCCTTGAAGGACAGCCCCAGAATTTCGCTCGAGAAGAGGGAGGAAATCAAGCGTTACGCACGCGAACATAATTTTTTCCCGAATATGCTTGCAGAGACTTTGCGCAAAAGCAAGGTGCAGCCGTTGAAAATCATCGGTGTCATTGTTCCAAAGTTTGCACACTATTACTTTTCTTCCGTGCTCGCAGGCATCGAGGAAGAGGCTTCCGCACGCGGCTATCGGATAATGGTTGCGCAGAGCGACGAAAAGTACGAGAAGGAGGTCAAGATTTGCAAGTCGTTTTACGAAAACAAGGTTTGCGGCATCATCGTATCGCAGGCAAAGGACACACAGAAGTACGACCATTTCCAGTATCTCATCAATCAGGGAGTGCCATTGGTGTTCTACGACCGTATCAGCACGGGTGTGAATGCGAGCAGAGTAGTCGTAGACGACTATATGGGTGCGTTTGCAGCCGTTACCCACCTGATAGACAGCGGCTGTTCGCGCATTGCCTACTACGGAACGTCGCTCAATTTGGAAATCGGAAAGAACCGCTACAACGGCTATCGCGACGCATTGCTCAAGCACGGACTAAAGCCTGATGAGTCGCTCATAAGAATATGCGACAACCGTACCGACGCAGAGGCAATCACCCCCGACGTGATGCTGCTGCCGACGCCTCCCGATGCGTTCTTCGCCGTGAACGACGATACTGCCATCGGCATTCTCTACTCGTGCAAACGACTCGGCTATCACATTCCCGACGATATTTCCATCTGTGGATTCACGAACGGCGAGCGTGCAACTGCCTGCGAACCAATGCTGACCACGGTTGAACAGCGTGGTCTCCGGGTAGGCGAAGAGGCTGCCAACATTCTCATAGAAAAGGTGGAAGGAGCCTTGGCTATGGACGCAGTCGAGAAACGCGTGGTACGGACAAGGCTCATTGTCAGGGGAACAACACGATAAAAAAGCATAGAACATAACGATTATTCAACTAAAGATATGAAACAAAGACCAAATTTAAGTTTTTGGCAACTATGGAATCTGAGCTTCGGATTCTTCGGTGTGCAAATTGCTTACGCACTTCAGAGTGCAAACATCTCACGTATTTTCGCAACATTGGGAGCAGACCCTCACAATTTGAGTTATTTCTGGATTCTTCCTCCGCTGATGGGCATCATCGTGCAGCCTATCGTAGGCACGCTCTCCGATAAGACTTGGACCCGCTTCGGCCGCCGCATTCCCTATCTCTTCGTGGGTGCAGCCGTTGCCGTGCTCGTAATGTGCCTTCTGCCCAACTCCGGTTCGTTCGGAATGACCGTCTCCACGGCTATGATATTCGGACTGATAGCCCTGATGTTCCTCGATACCAGTATCAATATGGCGATGCAGCCGTTCAAGATGCTCGTGGGCGATCAAGTGAACGAGAAGCAGAAAGGCCTCGCCTACTCCATTCAGAGTTTCCTCTGCAATGCAGGTTCGCTCGTGGGCTACGTGTTCCCGTTCTTCTTCACAGCCATCGGCATTGCCAACACGGCTCCGAGCGGCGTTGTGCCCGATTCGGTTATCTATTCATTCTACGTCGGTGCCGCAATCCTCATCCTCTGCGTGCTTTACACCACGGCGAAGGTAAAGGAAATGCCTCCGAAGGAATATGCAGAATACCACAGTCTTACGGAAACGGACAATGAATCGAAGGCAAACTGGATAGACTTGCTGAAGAACGCTCCGGCTACATTCTGGAAGGTGGGACTCGTGCAGTTCTTCTCTTGGTTTGCATTTATGTATATGTGGACCTACACCAACGGCACCGTGGCTGCCAACTGCTGGGACACGACAGACGTTGCAAGCAAGGGCTATCAGGAAGCAGGCAACTGGGTGGGCGTGCTGTTTGCCGTTCAGGCCATCGGCTCTGTGGTCTGGGCAATGATTCTGCCGCAGTTCAAGAACCGTAAGCTCGCCTATTCCCTTTCGCTGATACTCGGCGGCATAGGTTTCGCAATGACGGCATTCGTTCACGACCAGTATATGATGTTCGTTCCGTTCGTCCTCATCGGATGCGCTTGGGCTGCGATGCTTGCAATGCCTTTCACTTTCGTTACCAATGCTTTGGAAGGCTACGGCCACATGGGAGCCTATCTCGGCTTGTTCAACGGCACCATCTGTATCCCACAGATTGTAGCAGCCGTCGTGGGCGGAGCAATTCTTACTGTCGTAGGTGGCGTGCAGAGCAATATGATGATTGTTGCAGGCGTGGCGTTGGTGCTCGGCGCACTCTGTGTTTCCGTTATCAAGGACGTGAAGTCGGCAGAATAAAAATGCTTCATATCGGGATGCAAACTTAAAAGAAACATTGTTTGTATATACCTTTACCATTATAACAAAAACAGAGAGGTCAGCTATTTCCGACCTCTCTGTTTTTCTGTTTTATAAGCTCTAAGCTATTGGTAATGAATCTCCAACATTATATGCGGGAGAATATTCTATGGCTTCATATTAGAAATTTATTCCAAAAGACAGGTATCCTCCAACGTATGTAGGAACTCCATCCTTATGAAAATCTCTTACTGAAAGCCCTAATCCTAATACGGTGCCAATTCCTCTTTGCGAATGCTTCCCATACCAATAGATACCGGCATTGTAGGCAGTATTCCTAACGGCATCTTTTCCACTAACGGAAGAAGTAACGAAAGCACGCGCTTCCAATGTACTGTTGCTCCCATCCTCTGACAGATTCAACACGTAGCCCACACCACCACCAAGATTTAATGTCTTGTTGTAGTCCACCGTCAGACCATTCTTAGGATGAAAATAATCGCCCTGTGCCACTGCGTGGAGCAAGAATCTGCTGCTTAAACTGTAATTCACATCGGCAACTGCCCCAAATGGCATTATTTTTTTTTGAGGACTACCAGCCGACAGTCCCATTTCAAAATGCCACGGAGATTCTTTCCTTGTTTCATTTTGCGCATTCTGTCCCCAACCACAAAGTGGATTCAGCAGCAACAGCGATGCAAACATCAAGCGCATTTTAGATTTTAATTTTCTGTATTCCATAATTGATAACTTGCATTTCCTACTACAAAAGCATTTCTTAAGTTCTGTTTCATTTCAGGATTTAAAGAAGAATTTGAAATTAGATCTAAAATTTTAGAAAGATATTGTCCATCATTTTCTTCCACTTTTAGTTGAGCAACTCCCTCAAAGAAAGTTTTCAACACAGAAAGTTCATCTGTTTTCTCTGGATATTTCTGGTTCCAAGCATTGAGATAATCAGTAAGTGAATTCATCTTTTCAATATCCATTTCAGGCGAAACAACATCATCAAAAATTTTTCTGTTAATCTGTAAATCTCGCAAAACAATCTGTTCGTCAACATTGTATATTTTAGATGTCTTTTGGGCAATTTTTGTTAACATTGTATCTAAATCTAAAATTTCCTCAGTTGCTTCAGCCTTCAACTCTAATAAAATACGATTATGATTGTAACCAATACTGTCAGAGAGTTCAGGAATACTACAATCCTTTTTCAAAGGAATGAGATTATTCAATGCAATACTATCTGGATTCATTGGCATAAATATTTCAGGATTATTTGCATTTGCACTTCTTGTAAGTCTTATATTCATATCTATCTTATCCGCAGAAGTTCTTGAGACTAATCCTGAAGCTAATCCAGACATTACCGTAGCACCAGCTACCGTTCCGGCAGGAGTTATCATTGAACCCAACATCCCTCCAACAGCATCAGCAACTGTAACAAATAAGAACTTCTTTAAAAATTTGAAGAAACCTCTTGTCTGACCATACTCCGTAGTAAACATTGTGTGATTTAAAGAATCTATCTGACTTTGTACATTATAAACTGCTATTTTCTGTACATTATCATTAGATACAACACCACTAGTAGATTTTTCAACCTGAACAATTTCATTTTCAGAATTGCACGCAAAAAGTGAAAAAACTAAAACAATTAATAATAAAATTTTTCTCATAGTTATGTTTTTTTTACCTACTCTTTAATAATAGCTTTTCGGTATCCGCTCCTTTTAGCAGTAATTAAGGTCTGCATATAATCGTGTCGACTTGATTATTTTTTTAATGGTTTAATGGTTAAATTTCTATTTGAATTAAATTGTGCGCAAATATACAAATATTTTATTTTCAAAGTTATTTTTAATCCACTTCGATTCATATCATTAATAAAAATTAACAAGCAACAGTAAATAGGATTGCCGAAATGTTTAATTTATCTCGCATTGATTATAATTAGTTGCAAATCATAAAAGGAGATAAATTAAAAGTATTTTTTCATTTATTTATCCAAAATCATTTCGTTACTTGTTCAGCAAAACAATAACGATTTCAGACGCATAAAGGAACGATTTGCAAACGTACGAAAAACGCAGCGCATTCTTCGCACGTTTGCCCTGCATTTTTGCGAAGCTGCAACACTCATTCACACAAGGAAATCCGTGCCATCCTTGAAGGCTTTGCCTTCTTTGTGGCGAAAATAAACGTCTGTGATTCTGTGGAGTTTGTGAGAGATTACATCATAAAACTCATAAGCGCAATAAATTAGAAATCATATCCAACACTTACATACGGATATATGACTGCTGCACGGCTTACTCCATTCTCTTTTATTCCAAACTCATTGTATTCTCCAAGTGCCACACCGGGATTCATTCCCATTCGCACCATCAACCCTTTGCTTGATTGATAACGGTAGCCTATGTCCACAAAACCGAAAGCACCGTTGCGTGGTTGTTCAACTTCAAACCCATTCGCTTGTTTTTTACACGAATACATACCATAGCTAATTCCAATACCAAGTTCCAGATTATGCCTTTTGCTGCCAATCAGATAATTAACAGCAACAGGTATGCTCCACCCTGATGTTTTCTGGGGACCAAAATCAAAGAAATCTTCCGACGACGAATAGGTATAGGCTATTCCTATTCGTCCTCCCCATCTTGTCTTTTCATTAAATCTCGTGTCGTAGTGCAACCCAACCGATGTAGATGCACCTCCTAACTCAAGATACACACCTTGTTGCCTTTGCGAAAAGACTGCATTGCACAATAAGCTCATACAAAAGATGATTACAGTTTTTTTCATCAGTAAATTTAGTTTATAGCAAAGTTCTCAACTCTGTAAATTCCATTCAGCTAAAATGAGGAATATTATATCTTTTTCTTGAGATAGATATGTTTCCTCTTATGAGGATATAAATTTTTGGTACAAAGGTATAATAAAAATGAAACTCTACTGTATTTTTTTGAAGAAAAAGTACGTACTTTTTGCCCGGAAAGTACGTACTTTTTCAATGAAAAGTACGTACCTTTTTTTGAAAGGCTCCGTATCCCTCCTCAAAAGGGTCGTTTTCGCCTCCGTTTCACGATGTTTTTCCGACAGGACAAACTGGCAGGATTACTTGCCTATTGCCCTGTCTTCGCCGTTCCATCTGGCGTGCAGGGAAACTGCGAAACCACCTCCGGGAGCCATCGTGAGCTCCAGCACGTCGCCCTTCTTCAGATTTTTCTTAGTAATGGTGTACGACTGTGGGTTCTTTTCGTAGTGAGCGTTCTTGCCGTCGGCGTAGATGGTGCAGTCATATACGTAATCTTTGTCGAGGAAGTCGAGCTTGATTGTGCTCTTGTGTCCCTTCTCGTCGCACTTTCCACCGATGAACCAGCTCTTCGTTCCCTTTTCATTTCGTGCAACGGTGATGTAGTCGCCGGGTTCTGCCTCAAGGTATTTCGAGTCGTCCCAGTCGCAGGGCACGTCCTTGATAAACTGGAAGGCATCCATATATTTTCCGTAGTTCTCGGGCGTGTCGGCAGCCATCTGCAGTGGGCTGTACATCGTGAGGTAGAGAGCCATTTGGCCGACGAGCGTGGAGCGCACCCAACTCTTGTTGTCCGTCCACTCGCTCAGCTTCGTAACAAAGATGCCCGGCGTGTAGTCCATCGGGCCACCTTGCAGACGTGTGAATGGGAGAACCACGGTGTGGTCGGGCTTGGAGCCGCCGAACGCCTCGTATTCTCCGCCGCGTGCGCTCTCGTTTCCTACGAGGTTCGGCCACGTGCGGCAAAGGCCTGTCGGGCGCACGGCCTCGTGTCCATTGACCATAATCCTGTGCTTGGCAGCCGTTTCCACGACGTACTGATAGTGATTCACGGTGTTCTGGCTGTTGTGGAAGTCGCCGCGGGGAATGATGTCGCCCACGTAGCCGGTCTTCACAGCGTCATAGCCGTACTTGTTCATCAGGTTGAACGCATTTTCCAGATGGCGTTCGTAGTTGATTGTGCTCGAGGAAGTCTCGTGGTGCATCATCAGCTTCACGCCCTTTGCGTGCGCATACTCGTTGAGTGCCTTGATGTCGAAGTCGGGATAGGGGGTAACGAAATCGAAAACCTTGTCTTTCCACATATTCGCCCAGTCTTCCCAACCGATGTTCCAACCTTCCACGAGCACCTGATCAAAGCCGTGCTCGGCGGCAAAGTCTATGTACTTGCGCACGTTCTCGTTGTTCGCACCGTGCCGTCCGTTCGGCTTTGCTTTCGCATAGTCGGTCTTACCCAGATGAACGGAAGGATAGTCGTCGGTGTAGTTCCACGCACTGTGTCCCGTGATCATTTCCCACCACACGCCGACGTACTTCGTTGGATGAATCCAGCTCGTGTCCTCTATCTTGCACGGCTCGTTGAGATTGAGAATCAGGTTGCTTGAAAGCATATCGCGGGCGTCGTCGCTCACGATTACGGTGCGCCACGGCGTGTTGAACGGCGTCTGTACGTAAGCCTTGTTGCCTGTGGCATCGGGCGTGAGCCACGACGTGAACGTCATATTCCTGTCGTTCAGATTGAGGTGCATCGCCGGATAGTTCACGAGTGCCGCCTCGTGGAGATTGATGTAGAGTCCGTCCTCGGTCTTCATCTGAAGCGATGTCTGCACGCCGGTTTCCGAGAATACTGCCACCGAGGAATTTCCCCAGTTCACAGCGTCGCGGAACTTGCTGCGTATTTCCGACAGTCTGCTCTCCTGTGTTTCCTGTTCCTGTGTGTCGTAGTCGCCCGGAAGCCACCACGCCGTGTGGTCGCCTGCCATTGCAAACTCCGTCTTCTCGTCCTTCACGATGAAGTAGTTCAGCTCTTTCTGCTGCGGGAACTCGTATCGGAAACCCATACCGTCGTCGTAGACACGGAAACGGATGATGATGTCCCTGCTGCTGCTTGCCTGATTGAGGTTCACCTGCAGCTCGTTATAGTTGTTCCTGATGGTCTTCGTTTCGCCCCACACCGGCTTCCACGTCTCATCGAATGTAGAAGTCTGCGTGCTCGTCGTAGTGAAACCGTCCATCAGGTCGGTCTCGTTCTTGCCTTTTGAGGCGTGCTTGTCCTTCGCCAGTTCGAGTCCGAGGTGCGACGGCTTTACCACAGCCCTGTTCTTGTAGGTCATTTCATAAGTAGGCACGCCGTTGCCGGTCAGTGAGAATTTCAATACCACGTTGCCGTTGGGCGAACTCACGGTCTGGGCAGACGCGAACAGCGGGAGCGCGATGGCTGCCAGAAGAAGTTTTGATCGTTTGAGCATATTTCAATAATGATTTGATTTGTTTTGTGTTGAGAAAAGATACATCAACATATTCAGAGAATACATTTCATAGACGGAAAAAACAGAGAATGTTTTAATCGGTCTGCCATCTTTTACCTTTAATATATATACGATTATTCCCTCTTCTCCGATTCGGGGAAGAATGGAGGCATAACAGCACGGTTGCGCCTCCACTCTTTCCTCATTCACGGAGAGAGGGAAAGAAGATGATAATTACCTGCGTGCAGACTGGCTTACCAAATCCATTACGTTTGCATTGAACTCCTCGTTCTTCATCAGATCCTCAATGCTTACGTGCATACGGTAACGCCAGTAGTGCTTCGGATTTGCCGGGACATTGATGCGCTCTGCGTCGGCATCTGCCAGACGGAGATTCTCGTCGATGCTCATCCAGTCCTGTATTCCAAGGATGCAGAGCATACTCGGAGAGGTAAGATGATGGCTTACAACGTCGCGCGCCAACCATCCCGGAAGCGGATGCGGAGCCGGACCGCCGCGGTGCAGCATACTGTTGAAGTAGTCCTGAGTGCGTGCCCAGTCCTCATCCCACCACTGACGGAGCGTTGCCATATCGTGCGTGGAGATTGTGCTGACACTTCTGTATGGGTTGGAACCCAAATGTCCGAAGCGCACCTTCGGGTCTTTCGGCATACTCTGAATCTCAAGACTGAGAACACGCAGTTCGTTCATAACCCATTCCACGCAGTCGGGCACCATACCCAAGTCCTCGGCGCACACCAGCATACGTGTTGCGTTTACCAGTTTAGGCAGTTTCTTCATCGCTTCCTGATACCAGAACTGATTGTTGCGGCGGTAGAAGTAGTCGTTGTAAAGCCTGTTGAACACGGCCTTGTCGCTGTCGTAGAGACTCTCGTAGATGAAGGCGAACTGAACCGTGATGCGTGGGTGGAAACGATTCGGGTCCTTATGGTCGCGGACGAAGAGCACATCGCTTATCAGAGCGTAGAGACCCTCACGGATCCACTTGTCCACTTCAGAATCCCTGCCTGCGAAAGCTGCTTCCACTTTGCGCTGCGTATCGTATTCAGGGCGCATCTTCCAACGGTCGCCCCAAGTCTTTTCGAGATATTTCTCACGCACTTCGTCGGCGTGCTCACGGAATATACGGTCGAGCACCCAGTCGGCAATGAACGGTTCCGTGAAGAATTCTTCCTGCCAATGCAGTCCGTAGCCCTCAATTTCCTCGCGCGACATACCGAGCGACGGCGCAAACTGCCCCAACAGGCCGTGAACCGAATGCACTGGAATCTCCCAGATACGGAAGAAGCCGAGCACGTGGTCGATACGGTAAGCGTCGAAATAGTTCGCCATATTCTGGAAACGGCGGATCCACCACTTGCAGCCGTCGGCAATCATTGCATCCCAGTTGTAGGTGGGGAAGCCCCAGTTCTGACCGTTCACGGAGAAATCATCGGGCGGTGCACCTGCCTGTCCGTTGAGGTTGAAGTAGCGGGGCTCCGTCCATACGTCGCAACCGTAACGGTTCACGCCGATTGGAATATCGCCCTTGAGGATTACATTCTTCGCTGTGGCGTATTCGTGGACTGCCTTGAGCTGACTGCTCAGCACGAACTGCACATAATAGTAGAACTCTACGTCCTTATAAGCCTTGTTTCGGGCAGAAGTAAGTGCCTTACGGTCGGCCTCGTCCCATTGCTTATGGTCGGGCCACTGCGAGAAGTCGGCCGTTCCGTACTGTTCGCGGAAATAGCAATACTGCGCATAAGGCACCAGCCAACTCTCGTTCTCGAGGAAGAATGCCTTGTATTCGTTGCTTGCAACTGTATTCTTGCCTTCCTGTTCGTAGAGCAGGTGCAGGTATTCCGTCTTTGCATTGTTCACACGCTCGTAGTCTATCTGAGGAAGCGCATTGAGTTCCTTGCGCAGAGCCTCGAATTTCTCTGCCTGTGCCTTGTCGTCCAATGCCGGCAGCGCAGTAAGGTCCACGTACTGTGGATGGAGTGCGAAGATGGAAATGCAGCTGTATGGATAGGAGTCTGTCCACGTGTGCGTGGTGGTGGTGTCGTTGATAGGAAGAATCTGCAGCAATCGCTGGTTCGTGTGGCTTACCCAGTCCACCATCTTCTTCATATCGCCGAAGTCGCCGATGCCGAAGCTGTCGTTGGAACGCAGCGAGAACACCGGAACCAATGTGCCGGCAACGCGGACCGGAGGTACGGGGAAGCTGGCCTGTGCAAGCTCGTAGACAACTACGTCGCCGTCGCCCATCTCCGGAATTTCGATAGTACGGTTTTCGCTGTATTCCCAAACGGGCGTGTATTCCTTGTTGTCGTTGTCGATGAAGAACTTGAATTCCAGTTTATTACCTGCCAGTTTGCCTGCATCGAACTCAACAACCCATTCGTTGATGTTCTGCTGAACCAGAGCCATCGCCTTGTTCGGCTTCCACGCACCGAACATCGGGTCGGCACCTACGGCGCAAAGCCTGTCGCCAACGCCCAGCTGCGGAGCCTGAACCTTCAGGCAAACCGTTTTTCGATAGCTGTGGAGGAATGATTTTCCCACCTTCTTGCCCATCACGCAGTCGGTAATGGCAGAGGTGTAGAGATACGCATCTTCAGGAATGTCTCTCCAATGGTCGAAAACCTTGTAGTTCAAGCCACGGTCGGCGTCGAAGACAATACGGTGGGGGCATACTCCCCACTCGCGTCTCTCCTCGTAATCGCCCCGATTGATGCTGTAAAAGTAATCAATCTGCGTACCCGGCTTTACATCTTTATTAAGTTCCACAAACCAATGGCTGCCATCGTGAGTGTGCATTCTGTATTGAGAAAAATCAGTTTCTCCCAAATGCTGACCCGTTATGATGTTCAGGATAAGGTCCTGACCGTAATAGGTCTGATAATCTATAATAAACTGTAAATTCATAGAGTATGGTTAGTTATTTTTGTTCAAAGATAATAATAATTTAAATAAAGCCTCTTGCACCGTTGCACGATTTAAATCAATTTGTATGCAAACGATTGCATAAAGGACGAAGTACACATTTTAAAATAGAATATTCCGATAATGGAATTGAATTTATAAATATTGATAATTGCCAAGTATCGAAAATGAAAACATAAAATTCTTTATTCTGTCATCCATCCGTAAATCATTGAAAATCAATGGATAAAAAATCGGTTTCCATTTTAGCGAAGAATGCGTTTCAATCTTCGCACAAATGCAGGGCAAACGTGCGAAGAATGCGCTGCGTTTTTCGCACGTTTGCAAATCGTTCTTTTATCGGTCTGAAATTGTTATTGTTTTGCTGAACAAGCAGCAAAATAAATTTAGATAAATAAATTAAAGAACACCTTGCACTTATCTCCTTATTTTTTCTTTTCCACATTTATAATTATAATTAGTAAATATATGGATGGAATTATTGCAAAAAAGCATTTTTAAGATTTATTTATGTTATTTTTTTGTGAAAAATCTATCCTCAAGGTTCAAGAAAAGGCGAAACAGCGTGAATGATTTGTGAGTCAGTCGGTTCTGTTTTTTGAGCCTTTCGACGCAAAACCTCGAAAAGACGGGGTTATACCAACTTCGGACAGAGCAGCGTTACCAAAACATTACCACCTCCTTTGCAAGTGAGGATTGGGAAAAGCGGTAACGAACAGTGTAAAATCCGACCTGAACTTCGGGGATTACCTCCTGCAAAGGTACGTCGATGAAAAGAAATAGGCAAATAAATTGCAGATTGTTTCTTTACCATTGAACGACAATGTTTTGCATAGCAACAAATAACCTGACAATGAATAGTTTTGTAAACCGTAAAAAGTCAGAGTTATGCGTAGTACGTTTAAGGTTCTGTTCTACCTCAAAAAGAACGCCCCCAAGAAGAACGGTTCCGTTCCCGTGATGTGTCGTATCACCATTGACGGTACGATAGCCCAGTTCAGTTGCAAATGCGACATCCATCCCGACTTGTGGGACATCAAGAGCAACCGAGCTTCGGGCAAAAGTACCGTAGCCTTGGAAACCAACCGTTTCTTGGACAAGATACGTGTCGGTATCAATGCCAAATACAAGGAGATAGCCGAGCGGGATAACTATGTCACTGCCGAGAAAGTGAAGAACGCTTTCTTGGGCTTGGAAATGCGGCATGAAACCTTGCTGAAAGTCTTTGCCCAGCACAATGAGGACTTTTTCAAACAGGTCGATGCAGGCTTGCGAAGCCAATCCACCTACCACAAGTATTGCACTGTCTATAAGCATCTGGAGGAGTTCATCAAGACCCGCTACCGTGTCAGCGACATTGCTTTGAAAGAACTCACTCCGGCTTTCATTACCGACTTTGATATCTTTCTTCGCACCGAAAAACAATGCTGTAACAACACGGTATGGATTTACATGATGCCCCTGCGCCGTATGATTACCATTGCCCAGAACCACGGATGGATAGTCCGTGACCCATTTGTGGATTACAGCATATCCGCCGAGAGTACTGATAGGGACTATCTGACTAAGGATGAAATCCGCAGGCTGTTGGACTTGAAATTCCGACGCAAGTCAATGGAACTTGCTCGGGATTTGTATGTTTTCTGTTGCTTTACAGGCTTGTCCTTTACAGATATGAAGAACCTGACCAAGGACAACCTTCAAACTTCCTTTGACGGGAAACTCTGGATTATGACCAAGCGACAAAAGACGGGTGTGGAATCCAACATCATGCTCTTGGATATTCCGAAGCAGATTATCGATAAATACGATGGTATGGCAAAAGACAACTTGCTTCTTCCCGTTCCGACGTATATAACTGCTTGTAAGAACATCAAGAAAATCATCGGACTCTGCGGTATCGAAAAAGAGATTACGTGGCATACCAGCCGCCATACTATGGCGACGGAAATCTGCCTGACCAATGGCGTTCCCATCGAAACCCTTTCCAAAATGCTCGGACACACGAATATCCGCACCACGCAGATTTACGCCAAAATCACCCACGAAAAGGAAAGTCGGGACATGGCGGCACTCTCCGACAAACTGAGTAAGATAGAGCAGTTCAATGGTATCACTATATAAAAGGAGGACGAACGATGAAAAGAGAAATCATAACCATTGGAGAGAACGGAAAAGTATATATCCCGACAGCTCCCGTTTGGATGTCGGCTTGTGAAATAGCCGATTTGTTCGGCGTATTCTCCGGTAAGATAAACAGCCACATCAAGTCTATCTTCAAAGAGGGCTTACTCAGAGAAGATGAGGTGATGCAAACGCTATTGTTTAGGGATGGTTCGGTGGATTTATACAATCTTGAAATGATAACGATGCTGTCATTTCGTTTTGCCTCTCCACAGGCAAATAGTTTCCGTCAATGGATAATCGGAAGACTGACCGAAAAGAAGAGAACAGCTCCTCCGCTACTCGTGTGCTATACCAAAGGCGGATGGTACAACTGAATATGAGAACAGGCAGTAAGAAACTCTTGTCTTACTGCCTGTTTCTCTGTCAAGGCTTCTCAAACCGAGGGCGATAATTCTCCTGCAACAGTTTTTCCACATCTTCTTCCCGGTAGAGCACCTTTCCGCCTAACTTGATAAAGGAGATTCTTCCCATGTTGCGATAATCTTGCAACGTGCGCCGGTTGATATGCAACAGGCGGGACAGTTCATCGTCCGTCAGATAGCGATGCCCGTTAAGCAGAGGTCTGTTCTTTTTCCGCAGGACATCTATTCCCTTTATCATGCGGTCGCTCGCGTTGAGAAAGTGCGCAATCTCTTCGTTGTTCTTGGTCTTTACATCGTTGTCCATATTTTACATCGGATTTAGCGGTGATACTATTCATTGGTCATAAAGCGGAGGATTGTTCGAGCAGTTTCCCGACATCCTCCGGCTTGTAGAACATCTTATACCCTATTTGCGTATAGGGCAGCATCCGGTTGCTGCGGTAGGTTTGCAGGGTACGCAAACTGATGTTCAGGATTTGGCAGACATCCTGATTGTCCAGCCACCTGCCCATACGCTTTTCGTCACACTCCCGACACAGGGCATCGACTTTGGCGGTCAAAATGCGGAAACGCTCCATCATGGCTTCATACGTTTTCTTCTCGATTGTTATTACTTCCATATTCTTGTCCGTTTTAATGTTACACTTTGTGCAAATGTACTTACGGAGTAAGTATTCAAAACCATCATTCTCTTTACTGCGTACTTGTGGCTTCGATATGGATACTTTTGTCGTATGACTTTTGGAAGCAGACAGAAAAATCTCTATTCAGTACATATTTAGCATACAATCCGGACGGTTTTAACTCCCGAACTTTGCAGTATAATCAAATTCAAAGCGTCATGGATGTCATAACAATCGAAAGCAAAGCCTACCACGAATTGATGGGCAAAATAGAAAAAATCCTCCGGTATGTGGAGAAAGAGGAAAAGGCAAAGACGGAGTATGAGAACCGCCTTGTTACCAATGATGAGTTAGCCGATATACTCGGTATCAGCAAGCGTACCCTTCAGCGTATGCGCAGTGCGGACAGAATCAGCTACAAGATGATCTACGGACGTTGCTACTACGCCCTGCATGACATCGAGGAGGCGATACGAAGCAAGAGCCTGTACTGCAATCCTCAGAACCTGAAAGAGCTACGGCATAACTTCGAACTTAAAAGCAGGAGGGTAAAGGATGGAACTATTGGATAGAGCGACTTTCCTTGAATGGATGGAACGCATCATGAAGCGTTTTGATGACTTGAAGCAGACGGCTCCCGACATCCCCCAACGTCCGATGATAGACGGAGAACCTCTGCTGGATAACCAAGAGGTCTGCCTGATGCTCCAAATCAGCAAGCGTACCCTGCAACGTTATCGGGCATCGGGTACGCTTCCTTTCCACATCGTTTACCACAAGACGTGGTATTTGGAATCGGAAATCCTTGCCTTTATGAAAGCCCATTTTACGGAGAACCTCAAACGCAAGAGGAAGAGAGTACCCAAACAGACATAAATTCTTCTCATCTTGTTGTTTTAGAGATTATACCAATTTTGATGACAAAGATGGAATTTGCATTAGACATATTATTCCTTTAGTCTTGATTTCTGTAACTTTGCAACTAAAAGAAATTTCAAAATATGGATAATATGAAATTTATTGCCAACGGAGGTCATTGGAATGTCTATAAATTTGATGGAATTCTTTGTATTCATCCCAATGAATATAAGAATCCTATTATAAAAAGATGTATCAGATCTACCAAGGATGACATGTATATCCATAGTCAAGATATTCACAAACAGATAAGGTCAATAGGAATACCTACGATAGAATATTGTATATTTCATATTTGCGATAATGAAAAAAACTTGGTTTGTGAAAACCTAAATGAAGGTGATATTTTTTATGTGTCGCCTAATACGATTAGAGGTTATATACCTACTGAAAAAGTGGAATTGCTCCAAGCTATCGGAATAGAGAATCATAGCAATAAAATATCAGAAGAAGAGGAATACTGTCTGCAAAATCAGATAAAGCAAATAAATAATTATAAAATTATTTTGGATCGAATAAAAAAAGATGTGACTACATTGGCAAAAAATCATATATCTATTTGTGAGGATGCCTTTTTCTTTGGTAGAAATAAGATGCAGACAGATGTGGATTTGTTGTATAAATTGGCAGATTTTGACAATGTCTGTATTAATACTGATGTAGAATCTAAGGATCTTATGAATTCCAATATTATTGTTGGAATTAGCGCTCTATGGGAATATATTCATTTCTTCATGAAAGAAGGAGAGAAAAAGAGCGAATACCTTCAGCACCTACAGAATCTGTTGAAATTACATCAAAACAAACAATAAAGACAAATATTAACAAAGGTAATATCCCCTAAAACTATATGCTCTTAATTCAAGGGCAAGAAACCATATCAATCCTATAATTAGGGTTGATATGGTTTCTTAGGATGTACATTATATTTTTGGTCTGACAACGAACACCTTTTCCGCCAAAGACGGCGGCAGTCCGTCCATCGAGGGCTGTGTAGCTGAGCTACTCTGCCCGTTGCTTTCCAACGGTCTGTCGGTTTGAGCCACGGAGGTGCTGACGGAGGGAGCGGTGACAGTCGACTCAATCGGACGAGACCGTTCCATTTCTTCCCTCGCTCCTTCGCCATCCTGCATCATTTCCACTTCCTCTTGCGGACTATCTCCCTGCTCAATGGGCTTTAGGGAGAGCTGTATCTTGCGGTCAAGGGCGGCAAGTTCCGTTTTGAGGTCTTTGAGCTGCTCTTCCTTTTTCCATGAGCCGTTTACTACCTCCTGCAAAACGGGAATATCCTTGGCTATCTTTTCCGTATCCGCCTTAAACTTCTCAATCAAGCCTGGTATCTTCTCCAAGGCGTTCAGGAAGTTCATACAAGCGAGTTGCGGGTCTGCCGCAATCCTCCCGTTGTTGTAACTGTACTTCATTCCACTTTCGCCCATCACGAAGAACTTGTTCTGCGAAAGGTCGAAAAGGTCTTTGGAGGAAGACTCCGTCTTGACCACGAGGTTAAATCCGTAGAGTGTTCCGATATTGAAATACTCTCCCCGTGTGCAGGCTTTCTCGTTGATTTCCGTGAGTTTGGCAGCAATGCGTTTCGGGTCGCTTCCTTCCACCCCTTTGAGCGTTATCGGATTGAGTGTGTTTCCCTCCTTGTCTTTCTGCACACGGCTTTGGTACAAATCCCAGTCACTTTGGAAACGGGCAATCAGTTCCTTGTTGCCGTCCACCGTCCGCACGACTTCGTCCAATCGGCTTCGGGAGGATGACTTACTGCGAATGAACGCCTGTCTCTCACTCTCCAACCCGGCAATCTTCTTCTCCAATTTCGCCTTTTCCAGCAAGTCGGTATTCCCCGAGAGGATGGCTACATATTCGGAAAAATTCATTCCCGATTTCTCGTCCATGCTTCCCTCGTCGATGGTACGGCTGCCCATACGGTTGTTTTTCAACTGTTCGATAAAGAGTTGCTTATTGTGCAACAGGTTAAATTTATAGCTGTCGAGCGACTTCTCCACCGCATAGATGATGACATCCACCTTGTTGTCCGCATGGAACTTGGCAACCTCATTGCCCTTACGCACGGCTCTGCCGTCCCTCTGCTCCAAGTCGGAAGGACGCCACGGCGTGTCCAGATGATGGATGGCCACGGCACGTTTCTGGGCGTTCACGCCCGTGCCGAGCATGGAGGTGGAACCGAACAGTACGCGTATTGTTCCCTCGTTCATGCCTGCAATGAGCGTCTTTCGTGCCTTGTCGGTCTTGGCTTCCTGAATGAAGCGTATCTCCTGAGCAGGAATGCCGTGATCTTCCACCAACTTTCGTTTGATTTCGCTGTAAGGATTCCATTCACCGGGCTTATAAGTGCCGAGGTCGCTGAACACAAACTGCGTTCCTTTTTGCTCATTGAACTTCTGGTAGTACTCCGCAATCTTGGTGGCACAGTGGGAAGCCTTGTTATCCACATGATCTCCGTACCTGTTCGGATCAATGAGCCTCAAATCCAAGCTCATCTTCCTCGCCATATCTGTGGCAATGAGCATCTTGGCTTTCTCCTCCCGTTCGGAAAGTTTCTCTCGTCCCAATAATTCCGCATTACCCGTCTTGGCAAACTCCACCAACTTGGCGATGAACTCTTCCTGTTCGGGAGTGGGCGGTATATTGTGCATAATCTCATTCTTTTCGGGGCGGTCAATACCGATGTCCTTTGCCGTACGATAGTCCGTTATCTGGGCATAGAACGCCGCCAATTCCGGCACTTTGATGAAATAGCGGAAACGCTCCTTCTGCACGATTTCATTGGTGACAGAGAATTCATAGTCCACCGACTTCTTGGCGAAGATGGCAGCCCACGCATCAAAGGTCTTGATGTTCTGTGCTTCTAGGGCTTGGGGACGCAGGTACTTGAACAGCAGGTACAACTCCGTGAGTGAGTTACTGATGGTCGTACCCGAAAGGAAAGTGGCTCCCAAGTCTTTCCCCGTCCGCTCCTGAATGGTTCGGATAGCAAAGAGCATATTCAAGGCTCTTTGGCTGCCATCGCTGTTGCCCAATCCTGCCACACGGTCGTGGCGGGTGTTGAACATCAGATTCTTGAACGTATGCGACTCGTCCACGAAAAGGTGGTCTATACCCATTGTCTTGAAATCCACTATATCGTCCTTGCGGTTCTCTATCTTGAACTTGATTTCGTCCAGTTTTGCCCGTAAGTTCATCTGCCGCTTGACAAGCCCTTTCTCCATCGCACGGGAGATGCTGCGTCCTTGCTGACGCAATACTTCCAAGTTCTCTTCCACGCTGTCCAGCTCGTCCTGAAGGATTTTCTGCTGTATCTCGTCCGACTGCGGTATCATACCGAACTGGTCGTGCGTGAGGACAATGCAGTCCCAGTTGTTGTTCTTGATGTCGTGGAAAATCCGCTGCCGCTTGTCGGGCGTAAAATCGTTCTTGCCCGGATAGAGCAACTTGGCATTCGGGTAAGCCGTTTGGAAAGTCTGTGCTATCTCCTGCACGTTGGCTTTGAGAGCAAGTATCATCGGCTTGTTTGCCAAGCCGAGCCGCTTCATCTCATAAGCAGCGGTGCACATGATAAGCGTCTTTCCGGCTCCCACCTGATGATCGCAAATTCCCCCTCCGTTGAGCTTCAACATCCACACGGCGTCTTTCTGGCTGTCGTACAGGCTTTCGATGCCCAAGCCTTTCAGATTGAGGTCGGGGAATGTCTGGTGAGAGCCGTCGTATTGGGGACGGACAAAGCAATTAAAGGTGTCATTGTAGAGTTTCTCCAACCGCTGCTTGAACTCATCGCTCTGCTCGTTCAGCCAATCGGTGAATCCGTTTCGTATCTCGTCGATTTTAGCATTCGCCATCTGTATGGCTTCGGTGTCCCGTACCTTGACCTCCTTGTCACCGACCATGATTTTCTTGGTGATGTCGGGCGTCGTATTCAGCAGGGCGTGCTTCATCAGGGCAATGCCGTCGTAGCGACGATGCTGTCCCCGTACACAGAACCTGTCCCAGATATTGGCATTGTGCATCCGTGCTTCCACGGAGTATTCGTCCGCACTTGAATTGTAGCGTATCGTCACCTCCGTGTCGAAGAGGTGCGAGGCATAGTCTGAGTAGAGATTTACGGGAATCCATCGTTCCCCGAAATTGAAATCCAAGTCCACAAAAGGAATCGGTTCGGGGATGGCATCTTGCAGTGCCTGCAAGGAGGCTTGCGCCCTTGTGTCCTCCGGGTGCTCCAAGAGATATTGTCCGATACGCTCCGAAGCGGCAACCACATTGCCCGATATGAATTTCTCGGCAATTTCATATTCTCCCTCCATGGGATTGTAGTAAATCTTTCCGTGTAACTCGGAGAGCATTTCTTCCTCGGAGGTGTCGGGGAGCAAAGAGAGCATATACTCGGTGTCCACCGATCCGAATTTGTTGAGTGAAGCTGAGAGAGCCTCTTGGGCATTGCTCACCTCTGTCACCTCGTGCAGGCTGAACGAAACGGGCTGACGGAAAATATCGGCTTTGAGCGTTTCTTTATCCACCTTCCGTTCCAAGAAAAGGATTTCCCTGCCACCGGCATCCATCAGGATCTGCTCGTGGTTCTTGCGGTCGTTCAGATACCCGTACTGCCGCACGAAACGGTCGTACAGTTCATTGAGGTTCTGTCGCAAGGATTCATTCGCCACCTTGCGTTCCGCTTCATAATCATAGAGTGCGTGGTAAGCATCCCGCAAGTCTATGTAGAGCAACATTTTCTGTCGCTCTTGGGACGGGAGGTCTATGGGCTGGAACATTCGGTTGTCCTCCATATCACGGACAAGCATTCCGACCTGAAAGTCCGAGGCAAGCAGAGAGCCCTCTTTGAGGTGTTCGTGCCATACTCCCTCATAGGGACGCTGCTGCATCCCTTTCTCCTTGTCCTGCTGCCACCACAGCTCGTTCGTGTCCCGTAACCTCATAGCAGTTTCTTGTGGCTTTATTTCGATAGTGGGAGAAGGAGTAGAAACCACAGCACGTTTCACAGTGGCGGTTTTTCGTTTGGGCTTTTCCTCCGGGATAACATTGCCGAAAAGGTCGAGCAGTTGTACCTGCGGGGTGACACTGCTTCGGGGATGCTCCACAGGCTGTTCCTCTCTCGGTTGCACCACCTCTTTGTGTGGTTGCTCCTCTGTCGAAGCGGCTAGCGTAAGCGTAGGCTCTTCCTGCTTGACTTCGGGAGGAACGGAAACGGCAACTTTGGGCTGCTCCTGAATGGAGATATGCTTTTGGTACAATGCCTCGTCCAAGCGTTTGGCTAAATCTGCCCGCAGGATTTTACCCATATCGGTGGCGATGCCTTCCGCTCCGCCCTCGTGATGGAACAGAATGGCAGGCTTGCCGTAAGGGTCGGTATCCTGCTTCCACTCGGTGTGCACGATTTGCGACATGCTTCGCAGATAGGTGTTGAACAGCACTCCACTGGGGCGTTTCTCGCTCTTGATGAAACGCTGTTCCTCTTCGGTCAGACTTGTCTTTTCGCTCTGCTTTTGCAGGACGATAAGGTCACTACCCACTTCCGTTCCCGCATTCTCTGAGAAGAGATTGTTGGGCAGACGAACTGCCGAAATAAGGCGGGTATGGCTCATCAGCCACTCCCGTACAGACTCGTTCGTCGGGGCGTTCATAACTCCTTGCGAGGTGATGAATGCCAGCACACCACCCTCACGGAGCATATCTACCCCCTTGACGAAAAAGTAATTGTGCAGGGACGTGCGGGCGACCTTTCGGGCTGGTTCGTCCGTCTTGCTGAAAACAGGGTCGAAGACGGCTACATCTCCGAAAGGGATGTTGCTGCTGACCACATCGAAGGAACCGTTGAGCTTGGATTCGATTTCCTCGAAGCCCCGGATGCGTATCTTGTCTTCGGGATGCAGGGCGGAGAGCATCTGTCCCGTAAGGATGTCTTTCTCAAAACCGAAGGTCGTATGCCCTTCGGCTGCAATGCCGTCAAAAGAGCGGATGAACTCGCCCATCCCCGCCGAGGGGTCAAGGATTCGCTTGGGGACGATGCCTGCCTCCTGTAAGGAAGCGGCAATCTCCCGCACTACGGGCGCAGGAGTATAGAAAGCGGTCATCACGGAGTTCTTCAGACTCTGCATATAGCTTCTGTATTGCGACTCTGATGCGGTGTTGTCCCGAATGGTGCGATGCAGCTCCATCACCAAGGGGAAAAGCTCCAACTCCGACTTGTTCCATCGGGCGATGTCCTCCATCGAGTTTGCCGGTGAAAGAATACACTTCAAAGCTCCGAAGCCCGTATAAGCCCGCAACACCTCCATTTCCTCCTCCGTTGCCGTGCGCTGTTCCCGATGCAGGGCAAAGAGCGTCTTGATGGCTTCTATATTCGCCCTTAGGTGCTCCTTTTTGTTATAGTGTGCCATCTTCTTCGAGTTTTAGTTGGACAAAGCCCGTAAGCTCCGTATAGAGGGAGTTGTATTCGGGCGTATAGGCGAACTCGTCCGAAATCGGATACTTGGCGAAGATTGCTTCCAAGAGCGGACGCAGGCGGATGGCGGTCTCCCTGACCGCTTCAAGCGGCACTTCGGCGGAGAACTCGTTCCAAAGCACGGAAGAGATGGTATCGTGACGGGAGAAGTGCAGACCTGCATATAGCGTCTTATTGGCAATGCCGATACATTCGGCTAAGGGAAGACCGGCATTGAAGGCTTCGGCATAGGCTTCGGAAGCGGCTGCCGCACGTTCTTTGACAAAAGGAATGTCATCGGCTTTTCCGGGATGGCTTTCCCGAAGAAAAGAGAGCAGGGAAAGCTCGTAGTATGAAAAATGAATGGCTGTCATTTTGAATGATTTTAGTGAGGTATATAATGCAAAGGCACTCGACGTCCCCGCCGAGTGCCACCACTAAAATCCGCAGTAAAAACAAGATGATTGTTTATGACCGCGTCATTCAGTGGCAAAATTAGCAAATTACGGGGATTTACCTTCGGGATTTGCCCGTTTTCTTGCGTTCGGGAAAGACAAATACCGTCTTGAACTCTCCATCCAAGGAGAGCGAAGCCTCGAAGCTTTTGCCCGCTTTGGAGGTAAAGCCCTTGATGATGCCTGTCTCTCCGTTTACCGCCAACTGCGTCAGTTGCTCGTCCGTCAGGCTCTTGCCTGCCACGCTGCGGAAAAGCGTCAGACCGCAATCGGCATCCGAGCATTTGGCACATCGGGGATAGAAGACCAATGACCCTTTGCCGCATTTGGGGCAATGGATGTCGCTCTGCTTCTTGGGAAAGAGGATTTTGGAGGAGAGGAGTTCGTCGGTAATCTGTGTGGCATAGCTTTCGATGCCTTTGCGGAAGTCCCGCTCTTTCAACTCTCCCCGTTCGATTTTCGCCAAGTCCGCTTCCCACTGTCCGGTCATCTCTGCATTGCCGATTTTCATCTCCTTGACGATGGAATAGACGGCAAGTCCTTTCTCCGTGGGAACGAGCGACTTCTTTTGGCGCACCATGTACTCGCGTGCAAAGAGGGTTTCGATGATGGCGGCACGGGTAGCAGGCGTGCCGATGCCGCAATCCTTGAGCTGTGCACGCAGTTCCTCGTCCTCCAACTCCTTACCTGCCGTCTCCATAGCAGCTAACAGCGAACTTTCCGTGTGCAGCGGTTTGGGCTTGGTCGTCCCTTGTGCCAGCGAACAGGCGGAAATGGCAAGTTGAATACCTTCGTTCCATTCCGGAATGAGGACACCCTCACCGTTCTCACTGCTTTCCCGCTCTTCGGCTTCGAGCTGTTCCTTGTCCTTTCCTTTCTCGTTTTTAAGGATGCTCCGCCAGCCTTCCTGCCTGATGATTTCCCCTTTGAGCATGAACTTCATGCCCTCGCACAAGGCGGTTACGGTGGTAACGTCTTTCTCGCACCGGGCGGAGAAGGCTTCCAGCATACGCCCCGCAATCATATTGTAGATGACCGCTTCCTCTCCAAACGCATCTATCGGCTTCTTGCCCGTGATGAGCAGGGCGTGGTGGTCGGTCACTTTCTTGCCGTCCACCGAATGTGCGTTCAGTTCGGTCAGTTGGCGGGCATGGACACCCCAGACGGGGTGGTCGTGCAAAAATGCTATCAAAGCTGGAATTTCGGCAAATACATCTTCGGGGATATGGCGGCTGCCCGTGCGTGGGTAGGTAATGTATGCTTTTTCGTAGAGTTTCTGAGCCAAGGAAAGGGTCTGTTCTGCCGTGTATCCGTATCGGCTGTTCGCTTCTTTCTGCAGGGTTGTCAAATCATACAGAAGCGGTGGCTCCTGTTTGGTTTCCTTGCGCACAACTGTCTCTACAGTGGCATAAGGAGCCTGTTTGAGTTTCTCGTACAGGGCGGTGGCTTCTGTCTTATCGAACCAGCGGTCAGCGGAGGAGAAGCGGAAGCTCTCATCACCTTCCTTCACTGCAAGGCTGAGTTGCCAGAATGACTGTGGCTCGAACTTCTTGTTCTCCAAGAAACGGGAGCAGACCATACAAAGCGTCGAGGTCTGTACCCTGCCCAAGGAGTAAGTGCCTCGCCCTGCGGCAATGGATATGGCTTGTGTGGCATTGATGCCCACCAGCCAGTCGGCTTCGCTGCGGGCACGGGCGGAATAATAGAGGTTGTCATACGTCGCGCCGCTTTGCAGACGGGCAAGCCCCTCTTTGATGGCTTTGTCCGTAAGCGAGCTGATCCATAGACGGTCGAAGGGTTTGGCAATGCCGAGATACTCGTAGATGAACCTGAAGATTAACTCACCCTCCCTTCCTGCATCGGTGGCTACGATAATGCCTTCGCACGCTCGGAAGAGTTTTTCGATGATTTTGAGTTGGGCGACTGCTGCAGCGTCGGCTTTATAGCCTTTACCCTCTTTGATTTGGCGGGGAATAAGGGTAAAGACGGGAGGAAGAATCGGCAGGTTTTCTTTGTGGAAACCCTTGATGCCGTAGGCTTCGGGCATGGCTGCCGTTATCAGATGTCCCAATGCCCACGTGACGGCATAGCCGCCTCCTTCGATATAACCCTCTTTCTTGTTGGTTGCCCGAACGACACGGGCGATTTCACGAGCGACGCTCGGCTTTTCTGCTATGATGACTTTCATTTGTTCTTACTTTTTGGATGTTAGTGGTGGCGGATTACATTTTCATTCCCTTGGAACGCTTCTTCTCTTCTTCCTTCTGCTCTTGCCGGGCGGTAGGTTCTGTCTGTCCCTGTTTGAGCGGCTCTTTCACGTGCTTGGTAGCCTCGTTTGTCTTGCCTTCGGAATTGACGGCGACCTGTGTGCGGGAAGCATTGTCGGGAGTTACCTCTTTGGTTTGGGACTTGTCGGGATTCCATTTGAGGAAGTCGAACTTGTTTTTCTCGAAGTTCGGGCGCACGTAGGCATTGAAAGGCTCTCCCTTCTTGTCGATAAGCCCGGTCATATAGATCGTCTGACCTGCTTTGAGCTTCGCTTGCTCTTCGGGAGAGATGTCGCGTCCCAGCATCTTCTTGGGGACACGCAATTCTTTCTGCTCTGCCTGTTCCTGTCCTTCGGGGGATTGTCTTTGGCGTTGTTCCTGTTTGGGAGAGCCGAAACGAAATTCAATAGACCGTTTGTCGGCATTGAATTGGAGGTTGGCATTGAAAATTTTGCCCGTTTTGGAGATCATACCCTCCACATAAATACTCTTGCCTTCCGAGAGTTCCTTTTTCTGCTCATCGCTCAGCTTCACGCCCTTGATTTCATCTGGAATGCGTACCCGGTCGGCACTCAGGGCGATGATGTCGTTCGTCAGGCGGTCGATGCTTACGAAACTGCGGGTCGGCTCATCTTTGCCGGGGAAGGTCAGCTCCACGGTACGACCGAGGTTGCCCGTTTCTCTGAGGGCTTTCTTGTCCTCGTCGGTGAAGGTATGCCCGAAGAACTCGCGTTCCAACTGTGGTTCCTTGCGAATGGCGTGGACGACGGGGATAAACATACCGTCTCCGGAGGCTTTCAGGGAAAGACGGGCATCGGTGTAGAGGGAGACCTCCCCGATTTTGATGCTGATGGGAACAAGCGGAGTCTTGCGGTATTGAAGCAGGTCATCAAGATGCTTGGCCTTTTCCAGACTTTCACGGCTTACGCCCATCTGCTCGAACTGATCCCATCTCACCTTATCGGGGTTAATGCCTTGGAAGGACTGTTTCTGCTCTCCTGCATAGTCCGAAGGATTGACACGGGCGGAGTTCAGCATCTCCTTATTGGATGGGACATCCGGTGCTTTGAGCATCTCCGAGAGTACGCGGGCACTGGCTACGGCACTCTCAAAAGGTACTTTGAAGAAATGCAGCGGTGTGGGGTGCTTGAATTGTCGCATGAAATTGGAAAGGAAGTTTTCCAGCGCATTGCCGTGCTTGTCGAACTTCAGGAAACTCTGTTCATGCTCGGCGGTGGGCGGAACGGTTTTCAGTCCGCCTTTCTCGTCCGTTCCTGTGACGGCTTTGAGATTTTCGCCCTTCTGATCCTTGACCAAAAGGACTTCTTGGTCTTTGATTTTTTCGTCCATATTACAATGTATTTAATGGCACCAACAGCGGTGCACGGACAAAAGTAAACCAAAGAAACCGTGTGCGTTATAGGTTTGGGATAACTGCGTACTTGTGGCGTCGATATGGATAGAAGTGGCAAAAAAGAGGTATGTTTTTTGAGTCATACCTCCATATTATCAGTTCTCTTTTTAATCGTATTGATGTGTAGTTCGAGTTAAAAGATACTTTATAATTCATTATTCTGCATTATTATGATTAACTTTGCAACTTTAATAATCAAAAAACAATACCCGAAAGATATATGTCTCGGTTACCCATCCATAGAAGTTCACAACTCTCAGATTTCGGAGTCTATCTGAAGACTGTCATCTCTCGGACATCGGCATCTTCAGACAGATACGCCTTTTCTCATACCGACGATTATTATTTCTTTGGCTTCATAGAGGGTGGGCAATGCTGTCTGAATATTGATTTCGAGGAATACACTTTCGAGAAAGGAAGTCTGGCTATCATTCTACCCGGGCAGGTGCATCGTATCATCAACGCTTCCAATCTTTCTGCAAAATTTCTGGTTATCGACTCGGTATTGGTAGATAAGGAGGAAAAACGAACGCTTGAGAGATACGGTCGCCCTCAAATACAACTATCCGACATATCGGAACAGAAACTGTTATTATCACTTCTTGACTGCAAACTGAGTGGTATGGAAAATCGATCTGCCAAAGCAGTCGTTCAGCGACTGACCACCGTCATTGTAGGGTTAGTCGTGGAGAACATTGTAAATGCAACGATAGCTCAATCCAAATTGCAGGGAACAGTGACCAGACACAAGGAAATAGTATGGGAATTTCGGGATTTGTTGGAAAGCAATATCCGAAGCAAACGTTCGCCATCATTCTATGCCGGGCGGCTGAACATTACCGTTGCCTACCTGAATGAAGCTGTAAATTCTGTTCTGGGGACAAGTGTGAGCCACCATATCCAAAACGAGATTATTTTGTTGGCTAAACGTCAATTGGTCTATACTACAGATTCCATCAAAGAGATTGCACATAGTTTAGGCTTTAACGATTACTCCTACTTCACACGGCTGTTTACCAAGGTTGCAGGCGTTTCTCCCACGCTCTTCAGAAGGACTTACCACGAATAGTGCTATCATTACCATTGTCCGTCTATTGTGACAGTCTGTATCCCACCGTACCTTTGCAGCGAACTTTATTCACTTTAAAAGATACGGATTATAAGGATGAACAACGCTGTGAATATTTTGCGAGAAGGAAGTATGATGAAAGCCCTGACAAAATTGGGGATACCTATTGTCATCGCAATGCTGATTATGGCGATATACAATGTGGTAGATACTTTCTGGGTTGCACGTTTGGGAACCCTTCCTGTCGCTGCCGTATCGGTTGTTTTCCCTTTATCGCTGTTGTTTCTCGGGATAGGGCTGATGTTCGGTGTCGGAGGCGGAGTGTATGTTTCCCGTCTGTTGGGAGCGAAACAGGTTATCAAGGCAAGTCAGGTCGCTTCCGTCTCAGTGATTACTTCTGTGATATTGGCAGCTCTCATTGCCCTTGTGTGCAATGCGTTCCTGCCGGACATCCTACTTTTCATGGGAGCAAACGAGGAGATGATGAGTTTGGCAGAATCCTACGGCAGGCTTTTTATCATCAGTTGTGTCATAGGAACATTGAATGTGTCCATTTCCAATATCATTGTTTCACAAGGTGCGTCGAAGACATCCGCGTCGGCAATGATCATTGGCTCTGTCGTCAATGTAGCATTAGACCCCTTGTTTATCTACACCTTCAATTGGGGTGTGGAAGGTGCTGCGTGGGCAACCATTCTTTCAAGAATCATCACGACAGCTATTTACATCCGTTTCCTTACGAAAGCAGAGGTAAAAGTATCTCTTGCCTTGTTCGCTCCCACGATAAGAATATACGCAGACATCATTAAGATTGGTATCTCTATACTCTTTTTGCAACTGCTCCAGACCCTTTCCATCAGTTTGTTGCAGAAAGCCGCTGTGAAATATGGGGCAGAGGCTGTTGCGGCTGTGGGTATCGTCCTGAAAATCGTCACATTGGGAACAAACGTGGTCTTCGGATTTGTAAAAGGACTCCAACCTATGGCAGGCTATAACTACGGGGCAGGCAATTTTCAAAGATTAAGGGAAGCGGTGTGCTGTTCTCTGATACTCACAACCTCGTTTTGTGTGCTCTGGAGTATTCTTATAGTCATTTTTACCTCTCCTATCGTCAGTTGTTTCGGTAAAGACGAAACAATGCAGAGAATAGCAAGAATTGCGCTTAGAGCCAATACGATTATGTTCTTCACTTTCGGATTCCAATTTGTGTATTCCACACTATATATGGCAATCGGAAGAGCAAGGCAAAGTCTTCTGCTAAACATCGGACGGCAAGGTTTGTTTTTTATCCCTATAATATTGCTGCTTCCATCGTATTGGGAACTAAATGGAGTGCTTTATGCACAGCCTATTGCCGACGTCTTTGCAACTTTAATGACACTGTTCTTTGCTGTCCGAATTCATAAGGAGATAGGTCATAAATCACATCTCACAACAGAGAATCTGCAATGTTGAACCATAAAAGATATGATTATGCTAAGACTTATTCAAACGGAAGAATTTAAGACGATAATTTCGTCTTGCTCTACAAATGAACAAGAACAAAAAGCATCGGAGAACTTTATGAAGAGGATCATTGATCTATGTGATGCAGAAGACGACGCCATCTCTTTGTTTCGTATTCTCCGCTATACTCGTTTTCGTTTACAAACTTTGCAAGCGGTGTATTTGATGGACGGAAAGGGGAAAAAATGTGTCGGAGCTACTATGTGTCATTGATACGGAGTTAAAGTTATTAAAGATGCGGATGCAGGGGCTTCTTTCTACTTTGCCCGTCAAACCAACCGAGAAACTTCGTTGGACAGGTAAAGCAACTGACTTGGTAGAATTACTCTACGCACTTGATACCTGTGACTGTATCAACGATGGTGAAATCGGTATAGAAGAATTGGCAGACACCTTTTCTGAAATCTTTGGTGTAGAAATTAAGAACTGCTACAACGTCTATATGAACATGAAACGCCGCAAGGATGACAGCCGCACCTATTTTCTTGATGAACTCAGGGAGAAGCTGAACAGGCGAATGGTGGAAAGTGACCTGAAAGGCGGCAAATTCAAGAAGCGGTAAATCAAAAGGGAGATACTCTGGTTCGGAGTATCTCCCTCTGTCTTATTCTTTGATAAGTAGTTCCAACTTCTTGGCTATATCCTCGGATGCCGGAAGTAGTTCCTTATAGGCTTCGGGCAGTTCGGGTGAAAGGCTGTATGTCGCCACACCGATGGGCATTGCCGAAGTCTTGAGGGCATATTCCACAATCGTCCTGCTTTTGGATTTACAAATGATGATGCCGATGGCAGGGTTTTCATGCGGCAACTTAACCGTCTCATTCAGGACATTGAGATAAAACTCCATCTTCCCTTTGTACTCAGGCTTAAACTCACCGATTTTCAGTTCCACGGCTATCATTGCCTGCAAGCGACGGTTGTATAGCAACAGGTCAATAAAATACTCCTTGCCATCTACTTCCAGCCGGTACTGATTTCCCATGAACGAAAAGTCCGTTCCGAATTCCATCAGAAAAGAGCGGATATTTTTGATGATAGCCTGTTCCAGCTCATACTCCGAATGTCCCTCGCCCAATCCGATAAAATCCAAAGTGTACTCGTCTTTTACGGCAAGGACGGCTTGATTACGGATATTTTCGGGTAGCGTGGTATCAAAATTGCTTTGTCCGAGCAGGAAGTTCTCATACGTCTTCAATTCTATTTTGTGTATCAGCACGTCTTTCGTCCATCCGTATTTCTTGGTTGCCAAGATGTAGAACTGTCTCTGTTGTGTCTCCTTACACTTGGTCAGAATGACGATATGTTTTGTCCAACTGATTTCTGCGACCAATGGTTGCAGAATTTCATTTGATTGATATTCAGAGTAGAATCGTGCCATATCCCACATATTTCTCGCACTGAATCCTTGTATGCCCGGAAACTCCTTTTGAATATCTTGGGATAGGTTTTCCACAACAGACTTTCCCCAGCCGAGTGCTGTCTGCTGTTCTGTAATACGCATGCCAATTTCCCAGTAAAGGGCTATCATTTCCTTATTGACGACTTTCAACGCCTCGTATTGTGCGGAGCGAATGCGCTTGGTTATCTCGTCTCTGAAACTTTGGTATTCTGTCGAAGTGAGCGATATATTATGCATACTCATATTCTTTTCTTATAAGGTTTCCACAAGCTCTATCGAAAAGCCCTGATAACTCTATAGACAGCCCACAGGCAGGTGAAAGGTGCGGTGAAAACTCCTATGACGACAAAGAGGAGCAGTTTGATAATATAGTAAACAATCCACTGTCCATTTGTTCCTGCAACCATTTTATAGGGAATAAACTTCTCCACGAAGAGATAGCCCGACCATATCGCCATCAGTACATATCCGGACATCCATCTCATATCCTCAAAACCTTTGGTTGCCAAGAAGTTCCACTTGAAACCCATGACAAACAAGGCGATGAGAAACAACAGGCTGAAGATGCTTCGCCAAATCTCGCTATGTTTTCTCTTCTGAAAACAAGGTGTACAGAGTATCGGCTGATACCTTTCAGCACATTCGAGGCAGAGTCCTTTTCCGCAATCGGAACACTGGGCAACCGCCGGTTCTTGGGTATGGTTAAAACAATTCATCGTGTCATCAATTAGCGTGTTCAAAAATACAAAAATCCCGCCTTAGAGCCAAGAAAAACAGCCATTATTTCTTGGTATTGAGCAGTTTGGAGAGTTCCGGGTCGTTGGAAATCCGTTGCAACTCCCGTTCCACGATGTCTCGCACCTCCGTCTTTACCCGTTCATAGTTTGCCTTGATTTCCTCATCCATCATATCCTCTCCGTTTTCATTCGTGAAGTCCGTCAGAATGGGTATCGGTCGGTAAGCGGCTGTTTCCTTTGCCACCTTTGCATTGTCCACCACAATCTCACAGTGGAATATCTTCTGCTCGATACGTTCGGAGAAGTTGTCGGCAACCGCTCCCACAAACATTCCCTGCGTGAGCGTGGAAATCTTGCTCTGCGGAATCAGGCTGTCCATCTGCGTGGAGATGGAGGTCGTCTTGTCGCTTCGGGTAATACTCATACTTTGCCTCTTTTGAAGCACTTTCCCGAAACGTTCCGATAAGGTTTTTGCCGTCTCGCCGACCACCTGACCTGAGAAAATGTTTCCGACGGTATTCATCACTACGGCTGCTTCCTTGTCTCCATAGTCACGCTTCAGCTGGGAGAAGTCCTGAAAGCCCAAGCATACCGCCACTTTATTGCTACGTGCGGTGGCTATCAGATTGTCAAGCCCTTTGAAGTATATGGTAGGCAGCTCATCTATCAGCACGGAACTTTTCAGCATCCCTTTCTTGTTTATCAGCTTGACGATACGCGAATTGTACAATCCCAATGCTGCCCCATAGATATTCTGCCTGTCGGGATTGTTCCCCACACAAAGGATTTTAGGCTCCTTGGGGTTATTGATGTCGAGCGTAAAATCATCTCCCGTCATAATCCAATAGAGTTGCGGACTGATCATCCTTGACAAGGGAATCTTGGCGGAAGCTATCTGTCCTTGCAACTGGTCAGCCGCCCCTCCGAGCCAAGCGTCCATAAAGGGAGAAAGGTAATTCTCCAATTCAGGGTAAGAGGTAAGTATCGGGAAAATGTCCTCGTACTTCCGACAGAGAAACTCAATGGCGTGCGGAAAGGTACAGTATTTTCCTCCCTCGAAGATGCGGAGATACCAGATGATGGCGGCAAAGAGGACGATGGGCGACTCCACGAAGAAATCTCCCTGCTTCTGTACCCACGTCTTGTTCAGGTTGAGCATAATCGTATAAGCCGATTCGTAGGCATCCGATATGTCGCTCATGAAATCGGGGTGTATCGGATTGCAACGATGCGACCGCCGAGGGTCGTCGAAGTTGATCACGTAAAACTTCGGCTTGACTTTATATCCTTCCGAGTGATGCAGCAAATGATTGTACACAATCGTGGAGAGGTCGGGATATTTGAAGTCGTAGCAGTAGATGGCAAATCCTTTTTCGATTTGCTGCTTGATGAAATTATTGATGATGGCATAGGACTTACCGCTGCCCGGCGTTCCTAAGACAGAGACAGCTCGGAAAGGATTGACCACGTTTATCCAGCCCCTGTTCCATTTCTTGCGGTAATAGAACCGGGTCGGCAGATTGACCGAGTACTCGTTTTCCAAAAGTCTTGTCTCCTGCATAAAGGATTCGTTCTCCTGATTGAAGACATCTTCCATCAGGTTGTTTTTGAGTAGTCGGCTCATGTAGAGTCCCGCCATCAGCAGACACACATACCCGACGGTCATCGTAAAGGCGTAGAGAGCCGCATTGGCTTCAATGGGCAACGGCAAGGCGAGTATCCACCAATTGAGGAAGAAAAAGACAAAGCCGATGCCCATGAATGCCCCTATTTTCGACCACGTGATATGCTCCTCTTTCACACCTTTCGTACCCAGACAGGAAAGCCCCATCAGTACCAGCGCAAAGAGCTTGGTGTAAAGCATATTGCCGAATAACCCCGCCGTGCGGTGGAAATTCATCAGTATCCTGTCCACCACACCGATGTTCAGACCCCATAATTTGATGGCTTCGTAACAATACCAATAGAGATGGGCAACCACCAATATAATACTTACGGCACGTAGAAAATCCATAATTTTCGCCAATGCCCTCAAATCGTCTTCTTGTTGTGACATAATCTTTCTGTTTTTTTAGAGTTTACGTTGTTTTCTTTTCTTACGCTGCATCCGTCTGCGGAACAGCTCTTCCTCCCAATCTGTACCATGGGTTTCCAAGGGCAAATCGAGCAAACCGCCCAAGACGGAATCTCCGTCCGAAGTCAGAGTTTGGGGAATACAGCCTTTCTCACTCTGCTGTATTGGAGCAGACAGTTCGGGATGCGGGCGGTCGAACCACTCGGCAACAGTGTTTGCCGAAAGTTCCTTGCCCAATCGCGATCCATTGACGACACAGCCGTTGTTGTGGTCTATGAAGGTGATGCCATAGAGCCGTCCCTGTTCGTTTTCACGGAAGAGTACGTCAACACCCTTGCGATGGAGATTTTCCCTGAAATCCTCTTTCGTAGCAGAACGTTTCAATGCTCCGGCTACGACCGCTTTGGTCTTGGGGGCAAGATGCTTTTCTTTCAGTTTCTCCTTTGAAGCCTTGAACCTATTTTGCAGGGCTTCATATCCGACAGCCTTCCCGAAAAGGGAAGCCTTGAAAGGATTACCCACCTTCTTACCTTTATCATCGGTAGCAAAATAGACCAATCCGTTATAGGGCTTTCCATACATTTCCCCCTTGACCTCTTCCACACATATATTATAGGTGGAGAGCAAAGCACGGTATTCCTTAAAACTCGGACAGTGGTAGAATTTCGCTGCGGGTTTGATGACTGAAGCCAGTTGCTTTTTAAGATTCTCTCCGTCGCCGTAGCAGACTTTTTTCAGGCGAAACACTTCTTTTACTTTCTGCATTTGGGCAGGAATCAAACCGTACTTCTGTTCCAGTTCTTTGAGAATACGGGTGCTGGTATAGAAATTATTGCGATCGTTAATCTTCTTTCCCCGTTCATCGACGGCTAAGGTGACAATATGCAGGTGATGCCTGTCTATGTCCTCGTGCTTATAAACGATAAAGGGTTGATTAGCGTAGCCCATCTTTTCGATATACTCTCGTGCGATGGCAGAGAACTGCTCATCGGTAAGGGTGTCATCGGGATGCGGATTCAAGGAGATGTGTATAACCGGTTTTTTTGTGAGGACATGACTCGGCATATATGCCATAAAGTCCTGCATACAGGCAGATATATTGTGTATTCCATCAGCCGGAGAGAACACTTTGTTGGTCTCCAGAATCTTGGCAACGCCCTCGTTCACCTTCTCTCCATTGTACGCCAAAGCACCGTAAAGGGAACTGCCATAGTTTATCTTTGCGACCATTTCTCCTGAAATTCACGGGTAAGTTGTACGATTTCACCTCCGATAGCTGCCAATTCAAGAGTCAGTTTCTCCAGTTGGGCAAGCATAGCGTAGGCTTTTTTCTCGGTGAAATTGCTCTTTAAGGCGACCACAGCTTGGTTATAATTCACTCCCACGCTGCGAAATTGCCCGTACAAATTTGTCAGTTTTTGATAGTAATCAAGCAGCGAGCGATCTACTTTTATCACTCGGAAAGTCTCATCAAAGACCCTTGCCTTGATGAAAACCGCTCTGTTCGGTACGCCTGACTGTTCATAAAGCGTCAGGAAACGCGCAAACTCCGTGTCCGTAAACCGAACCATACAGCAATGGCTTGATCTCTCTCTTTTAAGGGGTCTCCCCACATGTCTCTTTGTCATTTTACTTTGGATTTTAATGGTTTGTATTTCTCTCTACGGGGACAGATGTGCAAAGCACGATGGAGTCCCTTTCGGGAGGTTTCACGGTAAAACCGACGTATCAAGACATCGAAAACTTCTTCCCAAAGACACCGACTTCGGAGGTGTCTTGCCCTCTGCAAGAGCAAGAGTTCTGAGTTACCGAATTTATTTCGAGTAACGCAGGACATATCTTGCTATTTGCACGGACGCAAATAAATTCGTTCTGAAGAACAATATGTTATTCTCTCGAAATGTATGTTTTCAGAGCCATGAAATACCGACTTATCGCTTGCTGCAAAGTTACTACCTCTTGTCCCCAAAGCCATTGGGTGAAACGAAGCCACAAATAACCAAATCGAAGCCACAAGTACGCACTAAAGAAAATCACGCAGATTACAGCATCACCGGGCCATATATTTGCACTGTCGAATATGTCGGTGAGGGTATGTGTCTTCGATAACATCACGTTTCGATGAGCGATATAGGCGAGGGTGTATGTCAAAGAACATATCCTTGATTCTTTCACTCGAACGTAGAAATGTGCGAAAGCAGATACAATCGAACGATTGTATTGATGGACAATAATGAAAAACTCCACAAAAAGGGTATAAACGAAAGGTTGTAGCCCTGCTGATACAAGCCGATTATTGGGCATATCTTCGATAGCGGATATATTCATCTTCATCAGTAAATATACTGGCAACGAAATGAACAATGAATTGTATAATAATAAAAATTAAGAAAGTATGACAGAGAATCTAAACGGCAAGGTAGATCCCGTTGCCATCCGAGAACTTGTTTCACAGGGTATTCCCATGAAAAGAAAAGAGAGTGAGATGAAACGCTCTCAACCGGAAGAGCAGTGTGTTGAATCGGAACGTCCCAATGACGAACCAATATCAAAGGATTTTTCAAGAGTCCCAAGAAGAGAAAGGCGAAAGTCTGACAAGGGCGATTATGAGTCGCTTTTCATTTGTCGCAACACCTTGAAAAATCGCAAGACCATCTATATTGCCAAAGAGTTGCAAGACATATTGGCGGAGATAGTCATGTCGATGAGAAACAGAGATATGACCATCGGCATCTATGTGGAGAACATCATCCTTCATCATCTTGAAACCTACAAAGATGAAATCAACAGATTGGTGGAGATGAAGTTCAGGAAGCTGTTGTGAGTCATTTAGTAGCGGCTTTTTGTTACTTTTGAGCCGTCTCAACTCACTGTCAAAAGTAACGAGATGCTTTTTCTTTGGGCTTTTTGGGTCACTCAAAGTAAGTATAAGAAAGAAAAGGAACGTTCGGCAAATTTGCCGAACGCTTTACTCTGTCTGTTCTTCTTGAACGGTTATCCATCCCGTTCTTATGTCGGGATAAATCATCTTGTCTGATTTTATGCGGATTCCAGAGGTGAGGGAGTTTGAGTTTCAACTTTTTCTTTTTCCCTGCTTCTCGCATATCCGACATTTTTTTTATGCGTTTTTCCGTCGGGTCGGTCGTTTTCGTTTCAGGGGCTTAAAAAGGTAGGGTTTAGGACAAACAAGGTTTTACGGCGAGAATACTACCTGCAATGAAATGGAAGTGTGGAGATTGTCGTCTAAACGGTTTGCCGCCCCGACCTTTTTTGTCCGTGGAAGCCCAGAACTACCTTTGCCGCTGACAACGAACAACCGATCCCGACATGATACACGGGCATAAGTGTAGGATGTCCTGGGAGAGAAGCAGGGCGAGAACAAAAAAACGCAGTCTTCTGAGACTGCATTTCATCATAAGAATAGAATACACGGAAAACAAAAAGCCGCCCCAACGGACGGCTTTACGAGAATAATTTGGAGAAAATTCTTTTTTCTCACGATATACCCTTATCTTTGCAACAGGTTATTCGAGTTATGCAAAGCGTTGTATATCATTGTTGAAGATAGGTCGCTAAATCATTACCTATTGCATTTCATAACTCATTAGGCTATTGAATGCCAATCATTTGAACCTAAATGATAGATTTTTACCAAAAAGTATATACTTTTTTTGCAGAAATTCCGTTACTATTAAAACAATCTGACTATCAATGCTTTACAAAGCAGCGGTTTCGTCTCCGAAAACCATTCTGAAACATTCTTGGAAGATACCCAAAACTCACGCATAAAACTCAATAAAATGAAGAAGAAACATTACATAGCAGCTGCCATTTTGGCACTTCTCCTATCACAGAATATCGCTGCGCAGAAGACATTCAACGAGGTAAGCTACTCTCCAAAAGCTACCACTTTCAAGCTCAACGCACCTTCCAAACCCACGCTCCGTCTCTACGATGCCGGCAGAGGAGGCAAGGCTTACAAGAAAATAAAGATGCAGCAGTCGGGCGAGAACGTATGGACGACCACCGTCAGCGGCGATCTGCAGGGAAAGTTCTACACCTTCGACATCGGCAAGGGCGAAACTCCCGGCGTTTTTGCCAAGGCCGTAGGAATGAACGGAGGGCGCGGAGCCGTGATTGATATGAAGTCCACGAATCCCACAGGATGGGAATCTGACCAGAGACTGACCACGAAAAGCCCGGCAGACCTCGTAATCTACGAGATGCACCACCGCGATTTCTCCATCGACGCCTCATCGGGACTCGTCCACAAAGGCAAGTTCCTCGCCCTGACGGAGAAGAAAGCCATCGACCATCTCACCTCTCTGGGCATCAATGCCGTCCATATTCTGCCCTCTTACGACTATGCCTCGGTGGATGAGTCAAAGCCCGACGTGCCGCAGTACAACTGGGGATACGACCCGTTGAACTACAATGTGCCCGAAGGCAGCTACTCCTACGATGCCGGAGTGCCGGCGCGCCGCATCAATGAGTTCAAGCAGATGGTGCAGGCACTGCACAAAGCCGGTATCCGAGTGATTCTCGACGTGGTCTACAACCATACGTTCAATGTCGAAGGCGGCAATTTCCACCGTACTTTCCCCAAGGCATACTACCGTTACAAGACCGACGGAACGGTGAGCGACGGCTCGGCGTGCGGCAACGAGACTGCATCCGACAAGCCGCTGATGCGCCAGTTTATGCTCGAGAGTATGAAGTATTGGGTGGAGGAATACCATATCGATGGTTTCCGTGTAGACCTTATGGGCATCCACGACATCGAGACGATGAACCTCATCCGTAAGGAACTCTCCGCCATCGACCCCAACATATTCATCTACGGCGAGGGATGGAGTGCCGGCACGTGCGCCTATCCGGTGGAAAAGCTCGCAATGAAGGCGAATATGAAGCAGATTCCCGGCGTGGCGGCATTCTCGGATGACATTCGCGACGCCCTCCGCGGCCCGTTCTCCGACGACAAACAGACTGCTTTCCTCGGCGGACTTCCCGGACACGAGGAGAGCATCAAGGCCGGAATTGCCGGTATGATAGCCCATCCACAGGTAGATTATTCCAAAGTGAACTACTCCAAAGAGCCTTACGCACTGGAGCCTACACAGATGATTTCCTACGTGAGCTGCCACGACGATATGTGTCTGGTGGACCGCCTGAAGGCATCCGTGCCCGAAGCAGCCTACGATATGGACGAACTTATCCGACTCGACCTGCTCGCCCAGACTGCCGTCTTCACTTCGCAGGGTGTGCCCTTTATGCTTTCGGGCGAGGAAATGCTGAGGGATAAGAAGGGAGTTCACAACTCTTTCAACTCGCCCGACGAAATCAACCGACTCGACTGGAACAACTTGCAGACCTATCCACAGGTGTTCGACTACTACAAGGGGCTTATCCACCTGCGCAAGAACCATCCGGCATTCCGTCTCGGCAGCGCAGAACTCGTCCGAAAGCATCTCGAATTTCTCCCAACTCAGGACTGCATCGTCGGCTTCCGCCTGAAGAACAACGCTGGCGGCGACAAGTGGAAGAACATCTATGTCATCCTGAACGGCAGCCGCGATTTCAAGACCGTGAATCTCCCAATGGGCAAATACACCATCGTAGGCAGCAACGGCGTTATCAACGAAGCCGGGCTCGGCGAGATGGAAGGCGGCGAAGTTATGGTGGACGGCCAGTCTGCGCTGATTCTCCACGATTAGTCAGCCTCTTCAACCCCTTCGGAACGGGAGGCTTTCAGGCGAAATCCTCCCGCTCCCAATCTGTATTTCCTCACGGCAATCTGTAATTAAGACTTATAGGAAGACATAACCACATATATTATGACATTCAAACAGCTTTTCAGTAATTTCAACCTCCCTTCCCTTCGGAAAGATGCGGGACTGTTTCTCCTCCTTTCCGTTTTCCCAATGATAATGAATGCTCAATCCATCAAGCGCATCGACCCTACCGACTGGTACGCCGGAATGAAGGATTCCTCGCTCCAACTGATGGTTTACGGCGACGGAATCAAGACGGCAGAGGTCAGCATCGACTATCCCGGCGTGAAGATAGATTCCCTCGTCCGTCTCGATTCTCCGAACTATCTGCTCGTCTATCTCAATCTGGACGGTGTGCAGCCCGGCGAAATGAAGATAAACTTCAGGAACAAGGGCAAGAAGTTCTCTTCCGTCTACCGGCTCAAGCAGCGCGAAATGGCGGGCGATGCCCGAAAGGGATTCGACAATACCGACGTGCTCTATATGCTGATGCCCGACCGTTTCGCCAACGGAAATCCCCGGAACGATGCCTTCAAGACGATGGAGGACAAGGACTGCAACCGAAACGAACCGAGCCTGCGGCACGGCGGCGACATTGCCGGCATCCGTCAGCACCTCGACTACTTCAGCGAACTCGGCGTAACTGCCCTCTGGTTCACTCCCGTGCTGGAGAACAACGGTCCCAACGACGGCAAGCACAGCACCTATCACGGCTATGCCACCACCGATTACTATAAGGTAGACCCTCGTTTCGGTACGAACGACGAGTACAGGGAACTGACCGATGCCTGCCACGCAAAGGGAATGAAGGTGGTGATGGATATGATTTTCAATCACTGCGGCGACTATCATCCGTGGAGCAAGGACGTTCCCTCGAAGGATTGGTTCAACAATCCCGACTACGGACTCCAGACTTCCTACAAGCTCACGCCCGTAATGGATCCGTATGCAAGCAAGGTGGATATGGCGGAAACCGTAGACGGATGGTTCGTAAAGTCAATGCCCGACCTCAACCAGCGCAACCCTCACGTGATGAAATATCTCATTCAGAATTCCGTCTGGTGGATAGAGTCTGCCGGCATCGACGGCATCCGTATGGACACCTATCCCTACGCCGACCGTGAGGCGATGGCTCAATGGATGAAGGTGCTCGACCGTGAATATCCCAACTTCAATACCGTGGGCGAAACGTGGGTTACCGAACCTGCCTACACGGCTGCGTGGCAGAAGGACAGCAAGCTCTCCAAGACCAACAGCTATCTGAAAACCGTTATGGATTTCGCTTTCTACGACCGTATCACAATGGCGAAGAACGAAGAAACCGACGAATGGTGGAAGGGAATGAACCGTGTCTACAATTCGCTCTGCTACGACTATCTCTACGAAAGCCCCAAAAACGTAATGGCATTCATCGAGAACCACGACACCGACCGTTTTCTCGGAAATGGCAAGGACTCTACTGCCCTGAAGCAGGCACTTGCGCTCTTGCTCACGATGAACCGCACGCCACAGCTCTATTACGGTACGGAGATATTGATGAACGGCACAAAGGAAATAACCGACGGCAACGTGCGCAAGGACTTTCCCGGCGGCTTCCCCGGCGATGCCACTAACAAGTTTACACGTTCAGGACGCACGGCTGCCGAAAACGCAATGTTCGACTGGACCTCAAAGCTGCTTCATTGGCGACAGGGCAACAAGGTAATAACCGAGGGAACGCAGACGCAATTCATTCCGTGGAAAGGCATTTACGTGCTTGCCCGTCAGCACAACGGCAAGAATGTTATGACCATCATCAACGGCCGTAAGTCCGATAACAAGGTAGACGTGAAGCGTTATGCCGAAATCATCGGAGCGCACACCACGGCAGTAGATGTTACATCAGGCAAGACAATAGACCTGACAAAGAATATTCCGATGACGCAGCGACAGACAATGGTGTTAGAGTTTTAGAAATGCGTCTTTTCTCAACAACTTTTCCAGTAAATAAAGTTGTTGGGAACAAATCTCCATCACATCAACAAATGGAAAAATGGGTTCAATGCCAGCTGCATTGAACCCATTTTTGGTTATTGTATTATCTAAAACCAATACGTGCATCACTCTGAATGCATCTTCAGCCATTCTGTTCTTCGCAGGTCAGGAAGGTGTTTCACTTGAAAGTTTTCAAATTTAGCAACAAAACCTTCTCCATCGGGACAGGCTGCCGCCATACCAATTTGCACAGGCGTATTGTCCACCATCCAGCAATTACGCATCATCGTATAGTTCACATCATCGAAAGAGTAGAACACCTCAATGGCGTCAAGACGACGGACAGCCTTTATCCAAATAAAGTCTACGGGCTTCTCGAGTGCAATTACGCTCCAGTCGCTTGTATGATGAGTTACCACACAGCTTATATTGTATTTCCCGTCCACATATTCTATACCGGCTTTCAGATAGTTCTCCTTATCTATCCGAATCATCAGACAGGCCTGATCGAAACGTGCTTTGTATTTTCCTGAAATCTTAACTTTGGTTTCAAACTCGCCACCCCAGATTCCGTAATAGAAAGGAGCATCATCAACCGTGAATCCGTAATGGGAAATGCGCCAATAATCGCAATGTGCAGGCACATCCATTATCAAATGATTGTCGATGATTTCATAAGATGCAGGCTGATTGAACCACTGAAATTTACTAATATCCTGTGCCTGTGCAGGTGTAAGTGCTTCGCTTGTTGTCATTTTTTTAATTTCCATCATTCACAATATTTCAAAAACTCATCAATCAATGGTTTCGGATTACATTTCACATTCCATTGAATAGTCAAGTCGTAATATTCCAATTCGTGAACAATAATGGGAACTTCTTTTCCCAACTGTTCTTTTACAATCCCTTTCTTATGAAGTTCCTGAACAACAGAAATTATAATATCCATAAAGATTTTCTGCATTTGTTCATCCTGCTCTTCCAATTTATCTTCTTCTCCTCTTTTTTCGGCTTTCAAATATTCCCGTTGCGTATAAAACAGGTTGCGTTCTTTAAAATACAAACGGAGATTCCTATCTTCCCCACCAATAACGCCGATTTCATTTTGCAGCCAAAAAGCATAGTTCCATTTGGCTTCCATCAGACCGCTGGCATTCTCTTTTTCTATTTCCACTTGGGCTAAAGTGTTATAGCCAATGGTAATGACAGGACATCGGGGATCATCTTCAATGTTGTCCTTCCAAAAGGAAATGGCATAAATATCGTTGATATTTTGTTTTCCCATTTTCTTTATAGCTTTTTCTGCTTTTGCATAAAAGCTCTCAAACATTTGTTCCTTGTTCATAACTTATATTGAAGTCTTCTTGTTTTTAAAAACTCTTATTCAATCGAAGGGAGTTTTTGTTTCTTTTCATTACCTCTGTCAAGACAGTTTCGCCTCTCTATGTGCGAAGCACCTGACAAAGATACAACAAAAAGAATTTCCATCATAATTATCAAGAGTAAAAATGAATACAGCTCAAAAAGTGATAAAAGATGAACATTCGTCTGAATGACATAAATCTTCACTCAAAAACTATTCATTCCCGTGCTTTCATTATTTCTTTTCCATTTAATAATCAATGATATAGAATAATTTTGTATCTTTGCGAAAAATTTCGTAACGAAAAATTTCGCAAATGAATAATCCTTTTAAATTTGGTACGATTGTAGAAGGCAATTACTTTACCGACAGAACGGAAGAGTTGGAAAGAATAAAGGAAGTGCTGAATAGTGAAAACCACTTGATTCTTATCAGCCCACGCCGTTTTGGCAAATCAAGTCTGGTAAAGAAAGCCATAACAAACACCGGACGCACGTACATATCCCTGAATCTTCAGATGGTGGTGAGTGTGGAAAACCTTGCCTCATTGATTCTGAAAGAGATTTTCAAGCAGCACAAGTGGGAAAAGATAAAGCATCTTTTGTCGCATTTCAGAATAGTCCCCACAGTCTCAACAACGCCCATGGGCGACTCCTTCGACGTTTCTTTTCAGCCTGCAACAGACACAACCGTCCTCTTGGAAGACGCATTGCAACTGATAGAAAAACTCTCTAATTCCGAAAATAGGATGATTGTTGTATTCGATGAGTTTCAGGAATTGCTGACGCTCGAAAAGGGAATCGATAAAAAGCTGCGTTCCATCATACAGAATCAGACGAACATCAACTACATTTTTCTCGGAAGTCAGGAGTCTATGATGACCGAAATCTTCGAGCGCAAGAAATCTCCATTCTATCATTTTGGCGTGCTGATGCACTTGGACAGAATACCCTACAACGATTTTTACAAATACATTGTCGAACGCCTTGAAAACGAAAATGCCGAAACCATTGCCCACAGCATTCTTGAAACCACGCGTTGCCACCCCTATTACACCCAGCAGCTCTCTGCCTTGGTGTGGGATATGCTGACCTACAAGCATTATGACAAAGACGTTGTGGAGCAGGCCATCAAAAGTCTGGTGCGTATCCACGACCTTGATTTTGAACGCATTTGGCTCAATTTCAACAAGACGGACAGAGCGATATTGATCGACCTTGTAAAGAACGGTCAGCCTTCGTCCAACAGATTGCTGCCCACAAGCACAATATACAGCGGCATCAAGCGACTGATGCAGAACGGATACGTAATCAAGCTCGAGGGATATGAGGTGGAAGATCCATTCTTCTCAAAGTGGATAAGCGACAGGCAGTAAGAACATCTGCTTACGAAAAAATATGACAGTCCTCTTTCGAGAACCGACACGACATCAAATTCATAAACAATTGATTTACTGGAGTTTACAAATACTGCACATTTACCTTGCATTCTTCGCAAAAATGCAGTACATTCTTCGCACATTTGATGGACATCTATGCGAAGATTGCAAAGCAAATGTGCGACAAACGTTTTTTGAAGATAGTTTTGCCTGAAAATATTTTACAATGAAAGAGCAAAACAAAGAATATACGTGGTAGTTTATCGCTTCTGAGAATTCATTCATATCCAATTCCCGATTTATCCTGATTTAAGCTGTTTGTGCTCATAAATCAGTCCCGATTATTACTTGACACTATGTTAATAAATATTAAATCGGGGGGGGGGGGGGGGTAAAATGGACTTTATTATTAAATAGACGTAATAATTCTGCCCTTTTAGTGGAATTATTGTTTAATATAAAACCTAACAACTACCTTTGTACGTACATTTAACGAAATAAAGAATCAGATTGATAGATTGATGTTAGAGGATAAGTTGCTAAGATAGTACTAAATCAACAATGCAAATAGGGACAAATAACAATGAATTATTTTGTTTCACCAGCAAATAATTAAGGTAATATATAAAAGTTTAAATTAGATAAAAATGAAAAAAACATTATTAGCAATCGTGGCTATGGTTATGGCCGTGAGTGTACAGGCTACTGTTACTGTTACAAAAGGAGCTGAAGATGTTGTTACCATTGCCGTAACAGGCTCTGCTGGGCAGATAGGAACTACATCATTTGACTATTCTCAAGAGATTGATGCTAATGAGCAGTTTCTCATTAAGAATGCAAAACACCTTGTAATTACTGGCGAAATCAACAGCACTGACATCAAGACATTGGTCAGCAAAAATCAAACAGGCAACAACTGGACTATTCCAACGTTGGATATGGGCAAGGCTACTATTTCTTCTATCAAGGTAGAGGGCGCTGGACAATGGAATATTACCGAACATAGTTTCGTGCCGAATAATTATACGCACATTGATGCAACATCAGTAGTGCTTCCTGTTGCAAAAGATGGGATTTTGCCAGCTTATTTTGGTAGTTGCTTTACCAAAGAAACGCTCAAAAGTGTAACAATACCAGAAGGCTACACTTCAGTGGGCGATTATGCTTTTTCACAGAAAAATGTTTTGACTACTATTGACCTGCCAACTGGCTTGACTAAAATTGGGCGTAATGCATTTGATTATACAGCTATCAATGCTATTACGTTGCCAAACTCATTGAAATCAATTGAGGATGAGGCGTTCTTGCAATGCTCTAACTTGAAAACGATAACCTTCCCCGAAGGCTTTGAGAGATTAGGCAACCACGTGTTTCAACGAACAATATTGTTAGATGTATATTTCCTCGGTAAGAAAGCACCTGAAGTAGGAAAAGAAGCATTTGACGATGGTTCCTATCACGGTAATGGTGGTATGAAAGATACTAACTACGGCAATACCCTTGAAGAAAAATTTGGTGATACAAATAATGGTTATGCGGAACGCAGAAACTATACTTATGGAGCTAACACTATGGCTGTGCTCCATCTCCGTTCAGATATGACAAACGAAGAGCGTGCAAAGTATATTGACATTACTCGCAATTATGAAGTAAAGAAAAGAGATGACAACAAATATGCCGCTTTTTATGATATGTACTACGGAGAAATGAAGATATGGCCAGGACAATATTCCTATGAGCATACATACAATAACGCAAAAGACGGCAAGCTTTGGGATGGACAAACTCCTTATGATGCTGAAAAATATATGGGACTCCATAAGTTTGCCATTGCTATTTCTGACATCAATGCACCCAACACCGACACTGAAAAATGGGAGTTCTCAAAGATTACTCCTGAGCAGTGGTGGACTATCTGTGTACCATTCCCAATGACAAAAGCTCAGGTTCGTGAGGTATTCGGTGAGAATACGGAAGTATGTAAGTTGAGCGAAGTTGTGAGAGACTACGACAAGCACCAGATTACCTTGAAGTTTAAGGACGATGTGTACAAGAGCGCACAAAATGATGACGCTACCGTAATACAGGACCACATCTCCTATATGATTTTCCCAACCAAGACTTTGGGCGCAAATGAGAAATACACCTTCAAAGGTTACCATAGAGAACCGGGAAGTCCAGAACCAACCATCGTCCGCGCAACGATACAAGGTGCTCAAACTGAAACTGAAAAGACAACAGTTTACAACTATCGCTTTATCGGCACTTACTTGACTAAGGTGGACAGCAAGGTAGACGGCGGTGTGGGCAGACCAATCTATATGCCAAAATACACCTATTTCTTAGGCAAGAGTGGCGACAAGCACAAGTTCTTCTTCCAGACAGGCACTACCGGAACTTGGAATCCATACACGGCTACAATCCAAGTGTTCAGGGAAAATGTGAGAGTAGGACTCAATGGTATCAACGACTCTTTCGTTCTTACGGCAGGTGTTAAGAGCGCATCTTACTTTGGTCTTGAAGACGAAAACACTACCGGCATAGACCAAATTGCGATTGAAGCCGGAAGTAAAGAACCTGTTTTGACAAATGTGTACAACCTGAACGGACAAATGGTTCGCAAAGGGGCAACTGACTTCAACGATTTGCCAGCAGGTGTCTACATCGTGAATGGAAAGAAAATCGTAGTACGTTAAAAAATAATGGAGAATCTCACAATGAACAAGAAAGTATATTCCATCCCTGAAATCAGCATAGTAGCCTTAGGAGAAGAAGGCAGCCTGATGCAGCAAACGAGTCGTAATGCCGAAGTTGGTTCAGACGCTTCGCTGAATAAAGACAAACAACACTATCTTGACCCAACTGGAGGTATCCAAGATCAAAATGGAGGTGAGAGCCTCTAAACGATATCTTCAAAAGGCAGACAAGTGAAAAGCCCACACCAATAAAGAAAACACGGAAGAAGTGTTGTGGATCTTTTAAAAACTACTTTAGCCTGTGGAAGTAATAAAATGACAAGACCCGCGAGAGTTTTTATAACTTTCGGGGGCTTTCATTTATTGTCCATCTGTAAACTTCGCATCGTCGAAAAAAAGAACATCTTAATGACTGAGAACCTCTTTCCTATCATAACTTATCTGCAGTAAAATATGAATACAACCTAAGGAGTGATAAAGAATGAATATCCAAGTTGTACAAAATGCTTTTCTGCCTGTAAAAACATTTATTCCTGCACTTTCATCGTTTCCTTCCCCACTCAACAATCAATGATACAGAACAATTTTATATCTTTGCGAAAAAAATCGTAACGAAAAATTTCGTAAATGAATAATCCTTTTAAGTTGGGTACGATAGTGGAGGGCAACTATTCTCACTTTAAAGACAGGATCAGGCATTCCAACGTATCCGAATGAATTGGCTGAATCTGCGAACATTCTTTACAAACCACGCTCCATAATTCGATTATTTTGAATAAAATATTTTTCATTTTCAAATATGCGAGTTATGGGTGTGCAAAAGTAAAAACCTAAATATCAGAGATTTGTGTGCTTCTAATTATTTCTGTGCATTAAAACCACGTTGAAAACTTCTTCAAAAGAATAATAAATCCGACAAATCAACCTATTTTTGTGTTCTTTTCTTCATAAACTGGTTTTCATTCTTCGCATATTCGTGCTGCAATCTTCGCAAAAACGATTTGCATTCATCGCACGATTGCAATTCCGTCTTCGCATAATTGTCTCTCAATACTCTGAAAAAACAATTTCAATCGCTCGGACAAGGTATCATAATCTCCAGATTGCCGAAAAATATTGCACGTTTTTTGGTAATCTAATTTTACAAAAAATGATTTTCCATTGCAAGTCAGGTAATAGCAGAACTAAGCCATTCAGGCAGACGATTTGCATTATTATTTTCTCATTGTAACGCAAACGCTGCGCAAACGTTTGCATGATATAAATTGATTGACCTATATCAATAAATCAGAAAGATTGAAAATAATCAGTAACTTTGCGAACAGAAGATAACGAAAACTTACGAATAAAGAATTACAGGAACTTTACAACGAATCTATATGAAACGATTATTGACTTTATTTTTCAGCGTCTGCCTTGCTATGACCGTGTTTGCGCAGGGCTGGCCTTCAAACTACGGCGGCGTAATGCTGCAAGGATTCTACTGGGACTCTTACGATGATACAAAGTGGACAAATCTCGAATCGCAGGCCGACGAGCTATCCAAATACTTCAGTCTCGTTTGGATTCCGCAGAGTGCAAGGGCTACCAGCCCTACTTCTATGGGCTATGACGACCTTTACTGGTTTACAAACTATAACAGTTCTTTCGGAAACGAAGCGCAGTTGCTGAGCCTCATCAGCACATTCAAGAACAAGGGCATCGGAACTATCGCTGACGTGGTTATCAACCATCGAGGCACGGTGGCGAACTGGTTCGATTTCCCGACCGAAACTTACAACGGCGTAACCTATTCTATGACGGCAGCCGACGTAGTTAAGGACGACGACAAAGGCAAAGCACAGACGGCTGCAACGGCACAGGGTGTTTCTTTGAGTAGCAATATAGATTCAGGCGAAGGCTGGGACGGTATGCGCGACTTGGATCACAACAGCGCAAACGTGCAGAAGACCGTAAAGGCTTATCTCCGTATGCTGCTCGAGAAGTTTGGTTATGCAGGTTTCCGATATGATATGACAAAGGGATATGCTGCAAAATTCACAGGTATGTATAATACCGATGCGAAGCCTCAATTCTCTGTTGGCGAAAGCTGGTACGGCGAATCGTCAAATCTGAAAAAGTGGGTAGACGGAACGAAGGTAAACAACGTGATTCAGAGTGCAGCGTTCGACTTCGCAATTCGCTACACAGCACAGAGGGCTGCCAACAGCGGCAACTGGGCAATGCTCGATGGCGACGGACTGGCAAAGCAGAACGGCTACTCACGCTATGCGGTAACGTTCGTTGAAAACCACGATACGGAATACCGCAGCTCTACGGCGCAGCAGGATCCTCTCAAGAAGGACACATTGGCTGCCAATGCCTACATACTGGCTATGCCCGGTACGCCCTGCGTGTTCCTGAAGCATTGGCAGGCCTACAAGAACGCCATCAAGAATATGATTGATGCACGCAAGCTCGTGGGCATTCACAATGAGAGTACATTCTCCAGATACTCTTCGGCTTCTAACTATTATGCCCTTCAGACAAACGGAACAAACGGCAAACTGCTTGCTGTTATGGGTTCGGGATTCGTTCCTACTGCACGTTGGATAAAACTCACTGGCGGCTATCACTGGGCATATTACATCGACAAGAACTCTATGAGCACTGCTTGGGCTGATCTTGCAAGTGGTTCTTACGACGGAGCACAGACTGTTACGCTCACGGCAGTTACCGGAGAATCCGGAGCACAGCTCGTTTACACTACAAACGGCACCGAACCTACTGCTTCGAGCACAAAGGCTGCCAACGGAACGAAGATTACAATTCCAGCAGGCGCAACCACAACGCTGAAGGTCGGCTTGCTTATCAACGGCGTAGTATCGGGTATCATCACACGAACATACGACGTGGTAGACTTCACTCCATACGCAATCAAGGTATATGTAAATGCCGATGATGCCGATGCAAGCTGGGCGAGCGCAAAGATGACGGCTGCAAGTCCGAAGATTAACTTCTGGTTCTGGGGTGGTTCGCACGCTACGGCAAAGGGTTCTTGGCCAGGCGATGCAGTTACGGAAACGGAAACGGTGGACGGCAAGAAGTATTTCGTGAAGGAATTTCAGATTACAAATTCCACAGACGTTGTAAACTTCGTGTTCAGCGTCGGCACAGGTGCTCCGCAGACCGTGAATGTTGAGAACGTAAAGGAAACAACACTCATCAACATCACTTCTGAAAAGGAAGGGGCGAACTACAAGGTTAAGACCACAGCGACAGGAATTGAAGGCCTCGAGGTTGCAGAAAACGAGAAGGCAGACAGCGATCCTTACTACTACACATTGTCGGGACAGCGCATCGCAAAGCCTACGCAGCGCGGCATCTACATCCACAAGGGCAAAAAGATATTAGTGAAGTAACTTCACTTTGCTAACTTACTTGAATTAATTAATACGACTATGGATAAGGTGGGTATGTGATATATCCACCTTTTTCTTTGCCCATTGCGGGGAAACAGCTACCTTTGTATTGTATCTCTGAAATCGAAATACGACATTGACACACGAACAGGAATTTAACAACACAGCGATAACAACAGAAATCAACTTATGAAACAAATCAAGACTTTACTGCTCTCGCTGCTTGCAGCGACTTCTCTTTCTGCACAGGAACAGAAACTTGCAGGCGGCGACATCTCAATGCTGCCGAAATATGAAAGCCAAGGCGCATGGTTCTTCGATGAGAACGGAACGCGGATAAACGATGTTTTCTCTTTTATGACGGGCGAAAAGGTCGGTTGGAATGCGATGAGGGTACGCCTCTTCGTGAATCCGGAGAAGGCTCCGATGGCCGACCGGGATGCCGTTGTTCAGGATTTGGCATACGTAACAGAACTCGGAAAGCGCATCAAGCAAAGAGGATTGAAGTTCCTGCTCGACTTCCACTACTCCGACTCGTGGGCTGACCCTGCCAAACAGACAAAGCCTTCCGATTGGTCTGCCCTGTCGGCACCGGCTATGGCAAACAAACTCTACGAATACACAAAGGCAAGTCTCGAGCATCTGAAAGCCAATAATGCCGCGCCCGACTACATTCAGACCGGCAACGAAATATCATACGGTATGCTCTGGGACGAGGGAAAGGTATCCACCACCAGCGCATCGAACTGGGACAACTTCACGAACTACCTGAAGAAAGCCGGCAAGGCGTGCCGTGAGGTCTGTCCTGACGCAAAGATCATCATCCATATTGAAAGAGCCAAACAGCCAACCGTAACCAGAGACTACTATAAGAAGCTCGCAGCATACGGCGTAGACTACGACATTATCGGATTGAGCTACTACCCGTTCTGGCACGGCAGCCTCACCACCTTGGGCACAACGCTCAGCACGCTTCAGACGGAATTTCCCGAAAAGAAGGTCCAGATAGTTGAAACGGCATATTACTATCAGTGGTATCCTACGAGTGGCGTAGACGATTTCACGAGCGTATGGCCTGCAAGCGAAGCCGGTCAAGACGCATTTCTCAAGGACCTGATTGCCGAGCTCCACAAGCACAGCAACGTGAATGCCCTCTACTACTGGTTTCCCGAAGAGAACGGGCACGGCAATTCGGTTGTCAGCAGTTGGCAGAACCGAGGCCTTTGGAACAACAACAACGGCAGAGTAATGAAGGGTCTTTACAGATTAAAGGAATATCTCGCCCAATCTCCCACCTCCATCCCCTCCATTCAGCAGAACACGGCTGCCACAGCCAACGGCAGATGGTATGCCCTCAATGGTCAATCCTCCAGACAGGCAACGGCAAAGGGCATTTACATACACAGAGGAAAGAAGCTGATCGTGAAATAAGAATCGGAGGACGGGAAGGCAATATGAAATCAGCCTTCACTTTACAATAATACACTAATAAATATTCCTGAGTTCGCTCTGTCTCGAACTCAGGAATATTCGTATGGAACTGTACAGGATTTTCAATGCTGAAAAACCAAATTAACAACATAGGAACGCTACAACTTCAATGCAGACTTGGCTGTTTCCGTTGCATTCTTCAATACATTCAGCATATTCTTTCCCTCCGGTGTGAAGCTGATTGTTGCCGTTACAGTGCCCTGTACGGGTCGTCCGTCCTTCGTTGCAGGCGTCCATTCAGGCATCTTTTCAATCAGACGGACTGCCTCGCGCCTGAAATGATTCTCCGCGTCAATCATAATCTTGTCCCGTTTTTCAGCCTTCAGCTTTGCAAACTTCGGATTGCCCGCCTTCAGTTCCTTCACTTCCATCACACGTGCGCCCGATGTTGAGCCGTCCATCTCAACGTTGAAGGTGCACAGGAGCGTTGCGTTTATCTTCATTTTCTTGGCTTTCAACGAGTACAGCTGGTTGTCGGCGAAATACTGATTCATCGCACTTTCGCCTCCAATGAACTCCGGAGCAACGTCGAAAGCTGCTTTGCTGCTCTTCATTTCAGACTTCAACGACTCCAAGGCGGCGCGCAGTTTCTCCACTTCGACAGTACCCAGCACCACCTTTCCGTTGGGATCGATGAGATACATCGCCGGAATCCAGTCCACATTGTAGAGCCTGTCCACGTAGGTTTCCTTCTTCCACTTCTTCAGTTCGCTCACCTGTGTCCAGTTCATCTGATAGGTTTCCCAGTAAGTCTTTATCCACGACTCGCGGTTCGTGTCGAACGAAATGCCGATTATCCTCACGTTATAGTCCATAAAGTCTTTCCAGATTTCCTTCATAGCGGGAATATCCTTCCGGCAATCGGGACACCAAGAGGCCCAGAAGTCGAGAATCACGTAATTGCCACGGTAGCTGTTCAGCCTGATGTTCTTACCGTCGGCAGTCTGCAGCGTGAAATCGGGTGCCTGTGTACCGGGCTTCAAGAGATTTGTAGCATACTGTGAGTCTAAATCCTGCGCCTGCATACTTCCCAGAGACGCAAAGAAAAGCATTACAAATAATAGTATTCGTTTCATTATCATTTAATTTTATATTTTTTCTATCCTTAATGTCTGGTCGCAATAGTCCACGACTGCCGGCCGGTGGGTAATGAATATGACCGTCTTGTCGTGATTCGAGAGAATGTTCTTCAGCAGCAGGCGTTCCGTCTCGGGGTCGAGTGCCGACGTGGCCTCGTCGAAAAGCATAATGGAACGGTTGCGGAGAAGGGAACGGGCGATAGAAATGCGCTGCGCCTGCCCCTCGCTCAATCCTCCACCCTGCTCCGCACACTGCGTATCAAGCCCATCGGGAAGGGCGAAAACAAAGTCGGCACAACTCTTCCTCAACGCTTCTTCCATCTCTTCGTCCGTAGCATCCACCTTGCCCAACAGCAGGTTTTCACGGATGGTACCGCTCATCAGCGTGTTTCCCTGCGGCACATAGACGAAGTTCGTGCGAAGCAACGGACCGAGCTCTCGGCTTTCCTCCTTATTATATATCTCCACCTTGCCGCTCTGGGGGCGCAGAAGGGCAAGTATCATTCTTACCAGCGTGGTCTTTCCCGAGCCTGTTTCGCCGAGAATGGCTGTACAGGAACCCGGATAGAAGTCGAAACTGAGATTTTTCAGCACGTCGCCGTCCACATCATCGTAGCGATAGCTCACGTCCGTAAACCGAACGCCGCAAGGCGCATTCAGCTCAATGGGTTCTCCCTGTTCCTCCAATGGATTCTCCTCCAGTTCCATCAGTCGTTCGGCTGCCGTAAAAACAGATACGAACGACGGAACAAGGCGTGTCAGTTGGCGTGCCGGACTCTGTATTCTGTTCACTAATTGCAGAAAGGCCGTCATACCTCCGAAAGTCAATGTGCCTGCCGCCAGTCGAACGGCTGCCCACGTAAACGCCACAAGATAGCCGATGGAGAAGCCGAGATTCAGCACGAGATTGGAGAAAATGGAGAACTTCGTGCGCCGAACCACCTTGCTCCGCAGTTCGCTCTGCGTTCCCTCCAGTTTGTCCACGGCTGCCTCGTCGCCCTCGAGCGTCTTTATGAGCATCCGGTGCTGTATGGTTTCCTGAAGAACGCTCTGCACTTTCGAGTCGGAATTGCGAACCTCGCGCGTCAGGCTGCGCATCTGCCTTACATACACCTTGCTGAAAAGCACGAAAATCGGTATCATCACCACGATAATTATCGCCAGTCGCCAGTCCATCAGCAGCAGATAGCAGAATGCTCCGAGGAACATCACGAGCGTGGAAAGCGAGTTGGGAATCACTTCCGTGAGAAAGTTCACCACATTCGACACGTCCATCTCCAGCCTGTTCAGCACATCGCCCGAGTGATGGCTCTCCTTTCCCCGCCATTCAGAACGGAGAATCCGGTCCAGAAGTTTCTGCTGCATCCGGTTCTGCGCCCTGATTCCCAAGATGTTTCTTACCCAGACGGAGGATATGCTCAGCGCAAACTCACAGAGAATCAGCGTTCCCATCAGCAAGACTGCCTTGTAGATATTGCCCACAACCACGTGCGAAGCCACGTCGATGGCGTGCTGGACTGCCCAGACCGACGACAGCGAAACCACAACGCCGAGCAAACCGAGCACGGCATTCAGCAATGCCTGCACCCTGTTGCCCCTCCACGCATTCCAAAGCCATCGGAAGATTTCTCCCGATTTATATCTTGTATCCGGTACCTTAAAGAGTCCCTTTATCTTTGTTTTTAAACTCATAATCTTCAAATCAGGAAATGCTGAATGAGGATAACACGCTTTATTGTTCTGCTATCGCCCATCGGAACTATTCTCTTGTATCAGCTCCCCACATCATCTTCGAGCGCAATGTAGGGAAATAGTGGTGTCCCCGGGGCTTCAGTATGCGAATCCTGAACGGTGCCTTGCGAATCGTTACTGTCGTTCCTTCCTTCAATTTCTCGGAACGGCCGTCGATTGCCACCAGATAATTATGGCTGCGGCTCTCCACTTCGAGCTTTATCACGTCTTCGTCGCTGATAACCACCGGACGGATATTCAGACTGTGCGGAGCAACTGCCGTGAGACTGAGGATGCCACTCTGCGGAACCATTATCGGGCCACCGTTCGACAGCGAATAAGCCGTCGAGCCTGTCGGCGTGCTCACAATCAGTCCGTCTGCTTTATACGTAACCAAGTATTCATCGTTGATGCTCGTATGTATCGAAATCATCGATGCCATATCCCGTTTCAGGATGGCAATATCGTTCAGCGCATAGGGATAGGCCTTAATCTGCTCGTTCTCCGATTCCAGTTTGATTACAGCCCGCTCGTCAATATCGAAGTTTCCGGCATAAACATCGTTGAGCATAGAAGGAATTTCATCGGGCAACACATTCGCCAGAAATCCCAATCTGCCCATATTCACACCGATAATCGGAATATTCTTAGGGCCTACGAACCGGGCAGCTTTCAGAAAAGTGCCGTCGCCACCCATAGAAACAGCATAGTCTGCCTCGAAGTTCGAGCCTTCGAAAACGCTGTTCACGTCCAAATCCCTGCGCATCGCCTTCTTCAGGGCTATGTAGAAGGATTCTTCCATATAGATCTCCGCATTGCGATTGGCAAAACATTTCAACTGCTCGGCAATACTTGCAGATTCCTTTGCCTGCCTGTCGTTTCCAAAAATGGCGAAACTGAGTTTCTTTTCAGCCATATACCTCGTATTTTGTTGTTGTTCGTAGCTACTTCAATGCAAAAATAAGGAATTTTGTTGATAACTTAGGCATAATATATAAATAATGTGGAAGAATTGGAAAAAACAATCCATTCATCAGCTATTTTCCTGTTGATTTTCTTCCTTTTCACAGCAGGCGAAAACCTCCTTTGTAAAATTTGATTACCAAAAAACGCTCCAAATTTTTCAACGAAATAGAGATTTCATCGGCTTATTTCCTCCAATGCAATTCATTTTTTGCAGCCTTGGAACGCAACTGTGCGAAGAATGAAAAACGATTGTGCGAAGAACGCATTGCAATCTTCGCAAAAATGCAAAACGAACTTGCGAAGAACGAAAGCCAAATGTTGGTCTGATGATTACGTTTATTGGTCGTTTATACCTCCTTTTTTCGTCAGTTTTATTATCCAAACAGAACGATTTTTGTTAATTCATTAATTATCAACAGATTACAAAACGGCTCATAATTCGCATATTTGAAAATAAAAAATATTTTGTTCGGAAAAAACGATTTATACGAAGCCTTTTGTCAATATTATTCAAAGCGATTGAGATTAACAGTCTTCCATCTGCCCGATGGCAAAAATCTTTGTTTCATCCGTTAAGTTCCCTTTAATTCATTGGCATTTCCAAAATAATTACTATATTTGCATAACGCAAAACAAAAAACAGAAAACTATAAAAACAAACGATATGGCTAAAGTATATGTATTTCTTGCCAACGGCTTTGAAGACATCGAGGCATTGGCACCGGTAGACATCCTTAGAAGAGGTGGCGTTGAAGTGAAGACCGTGAGCATTTCGGACGACTTGATGGTGGAATCTGCACACGGCGTCGGCGTGAAAGCTGATGCTTTGTTCGATGAAATCGACGATTTCAGCGATGCAGACGTGCTGATGCTGCCGGGAGGAATGCCCGGTGCTGCCAACCTGAACGCACACGAAGGTTTGGGAAAAGTATTGCTGAAACACTTTGAGGAGGGCAAGCGTATCGGTGCCATCTGCGCCGCTCCTATGGTATTGGGCAGTCTGGGCATCGTGAACGGCCGTCGCGCAACCTGCTATCCGGGTTTCGAGAAGTTCCTTACCGGTGCAGAATACACGAATGAATTGGTAACCGTGGACGGAAACATCACGACGGGTAAAGGCCCTGCCGCATCGTTTATGTACGGTTTCCGTATCTTGAGCCAACTCACTTCCGAGGCCAAGGCAGAAGAAGTGAAGAATGGAATGCTGATCAACGAACTCATTGCAATGCACTAAGGAAAAGTATGAATTATATTATCATTGTTGCAGGCGGCAAGGGATTGAGAATGGGGACAGATGTTCCCAAGCAGTTTCTTCCCATTGGCGGGAAACCGGTTCTGATGCGCACAATCGAAAGATTTCACGAGTACGACAAGGATTTGAAAGTGATTCTCGTTTTGCCCGAATCCGAACAGGAATATTGGAGAGAATTGTGCAAAAAGTACGATTTCATCGAGGAACACCAGATTGCAAATGGGGGCGAAACACGTTTCCATTCGTCTAAAAACGGACTCGATTTGATTCCTGAAAACGAAATGGGACTGGTGGGATTTCACGACGGTGTGCGTCCCTTTGTTTCCATCGAAACCATCGGCAGATGCTACGATACGGCAGGCAACACCTGTGCAGCCATTCCCGTGATGCCTGTAACGGAAACTTTGCGCCACATTGCCCCAAACGGCAACGCCAAGAACGTGCAGAGAGCCGACTACCGAAGCGTGCAGACTCCACAGGTGTTCGAGATTACGCTTGCCAAAATGGCTTTTCAACAAGACTTCAACGAGTCGTTTACCGACGACGCAAGCGTGATGGAAAGTTTTGGATGCAAGGTGGCGATGGTGGAAGGCAACAGAGAGAACATAAAGATTACAACTCCATTCGACTTGAAACTGGCAGACGTGCTGCTGAAAGAAGAGCTTTAAATGTGAAATGGGAGATGGGAAATGTTTAATGTGAGATGGGAAATGTTTAATGTGAGATGGAAAAAGGGAAATGGGAAATGGGAGACGTGAAATGGGAAATGGAAAAACGAAGGAAAATAGAAATTACCGCATAGCAAATTTCACATTTCCCTTTTCACATTTCACATCTTCCACCTCACATTCTCACATCTCCCTTTTCACGTCTCCCATTTTCCTTTTCCCTTTTCACATCCCACGTTTCCCATTTCCCCTCTCACATTTTCCATTATGAACATCCTCGATCAAGACATAATGTATCTTTCGGGCGTAGGTCCAAAGCGAAAAGAGATTCTAAGCAAAGAGCTTGGAATCAACTCTTATCGTGACTTGATTGAGTATTATCCATATAAATATGTAGACCGAACAAAGATTTATCTCATTTCAGAACTCGTTCCCGATATGCCTTTCGTGCAGATAAAGGGACGCATTCTCAGTTTTGAGGAGTTCGAAATGGGGAAAAGAAAGAAGCGTATCGTGGCACATTTCAGCGATGGGCACGGCGTTTGCGACCTCGTATGGTTCAACGGCACGCAGTTCATCTACAAGAACTACTTCATAGACAAAGAATATATCGTGTTCGGAAAACCGACGGTATTCAACGGACGGTTCCAGTTCACGCATCCCGATATCGACGATGCAACGGAAGTGCAACTGAACGATATGGGTATGCAGCCTTTCTACTCCACAACGGAGAAGATGAAGAAGGCAGGAATGACTTCGCGTGCCATAGAAAAGCTGACAAAGACGCTTATTTCCAAGATTCCTGCCACGCTTCCGGAAACGCTTCCCGACTTCATTACGCAGCCTCTGCACCTTATTTCAAGGGATGAGGCAATGAGAAAGATACATTATCCCAAGTCGGTTGAAGACACGCAGCGGGCGCAATTTAGGTTGAAGTTCGAGGAATTGTTCTATGTTCAGCTCAATATTCTGAGGTATGCGAGCGACCATAGAAGGAAGTATCGGGGCTATAACTTCAAGACCGTAGGCGCACAGTTCAACTGGTTCTATGCTCATAACCTTCCTTTCGCACTCACGGGAGCGCAGAAACGTGTAGTTAAGGAAATAAGAAAGGATATGGGAAGTGGCCAGCAGATGAACCGTTTGCTGCAAGGCGACGTGGGATCGGGAAAGACGCTGGTGGCTCTTATGTCGATGCTCATTGCCATCGACAACGGATTTCAGGCGTGCCTGATGGCTCCGACGGAAATACTTGCCGAACAGCATTTGCAGACTTTAAAGGATTTCCTCAAGGGAATGAACTTGAAAACAGAGCTTCTTACAGGCATTGTGAAGGGCAAGAAGCGCAAGGAGGTGCTCGACGGACTCATCGACGGCTCTATTAATATAGTGGTGGGAACGCACGCTATCATTGAAGACAAGGTGCAGTTTCAGAATCTCGGTCTGGCAGTTATCGACGAGCAGCACCGTTTTGGTGTGGCGCAGCGTGCCAAACTGTGGAGCAAGAGCGAGAATCCGCCGCACGTTCTCGTGATGACGGCAACGCCTATTCCACGCACTTTGGCAATGACCATCTACGGAGATTTGGACGTCAGCGTTATCGACGAGCTGCCTCCGGGTCGCAAACCCATAGAAACCATTCATAAATACGACGACCAGACAACGAGTCTTTACACTGGGATTCGCCAGCAGATTCGGTTGGGCAGACAGGTTTATATCGTTTTCCCACTCATAAAGGAAAGCGAAAAGATTGATTTGAAGAATCTTGAGCAAGGCTATGAGGCACTGAAGGAGGTCTTTCCGGAGTTTCAAATGAGCAAGATTCACGGAAAGATGAAGGACAAGGAAAAGGAAGCCGAAATGAAACTCTTCGTTGAAGGCAAGACGCAGATACTTGTTGCAACCACCGTTATCGAAGTTGGCGTGAACGTTCCTAATGCCAGCGTGATGGTAATTCTCGATGCGCAGCGTTTCGGATTGTCTCAACTGCACCAGTTGCGTGGCCGTGTGGGGCGCGGTGCCGAGCAAAGCTACTGCATTCTCGTTACAAGCCGCAAGCTGTCAAAGGAAACAAGCAAGCGCATCGACATTATGTGCGACACCAATGACGGCTTTGCCATTGCCGAAGCTGACTTGAAATTGCGTGGTCCCGGCGATTTAGAGGGAACCCAACAAAGTGGTATTGCATTCGATTTAAAGATTGCCGACATTGCACGCGACGGTCAATTGGTTCAGTTGGCACGTGATGAAGCGCAGAAAATCATTACAAACGACCCTGAATGTAATAAGGTGGAGTATCAAATGTTGTGGGATCGTCTTAAAATGTTAAGAAACACTAATACAAATTGGGCTGCAATTTCCTGAATATTCATTGCAAATATATTCCAAAAACCATTTAAATAAAGGACATTCGCATTTTATATATTTAAATATTTAGGTGCATTCGTGATGTTAAAAACAGACTAAAAACTGTTAATCGTCCATTTATTCCATCCTTTTTTTCTTATCTTTGCATCGCTTTCAATCTATTAGCGGGGTTTTTGTATTGTTCAACTATATGGATTTTAAGGAAGAAACTTACTGAAGTTTCAAATCGAGTTTTAACCGAAAACAAAGTAATTGACAATGACTCTTAGGAAGATATTTAAGACATTCGCATTTTCAACAGTGATGGCTTTTGCCGCAATATCGGCAAATGCACAGGATCTTATCGCACGACAAGCTCCCGTTGATCGTCGAGCAACAAGCCTTGATACTATCGTAGTCAATAGATTGCAGGAAGTTGAAAGCTTTGAGAACCCTTCAGCATTGCTTTACAATGATTGGAGCAACACGAAGACACACGCATCCGGCACACTTCCAGAGACATTCAAAATAGACTTGCGCGGCTTCCACATGCCATCGCCAAGCAGAGTTGTAACAAGTAATTTCGGCCGTCGCTGGGGTCGTGCTCACAAAGGCCTCGACATCAAGGTATATATCGGCGATACGATTCGCGCTGCTTTCTCAGGCAAAGTACGAATAGTTGATTATGAAGCAAGAGGATACGGTAAATATATTGTGATTCGACACAACAACGGTCTTGAAACATACTACGGCCATCTCTCAAAGCAAATCGTTCACGAAAATCAGAACGTTACTGCGGGACAGCCTATCGGTTTGGGAGGCAACACTGGTCGCTCAACTGGTTCCCACCTTCACTTCGAGACACGCCTGTGTGGCGTAGCCATCAACCCGGCATTGCTGTTCGACTTTGCACATCAGGACGTAACGGGCGACTTCTACACTTACCGCAGAAGCACAGTAGACAGCGAATCAGCACGTGCAACGGCACTTCGCGGCACAGCATCCAGTCCCGGCTACTCAAAAGAGAACATTCAAGGAACTGGCAACTACTCAAAGAGCAACAGAGCAGCGAGCCAGACAACGGATTATTCAACTCGTCAGACCCACGCAATGACTACCTCGAACGGTACTCAGATATTATATCACAAAGTATCTTCGGGCGAAACACTCGAATCCATCGCAGAACAGCACGGCATCAGCGTGGAACAGCTTTGCAAGCTCAACCGTCTTGGACGCTACGCCAAGGTAGTGAAAGACCAAATTTTGAGATACAGCTAAACTGAAAAGACACCAGCTACACAACATACAGAAGCCAGTCAGTCCATACTGATTGGCTTTTTGTTTGCCGTTTACGTTGCTTTTAAGAAGCTTTTAAACTGCTCATTTGGTGTTTTCGTGGGTTTTTCGTACATTTGCAGAAATATAATAAACAGAAAAGCCAATGATATTATCTATGACCGGTTACGGAAAAGCAGTCGTAACCTACAAGGAAAAGAAGATAAATGTTGAATTCAAGTCGCTGAACAGCAAGACACTTGATCTTTCTGCTCGCATCACTCCACTTTACAGAGAGAAAGAAATGGAAATCAGACAGTTGATTTCACAAAAGCTCGAACGTGGAAAGGTGGACTTTTCACTATGGGTTGAGAAAGAAGCCGTGCTGGATGCCACCCCAATCAACGCAAAATTGGTAGAGAACTATTACAATCAGCTTAAAGCTATCTCGGCACAGACAGGCATTCCAGAGCCACAAGACTGGTATGTAACGCTCCTTCGCCTTCCCGACGTAACGGCAAAGACCGAAATAGAAGTCCTCGACGAAGAGGAATGGAAGGCTGCCAAGCAGGCCGTTGAGGAAGCAATGCAGAAACTTATTGAGTTCCGCACACAGGAAGGAGCTGCGCTTGAAAAGAAATTCAACGAAAAGATCGACAACATCGAAGCCCTCCTGAAGAGCATCGAACCCTACGAGGAAAGCCGTGTGCCCAAGATAAAGGAGCGAATCATCGAAGGATTGAAGCAGATTCCGTCGATAGACTACGACAAGAACCGTCTTGAACAGGAGCTGATATACTACATAGAGAAACTCGACATCAGCGAGGAGCGTCAGCGTCTTACCAATCATCTCAAGTATTTCCGCGAGACAATGGCAGAAGACGGACACGGCGTGGGCAAGAAACTCGGTTTCATCGCACAGGAAATGGGTCGAGAAATCAACACAACCGGCTCAAAGAGCAATCAGGCTGAAATGCAAAACATCGTCGTAATGATGAAGGACGAGTTGGAACAAATCAAGGAACAAGTGCTCAACGCGCTATAAACCGTGTCCGGCAAAGTTGCTGCAAAGCTAAAGCATTCACCCTTTCAAGCAGAAAGACAACGAACAACTCCAACCAATCCAAACAACAGAGCACACAAAAAACGCCCCTCTCCTTTGAAGGACTTAGGAAAACTGAAATGGGAAAACTTATCATATTCTCAGCACCATCGGGTGCAGGCAAAAGCACAATCGTACAATGGCTGATGAAAGAGCATCCGGAGTTCAATCTCGCATTCTCCATCAGTTGCACTACACGCGCACCAAGAGGCACAGAACAGAACGGAATGGAATACATCTTCCTGTCTCCGGACGAGTTCAAGGAAAAAATAGCGCAGAATGAGTTCCTCGAATACGAAGAAGTATATGAAGGACGCTTCTACGGCACGATGAAATCGCAGGTGGAACAGCAATCACAAACCGGCCAAAACGTGATATTCGACGTAGACGTAAAGGGTGGCTGCAACATAAAAAAGTATTACGGCGACCGTGCACTCAGCCTTTTCGTGCAGCCTCCATCGGTAGAAGAACTGCGGAAGAGACTCGAAGGGCGTCATACCGACACTCCCGAAGCCATCGAAAACCGACTGGCAAAGGCTGAATACGAGCTGACTTTTGCCGACAGATTCGACCATATCATCGTGAACGACGATTTGGAAAAGGCTAAACAAGAAACCTATGAGGTGCTCAAAGCATTCTTAGAGCCATAAGAGCGGCACAAAAAAATGCAGTACGACCTAACACGGCACGCCTCTACTCAATACAACACTCCACAAATGAGAATCGGAATCTACGGAGGAACATTCAATCCGATACACAACGGACACGTGGCCTTGGCTGAAGCATTTCTCAAACAGGCAAAGCTGGACGAAGTCTGGTTCGTAGTTTCTCCACAAAATCCGTTCAAGATAAACGTAAAACTTCTCGACGACCATCTCCGATTGAAGATGGTTCAGGAAGTTTTGAAAGACAAACACAGACTCATAGCCTCCGACTATGAGTTCCATCTCCCGAAACCGTCCTATACTTGGGACACACTTCAAAGCCTTTCAAAAGATTTTCCCCGCCATCAATTCACCTTGTTAATCGGTGGCGACAACTGGAAAGCCTTCGACAAGTGGTATCACTACGAGGACATTCTCGCCAACTATCAGATAGCCGTTTATCCGAGAATCGGCGATGGAATCGAGGAAAACGTGCTTCCGAAGAACGTCAGACTGCTAAAAACGGAACTGATAAATATCAGCAGCACGGAAATAAGAAACCGCGTGAAAGCAAACGAACCCATCACGGGGATGGTTCCGGCTGTCATCGAAAAACAGGTCAGGGAAGCCTACAAAGCACTTTCGGGCTGAAACCACACAAGAGAAACAATAAACGACAAGCAGAACCTGCAACTCCGAAACCAAACAAAAACCTTTCCGACACAAAAATATAGCCCAAACAGATTTATCCGACACACCATAATTACTTGTTTCATCAATCATTAAATCTTGAGATATGAAAGTTTACGCATTCGACTTCGACGGAACGCTGACAAAGAAGAGCACCTTCTTTGCCTTCATCAGATATGCGAAGGGCTATCTTCGCACCAACATAGGACTTCT